>DAOWJS010000058.1 GCA_030640255.1 Dehalococcoidales bacterium | reverse complement strand
TGCTTGTCGGCACATGGTTTCAGGTCTATTTCACTCCCCTCCCGGGGTACTTTTCACCTTTCCCTCACGGTACTAGTTCACTATCGGTCATCAAGGGTATTTAGCCTTGCCCTGTGGTCAGGGCAGCTTCCCACAGGATTCCTCGTGTCCCGTGGTACTCAAGAACAGATAAGGAGCCTCTCCCTTTTATCTACGGGACTGTCACCCTCTGTGGTTGTTCTTTCCAGAATCCTTCGACTAGGGGTTCGGTTGGTAACTCCTTGACCCATCCCGAGCTGGGTCCTACCTGTCTTACAACCCCCGATAAGCTTAGGCCCCGGAACCACTTAGCTTATTGGGTTTGGGCTTCTCCCCTTTCGTTCGCCACTACTCAGGGAATAATCTCTTTTCCTCAGGGTACTGAGATGTTTCACTTCCCCTGCTTACCTCCTCCCAGCCTATGTGTTCGGCTGGGGGTACTCAGGTTTTACCTGAGTGGGTTGCCCCATTCGGGAATCCCCGGCTAAGCTTGCTCGGCAGCTCACCGAGGCTTTTCGCAGTCTTGCCGCGCCCTTCTTCGGCCCTTGATGCCAAGGCATCCACCATGCGCCTTCTCCGCTTGACCTGCTTCAGACTTGATATTAGTCCTCATATTCAATTGTTAAGGTGCTGTAGACATAAAGAGACGGCTTGATGGTTGAATCACCAAGCCGTCCGCCTGGTTTTCAATCATCAGTTTGTTTCTTTATGAATCAGATATCTTCATCTGTAATTGGAATGTTAGCATAAAACAATAATTTTGTCAACTGGGAAATGGTTACCTTTTAATATGGGAATATTAGCCTTCATTGGCACGAGCACTATCGGTGGTGCTAGCCGCAACCAAAGTGCTTTCTCGCTGAGCACTACCTATGAATAACTTGAATAAAGAAAGAGGCGGTTTTCTATAGTGTGTGTGATGAGTGCTCAAGCAGGTTGAGATTGGATGAGAGATTACCAGAGTTATTGTGGGCTATTGTTGCCTTGAGAAGGCAAAATGGGGAGCTTAATTATGGAAGACCATAATATTAGTGATGATACAAAGAGCCTATTGATTGAGGTCCAACGACTGGTAAAGTCCTTGGAAGATGCTTACCGGGAAGCGGTAATGCAAGGAGACAAGGAGCGGAAATTACTGCTTTACCAAGAAGCGGTGCCCTGTAGAACTTCAATCAGAATTTGCCTTTTAGCTTTTCATAGGTTCCAGCCAGGGCTTCAGGAACTACCCTTACCTCAGCTATTACCGGCATAAAGTTGGTATCGCCCTGCCACCGAGGCACGATGTGAGTGTGAACATGCTCCTCTATACCGGCTCCGGCTACCTTTCCCATGTTTATGCCGATATTAAAACCGCCGGGGTTAAATGCCTGTCTCAGGAGCTTGATACACCGGCTAACCATGGCAAAGTGCTCGTGGCGCTCTTCATCAGTTAGCTCGTCTAGATTAGCTACGTGCCGGTAGGGGGCTATCATCAGGTGACCCGGGTTATAGGGATAGGCATTCATAATGACGAAGTTTTTGTCTCCCCGATACAGAATGTAATTCATAGCATCGCTGCTTTGTTTAGGTTTTTCACATAAAATACATCCTTCTGATTTTTCCCTCTGGATGTACTCAATACGCCATGGCGCCCAAATTTGCTCCATTTCATTCTCCTTATTAATTGCTTAGGACTATTTTAGTCGGCTATCCTATAAACGTCAAAGGGCTTTTGGATTTGGAGAGGTTGACTATCAACTCTTTCTTCCCCCCACCCTAGATTGGTGACCTATCCCCCTGACCCCCTTCCCTTAGTAAGGGAAGGGGGAATGATTATTTTTTGAAGGGGCTAACGCCCCTTCAAGCTGCCCTCAATAAGCGCCTTTATTTTGTAATGGGGAGTCAAAGAGGGGCGAAGCCCCTCTCTAAAATCTCTTCCCCCCTTATGTAGAAGCACACCATTGGCAATAAAGATGTTCATCAATAGGGTGTCTAAGAGGGCGAAGCGACCAAGGGGAATCTAAGAGGGGGCGGAGCCCCCTCTTTAAAAAATCCCTCCCCCTCTCCTTTGAAAAGAGTAAATACTAAAGGGGAGTCAAAGAGGGGCGAAGCCCCTCTTATATAGAAAGTTCCCCCTCCCTTATCAAGGGAGGGGGAAACAGGGGGAGGGTTACAAATAAAAAATCTAAAGGGGTTGAGGTTGATAAATAATCTTTAAACCAAGGGGTTGGTTTATTCCACCACCTTAAGCTATAATGGGCAGTCTGGGGGAAGCCAATTGACCTATCCCGATAATATATTGCATCAGGTTACCAAGCCCGCCCGCTACACCGGTGGCGAGTGGAATAGCCTAGTAAAGGACTGGGACAAAACCCACATCAGGATTGCCCTGGCTTACCCTGATGTATATGAAATAGGCATGTCCAATTTAGCCTTGCCTATCCTCTATGACCTGCTTAACAGCCAGCCGGATGTTCTTTGTGAACGGGTCTATGCCCCGTGGGTAGATATGGGAACCGTAATGCAGACCAAGGGTATTCCCCTGTTCAGCCTTGAATCTAAGCACCCACTAAAGGATTTTGATATTATTGGTTTCTCACTAGGCTATGAACTCACCTGTACCAATGTACTCCATATGCTTCACCTGGCCCAAATACCAGTCCTTGCCTCAGAGAGAAACGATGCCCATCCCATAGTGATTGCCGGTGGTACCTGTGCCCTCAACCCAGAGCCTATGGCCGACTTTATTGACTTCTTTGTAATTGGGGATGGCGAGGAGGTATTGCTCGAACTACTTGATAGCTTCCGAGATTGGAAACGACGGGGCAAGGAAGCCCCCAGAAAACAGCTACTTCGCCAGGTAGCTACTATCCCTGGCATTTATGTGCCCAGCCTGTATCAGGTGGAATACCAGGCTGATGGTTTATTTAAAAGCATTACCCCCACGGTAGCCCAGGCCAGACCCTCCATTCAACGGCGGATAGTGACCAAGCTCCCTCCCCCGGTCACTAAACCAGTAGTCCCCTACATTGAGGTAGTCCATGACCGTGGGGCGATAGAGATTCAGCGAGGCTGCAGCCGTGGTTGCCGCTTCTGCCAGGCAGGGACTATATATCGTCCGGTGCGCGAGCGCCCCAAAGAAGAGGTGCTCCAGGCGGTTGGGGAGCTTATCAGTAACTGCGGCTATGACGAGGTTTCTTTAGTCTCACTAAGCACCAGCGACTACCCTCACATTGATGAGCTGGTAGCTAACCTATCCCACCGTTATCGCCACCATAATCTCGCCCTGTCACTACCCAGCCTCCGCATTGATAGCTTCTCAGTAAGGCTGATGGACTCCCTCCCTTCCCGCAGAAAGACTGGGCTCACCTTCGCCCCAGAGGCAGGTAGCGAAAGGCTACGGCGAATCATCAATAAGAGCATCCGTGACGAGGAACTCCTGGAAACGGCGGCTACTGCCTTTGATAGAGGCTGGATAAGCCTTAAGCTATATTTTATGCTGGGCTTGCCCACCGAAACCACTGATGATATAGAGGACATTATTCAGCTAATAAACCAGGTCAGCTCACTGGGCAGGAAGGCTAAAGGGAAAAGACCTCGGATAAGGGTCAGCCTAGCCACCTTTGTCCCCAAGCCACATACGCCCTTTCAGTGGGTAGCCCAGGAGGGTGAACCTCAGCTAAACTCCAAGCACGAGCTGCTTAAACAGGGATTACGCCGCAAAGGAATCGCACTATCCTGGACAGACCCTAAAGTCAGCCAGCTTGAGGCAGTACTCTCACGGGGGGATAGGCGATTAGGTAAGGTTATCTATCGTGCCTGGCAACTGGGTTCAACCTTTGATGCCTGGAGTGAGCACTTTCACTATGAAAATTGGCTTCGTGCTTTTGAGGAGGCTGGAATTGAGCCCGACTTCTACGCTCAGCGGGAGCGCCCCCTGGACGAGCCCCTACCCTGGGCTCATATTGATGTGGGACTAACTACAGCTTTCCTAAAGCGGGAATATCAGCGCGCCCTCGCCGGCAGAGAAACCCCTGACTGCCGTTATGAAGCCTGTAACGTCTGCGGACTTCAGCGCTGGCAACCACAGTGCCGACAAAAGCATCAGGAGCTCAGTCAAAGCAAGCGATAGCGACTATCTTATCGCCGGGGGCAGGCTCCATCAGTCTCACCCCTTGAGTGCTTCTTTTCTGAATAGAAATGCGGTGCTTCGGGTCTTCATCCTTTACTGGGGTGCGGGTAATAATGCCGTCAGCAGATATAATCATTAGCTGTTGACCTTGAGACACCACTCTGGCGGCAACAACCTCGCCCGTTTTTTCAATAAGCTTAAAAGTCCTGACCCCATTGCCAGCACGATGTTGTCGTGGATAGTTCCCCACCGGGGTGAGCTTACCGAAGCCCCCTGCGGTAACCACCAGAAGGAAAGTATCGGGATAGATAATATCCATACTGACTACCCGGTCATCAGGCGCCAGGCGGATGCCACACACCCCGCCACTGGTTCGGGAGCTAGCTCTTAACTCGGACACGGCGAACCTGATTGATTGCCCTTTCCGGGTCACTAATACGACATCATCCTGGTCAGTAGCTAGACGTGCCGCCACTAACTCATCGCCTGCCTCCAAATCCACGGCAATAAGCCCACTACTCCGCACTGAAGCAAAACTGCCCACCGCCGTCTTCTTTATCTCCCCGCCGCCAGTAGCCATCACCAAGTAGGCATCAGGCTTAAAATCTGCCACGGCTACCACAGCGGTAACCCTCTCACCTTCAGTCACCGGGAAAAGATTAATCAGCGCCGTCCCCTTAGCCAGCCGGGAGCTATCGGGTGGGATTTCATAGCACTTAAGGCGAAACACCTTACCCCGGCTGGTGAAGAACAGCAGGTTAGCATGGGTATCAGTCACCACTAAGAGCCTGGCGGCATCTTCCTCCCTGGTTACCATGCCAATGATACCCTTGCCCCCGCGGTGCTGCGGCTTGTAAGCCTGGGATGGAACCCTTTTGACAAATCCCCGATTAGTAACTGTCACCACTACCCTTTGATGGGGGATAAGGTCTTCCTCATGAAACTCCGTCACCTCTTGCTCGCTTATCTCGGTTCGCCGTGGGTCGCCATATTTAGACTTCAGCTCATCCACTTCTCCCTTTACCAGTAATAGAATCCTCTGGCGGCTAGCCAGAAGGCCCTCCAGATAAGCCATGGTTTTTACTACCTCGGCATACTCATCATGTATCTTGCGTCGCTCTAAACTAGCCAGCCGGCGTAACTGCATATCAAGAATGGCCTGCGCTTGAGCCTGAGATAGACCAAAGCCAGTCATAAGGTTCCGGCGAGCCGCCTCAGCCGTTTCCGATTTTCGGATAGTAGCAATCACCTTATCTATTTGCTCCAGAGCAATTTTAAACCCTTCCAAGATATGAGCCCTCGTCTTAGCCGCTTTCAGCTCAAATCGGGAGCGCCGAGTGGTAACCTCACGGCGAAAATCTATATAATACTGAAGCGCCTCTTTAAGGCTAATTACCCTGGGCTGGCCATCAACCAGAGCCAACATGTTAATGAAGAAAGCCGACTGCATTGAGGTAAATCTATACAGATTATTGAGCACCTGCTGCGGCTGAGCTTCTCTCCTTAGCTCAATAACGATACGCATACCCTGACGGTCTGACTCATCGCGCAACTCACTGATGCCAGTAATTTTCTTATCCTTGACCAGCACAGCTATTCTCT
>DAOWJS010000099.1 GCA_030640255.1 Dehalococcoidales bacterium | reverse complement strand
GCACTTTTTATGACTTCGGCTAATCCGTTAGCCAATTCTTTAGCGGGAAGGGTTTTCAGGGTGTCGATGTCGGTAATGACCAACCTCGGTTGATAGAATGCTCCGATTTTGTTTTTCAGTTGCTCATGGTTTACTGCCACCTTACCCCCGATGCTGCTATCAACCTGTGCCAGCAGGGTGGTTGGTATTTGTACCAGCGGTACCCCCCGCAGATAGGTGGCAGCCACGAACCCGGCTAGGTCTCCAATAACTCCGCCACCTAGGGCTAAAATAGGCGTTGTCCTCTCAGCATAGTGATTGGTCAATTCATGGTATAGTCTGCCTGCGGTGTCTAGTGATTTTTGCTCCTCTCCGTCAGGAACCTCCAAGATGATTGCCTTGAAGCCATCATTGGTGAGGCTCTGCTCTAGGGCGTTGCCATATAACCTCTTTACTATAGGGTTGGTAATAATTACCACCTTACCGGTAAACCCAAGCTCTTTTAGCCGGTGTCCAGTATGCCCCAGCGTGCCTGAGCCTATATGAATCTCATAGCTATGGCTGTCAAGTCTAACTTTAACCTTTCTCATCTGATGTTGCCTTAGTTTTCGCTGCTTTGGGGTGCATCAGTTTGTGGATTCTCAGACAGGCGTCGATGGTATCTTTAAGTTCATCGGATGTAATCGCCTGTTGACTATCGACCAGTGCTTCTGCTGGGTCATAGTGCACCTCAATCATCAATCCAGCGGCTCCAGCGGCTATAGCCGCGCAGCTCATGTTGAAAACAAGGTCTCTGCGCCCGGTGCTATGACTGGGGTCAACGATAACCGGCAGGTAAGTCTCTTTCTGAATGGCGGGGACAGCAGCCAGGTCAAGGGTGTACCTGGTATATTCCTTGCCTTTGCCTATAGGTAGTATTCCTCTCTCGCATAGAATGATATCCCGGTTACCCTCGGCGGCAATATATTCAGCAAAGGACAGGAATTCTTCAATACCAGCCCCAAAATGTCTTTTAAGCAAGACCGGCTTCTTCTTTCTGGCTACCTTGGTGAGCAGGTCCTGGTCATACATATTTCTGGCGCCTATTTGGAGTATATCAACATAATCTGCCACCAGGTCAACCTGTGCCTCTCCTCTTATTTCGGTTACTACTGGCATTTGGAACATATCCCCGGCTTGGCGCAACCAGTTTAGGGTTTCCTCGGCTTTTTTCTGATTTATAGCTCCAAGTCCCTGGAAAGAGTGAACCGAACTCCTCGGTTTAAAAATACCGCCTCTTAGAATATGAGCCCCAGCCGTCTTCACCTCTTCAGCAATTCTAAATAGCTGTTTTTTGCTCTCCACAGCACAGGGTCCAGCTATGAATATTGGTTCACTGCCACCTATGGTCACGTTCCCCACTTTAATCCTCCGGTACTTATGGGGACTTTCAAAGAATTTACCATATTCCCGGCTAACTAGTTTATAGGGTCTCTCAACTCTCACCACCTCTTTCACTCCGGGGAGAGTGGCAAAATGGTCAAACGGTATTTTCCTTTCATCTCCGATGAACCCAATCACGCTTCTATATTCTCCCTGGATAACATCGGCTCTTAGCCCGAGTCTCTTTATTTCTTCTATTACGTGGGTTATTTGTTCTAGTGTGGCATCTTTTTTCATTATTATCATTTTCCTCCTCCAAATTTATACTATTACTGAAACCTGAGTTCTGTCTCTTGATGCAATATCTTTATAGGGTAACCATTTTGGCAATCTAAAATAGGAGAACCCCCCGCTTGGGAGGGTTCCTTTTAAACTTTTTGCTTTAGATTTGTTGCCTTATTACCTAGTCATAATCTTAATGCCAAAGCCCCCCAAGCGCACCATGTGCGCTCCGGAAATGCAAAATATGCATAATACCATGCGCTGGAGGCAATATTAACTAACATGCTCTATCTATACCCAGTTTATTTTAAGCTAATATAGCACATGAAATATGGTTTGTCAACATGTTTTATTGGCGTTCAGGTAGAATATGTTATCACAGCCTTAACCTGAAGCTGGTTTGCCAAATATGTGGGTTGGGATGAGAGGACGATGTCTGCTAAAATGAGGCGCGGTAACTTCATTAATCTTGGCTGGACAGGGTTAAAGATAAAGGCTATAATCTCACGGCTAGATTAAGGAAGGTAGATATGCGTTCTCAACCCAAACCCGGCATTCTTTTTACCAGGGACGAGATAGAAGTCACGGTTAAGAGCCTGGCGGCTGAAATCAAGCGGGATTATCAAGGTAGGCACCCCCTGTTGATAGGTGTTCTTAAAGGCTCCTTCGTGTTTATGGCTGACCTGATTCGACTGCTTGATTTCCCGCTGGAGGTGGAGTTTATCAGGCTATCCAGCTATGGCCGGGCTATGGAGAGTTCGGGGAAGATTAAAGTGGTGCAGGGTCTTCGTGCTAAAGTTATAGGCCGTGATGTATTGGTGATTGAGGACATAGTAGATACTGGTCTGGCTATTTCTTTCCTTCTGGATTACCTGCGGAAGAAAAAGCCTGCCTCTTTGAAGCTTTGTGCCCTGACTGATAAACCTTCCCGGCGACAGGTTCCAGTTACTATTGACTATCTGGGGTTCACTGTTCCCAATAAGTTCATAGTTGGCTATGGCATAGATTGGGACGAGAAGTTTCGCTATCTTCCTGACATCTGCACTTTAGAGGACGAGTAATAAAAGAGGGGGCACAAAGCCGTATCCAATGCTTTTCTCACCGGCAGTATGTTATCGTGAGGTATGCTGCTCTACCATCTCTTTATAGGCAGCCATTAATCTTCGGGTAACCGGGCCTGGAGTTCTCGAACCTATAGATGTGATCTTGTCGTTACTCTCCCTGACCTCAATCAGCGGCATTATTTCCCTCAGCGAATTAGTAAGAAAAGCCTCCTCAAATTGCCTTAGGTCGGTCAATTTTACCTCACTCTCGACAACATCTATCCCTAATGAAGCGGCAAGTTCCATTATTACCTGGCGGGTAATGCCGGGCAGTAGGCCACTTTCCACCGGAGGCGTAACTAGACTAGAAGTCGGGGTTACCAAGAAAAGGTTACTTATGCTGCCCTCAGTAATAAAGCCGTGCTCATTTAGGAACATTGATTCATCCAGCCCGGCAGCTTCGGCTTCTAGCTTAGCTCTAATATTAAGTAAATAACTGGTAGATTTCAGCCTGAGTATTGGTGATTGGCTATAGCGATGAAAGGAGGCTACCCCAGCTCGGAAACCCTTAGCGTAAGTCTCTGGTGGTGGAGGGGAGTAATCGCTCGCTGTAACCAGTACCGTAGGGTTATTACCAAGGCTAGGTTCCGGGAATGAATTTACCTCACCCCTGGAGACGGTGAGCCGAAGGCGGGCGTTTTCCAGATTGTTGGCTACTAATGTATCCCGACAAGCCGTGCCCAGTTCGGCAGCATTAAGCTTTGAGCCCAAGTCGAGAACCAAAGAAGCGCTTAGCAGGCGATTGAGGTGTCGCTCCAGTAGAAAGATTTTCCCGTGATAGGCACGCATAGTCTCAAATAGTCCATATCCGTAGAGAAAGCCATGGTCAAAAACCGAGATGTGCGCTTGAGAGCGGGGGAGCAGGGAGCCATTCAGATAGACAAGCTCTTCCATTATTACTTCCTCACTTTCAGTGATGGCTTGGGTAAGTTCAGGAAGTTGGTCAATATGTCATGACCTCTATCGGTTAATATTGACTCCGGGTGAACTTGGGTTCCTTCTACCACGTGTTCCCGGTTTCTCACCCCCATAATCACCCCGTCTTCTGTCCAGGCGGAAACCTCAAGAGAGGCCGGAATAGTCTTGGCGTCTATTATCAAGGAGTGATAGCGACCACCAAGCAGGGGGGATAGTAAACCTTTAAAGATGGTTTCACCGTCGTGGAAGATAAGAGACTGCTTGCCATGTACTGGAACTGCGGCTCGCTTTATGGTACCGCCATATACATACCCGATGCATTGATGTCCCAGACATACTCCCAAAATGGGAATCCTTCCCCTGAAGTAACGAACTACATCATTGGAAATCCCCGCCTCTAACGGAGTACAGGGCCCGGGGGAGATTACTATGTGGCTTGGAGCCAGAGCCTCAATCTGCTCCAGGGTTATACAATCATTCCGGTAGACTACTGGTTCGCAGCCCAGTTCGCCCAAATATTGGACCAGGTTGTAAGCAAATGAATCATAGTTATCTATAACCAGAATCACTACCTTGCCTCCACCGTAACTTGAGTTGACAGGTTAAGCGCCTGAATTAGCGCCCTGGCTTTGTCCAGGGTTTCCTCATACTCTGCCTCCGGTTCCGAATCATAGACGATACCGCCCCCTACCTGGAAGTAAGCCTTGCCCCCTTTAATAATAAAGGTTCGAATAACTATGTCTATGTCCATTTCCTCGCTGAAGCTAAGGTAACCGAGTGCGCCAGTGTAAACGCTCCTCCGGGTAGGTTCCAGTTCGTCAATAATTTCCATTGCCCGCACCTTTGGGGCTCCGGTTATGGAACCGCCGGGGAAGGTGGCTTTGAGAAGGTCAATTCGGTTTTTCCCCGGGCACAATTTACCCTCGACGGTGGAGGTCAGGTGAAAGACGGTGGGATAGGTCTCAAGGATAGCCAGTTCAGTAACCTTCACCGTTCCATAGCGGCATACGCGCCCTAAATCATTCCGCTCCAGGTCAACTATCATAACATTCTCCGCCCGGTCCTTAATACTGGACAATAATTCTTGCGCCAGAGATTCATCTTCGGCTACCGATTTGCCGCGCCGTCGAGTTCCCTTGACGGGTCGGGTTTGGACCCAATCCCCCCTGACCTTGAGAAATCTCTCTGGAGAAGCACCGACCACACTTACCCCATCAAAGTTGAAGTAGTTGGCAAAAGGAGCCGGGTTGATGTTGCGCAGTTGCCGGTAAAGTTCGTAGGGAGAAACCGGTAGGTCGGCTTCAAATCTCTGGGATAGGTTTACCTGGAAGATGTCGCCGGCACATATGTATTCCCTGGCGGTGGCTACGGCTTTGAGGTATTCCTCCCGGGTAAAATTCGATTTGAGCACGATATCTTGGCTAACTGTAGCCGTCGTCAACAGCTCCTCGGCACCAGGGACCCGGGGATTATTCAGAAGTTTGGTCTTCATCTCCTCAAGCCTTTCTTCTGCCCGCTGCTTTCTTTCCTCCTCTTCCAGCTCGGGAAATCCAGTGGCGATCAAATATGTCTTCCCGGTTAGGTGGTCAAAGGCAACAACCGTGTCATAGAAGGCCAGATAGCATTCAGGGAGGTTCAAATCATCAACCGCCGTTGACGGCAGGCGCTCAATGAAATGGCAAAGGTCATAGCTGAAATAGCCTACCGCCCCACCTACCAGGGGAATGCCCGCCGGGTGGGCATCCAGGGCATAGAGCTCCAGTAACTCATTAACCACATCAAAAGGGTTGCCCGGTATAATTTTTTGTTTCCCATTACTGTGGCTGAGCGAGATTTCTTCACCCCGGCTCCGCAGCACCAGAAAGGGGTCACTGCCCATAAAGGAGTAACGCCCCAGCTTACCCGGGTCCATGCCGCTATCCAGAAAAAAGCTGAAGGGACGGTCTTTGAATAGCTCAAAGCACTGGGGTGCGGTGAGCGGAGTATATATCTCTTCCAGCAGGGGATAGCGTTTCACTCTTCAAAACTCATTATTAATACGTTTCGACTAAGAAGACGATGCTTAAGTAAAGAAGCCAGCATTAATTATATACTATCCCGATAAAATAGGGAATTCAAGGCTTGGAGAGACTTCAGGTAATATGGTAGAATCTAGCCATGAATCGATTGGGTATTACTCAATGTGGCAATACCGAGTTCCGCTGGGGGGAACGAACCTATGTTATGGGCATCATCAACCTATCCCCGGATTCATTCTCCGGCGACGGAATTAGCGACCTCAAGTCAGCAGTGGCTCAAGCACACCGCCTAATTGCTGAAGGTGCTGATATTCTGGATGTTGGCGGAGAATCCACTCGCCCTGATTCAGCTCCGGTCTCAGTTGACGAGGAAATCAAACGGGTAGTTCCGGTTATAGAGCGGCTGGCTTCTGAGGTGCCTGTCCCTCTGAGCGTTGATACCTATAAGTCGGAGGTGGCACGCCGGGCAGTTGAGGCTGGTGTCGTTATGCTCAATGACCAGTGGGGTTTGAAAAAAGACCCCCAAATAGCCGAGCTGGCTGCCGAAAAGGGTGTTCCCCTTATTTTGATGAGTAACCAGCGGGACAAGGGTGGTTATGATGCCGGTGTCCGACGTGATACCGCTTACTATGAGGATGTTATGGCTGAGGTAACCTCTTCCCTTCGTAATAGCCTGGACTTGGCATTGAGACGGGGTGTACCCGAGGAGAACATTATTTTAGACCCCGGCATTGGATTCGGCAAAACCTGGCGGCAGGAGCTAGAAATCATCCGCCGCTTAGGCGAACTGAAGCCATTGGGAAAACCCATCTTAATTGGTCCTTCCCGTAAGTCCTTTATTGGTATGGTGCTAGACCTCCCCACTGACCAGCGTGTAGAGGGTACTGCGGCAACTATATCTGTTGCTATCGCCAACGGTGTTGACATAGTGCGGGTGCACGATGTTAAGCAGATGGTGCGGGTGTGCCGGATGAGTGATGCCATCGTTCGCTCGTCCTAGGCACTCTTTGTCAGATGGCCTCTGGAGTTAGTAAAAATTAAAGGATGCGATTTTATCCATCGGCTCCCTGCCATGTTCTGAACGTACCTTTTCCCTATCGTAATAGCCTAAACTTATCAGGATGTCTACCTTTTTATTCTGTGGTATGTTCAAGATTGATTTTACCGCCCGTTCGTTAAACCAGCCTATCCAGCATGTCCCCAGGCCTAATTCCTCAGCCTGTAACACAAAATGCTCACAAGCTATCCCGATATCTATGAGGTAATATTTGGTGCCTCGGAACATACCGCCTATTCTAGCTGAGAACTTGGACTTTTCGGAAACGACGGCGACTATAACTGGTGCCGTTTTGCCAAAAGAGTTTATCGAATATATCCCCTTGAAGGCCGCATGGCAAAGTTTATTCTTTAATTCCCTGTCATCTACGATTATGAATTTCCACGGCTGTGAATTGCAGGCAGAAGGAGCCACTCTGGCTGCCTCAAGACACATCATAATCTTTTCTCTCTCAACGGCTCTATCTAAGTAACCCCTGATGCTTTTTCTGTGTTTTACCAAGTCTAGTAAGGCCATAATTCCTTCCCAGAGTTATTTGGTAAACTTGAGACATATTGAGGTTTTGCCTGATTATCTCGGCTAGTTTATCATACTGCGCCTGCTTGTCTATTGATATAGCTGTAGCTAATGGTAACCCTCGGAGTTGCCGCAGCCTGTTCAGGAAGGCATATGTGAAGTTAGTGTTGTGAAATAAGCCATGGATGTAAGTGCCGAATATCAAGCGATTACTACTGATAGCGCCGTTAAAATAATCGGCTTTCCCTTGGGGAGTTTCTAAGACTTGAAACGCGGGTAAGCAGTTTTGATTTCTGGTTTGCCCCATGTGAATTTCGTATCCGGCAATTTCTATTCCCTTCAGTCCGCCTAGTAAGCCGCCATCGGCAATCACTCGAGCTTTAATTTGAGTGGTCGTTTTGATGTGATTAAAGGTAGTTTCGTTATTGAGTAAGCCCAGTCCAGCAACACCGCCCTCTTTGGACTCGATTCTATAAGGGTCATCAACCGTTTTGCCCAGCATTTGGTAGCCGCCGCAAATACCTATCACCGGGGTGTCAACCTCAGCTCGTTGGATAATGGCTTGTGCTAATCCTTGTTGCTTTAAGTAAATTAGGTCGGCTATGGTGCTCTTAGTGCCAGGCAGGATAATCAAGTCTGGATTGCCTAACTCAGCGGGATTAGTTATATAGCGAACCGTACAACCTTGTTCCTCCAAAGGGTCAAAATCATCGTAGTTGGAGATGTGAGGCAAGCGTATGATAGCTATATCCACATCCCCATTAGCTGAGTCTGTTGGTCTTTCATCCAGGTAGACCGAGTCTTCTTGAGCGATGGTAATGCCCCGGAAGTAAGGAACCACTCCCAAAACAGGCTTGCCGGTGTTTTTCTCCAGAAAGCGCAGTCCTGGCTTTAGTAACTCAAGGTCGCCACGAAACTTATTGATAATAATCCCCTTAATGAGGTCACGTTCTTCCTTACTCAGTAGTTCTAGAGTGCCGATGAGGGAGGCGAAAACGCCACCACGGTCAATATCGCCCACTAGAAGGACCGGAGCGCCAGCCATTCGTGCCACCCGCATGTTAACTATTTCTCTTTCTTTCAAATTTATTTCAACCGGACTGCCAGCTCCCTCAATAACCACAATGTCGTAGGCAGAGCGTAGCTGGTTTAAGGAATCCTCTATTATCCCCAGCAAATAAGGGGCATAGTCATAATATTGGCTAGCCTCCAGATTTTTAGCCACTTTACCCAGGACAATAACCTGTGAACTAGCCCCAGCCTGAGGTTTGAGCAGGACAGGGTTCATATGGACTGAGGGCTCAATGCCAGCTGCCTCAGCCTGTACTGCTTGGGCTCGACCGATTTCGCCGCCTTCCTTGGTGACAAAAGAATTTAAAGCCATATTTTGGGCTTTAAATGGGGCAACTTGAAAGCCATCCTGATGAAAAATGCGGCATAAGGCAGCCACAATGATGCTCTTACCGACTGAAGAGGCTGTGCCCTGTATCATCAAAGTCTTAGCTGGCATAGTAGTAAACTCCGGCGTCTTCTATAGCTGTGCTCAACCTCTCTTTTATTAAAATTAATCTGAAGCGAATAGTTCTGGGTGTATCATTTCGGCCAACTGCTCCAGCGCCTCTACAATCCTGGGTCCAGGGCGTCCAACTAGGTCAGTATATATCTCATATACCCGGTGGTTAATGCGGGCATCTGTATCCTTCAATCTCGGCTCGGTGCTGGCATATTGAAAAGGCAAATCAGCGCCTTCCCCCATACCGCTGCCGGCGATAATTACCTGGGGATTCGCCTGGATAACTGCCTCTAAACTAATCGTCGGATAACCTTCACCGAGGTCTTGGGCAATGTTTACCCCGCCAGCTAATCCAATTAGCTCGTGAATGCGGGTATGGGAACCCACTGTCATCAATGGCTCATGCCACATAACGTAAAATACCCTCGGTCTTTGAGCCTGGGGCAGATTATCTGTCTTGTCGGTTACCGTCTTAATCCGATTCTTCATCTCGGTTACCAACTGGGAAGCCGCCTCCTGCTTACCAGTGCACTCTCCGATTAGGATGATAGCTTCCAGTACCTCACCAAGGGTTCTTGGATCCAGGGTAAGGACGGTTAAGTCAAGTCTCTCCAGTGCTGGAGTGATATTATCTCTGTGAATGTTAGTGGCTAATATCAGGTCTGGCTCAATGAAAACTACTTTCTCTAGGTCAACAGTGCTAAAACCACCTATTTTCGGCTTATCTTTAGCCGCCTCGGGATAATTGCAATATTCTGTCACCCCCACCACTTTATCACCCAAATCCAAGGCAAACAGTATCTCAGTATTACTTGGGGCAAGAGAAACAATCCGTTCCGGGATTTTCTCTAATTTGACTACTCTACCCGCTTGGTCGGTCACTTCCAGTAGAAATGTTGGCGCCTCTTCGGCAGGTGGTGCGCAAGCTACAATAAGGCTGGCTAGTATTGCTAAAACCAGACAGAGTGTCGCTAGCCTCCGCAGCTTGCTTTTTATCCTTATCCCAGCAGCAATGCTATGCAATTTCATCAAGTATTACCTCCTAGCTAATACAATTGGATAAAATAAAAACCCCCTCTGCTTAATACAGCAAGGAGGGTCATCACCGAGCTCTGGTCGTTTATCCCACCCTCCCTTCTCCGCGGAAGTTACAGGATACCCGGAGGCTCGGCGTTCTGGCTTCTGATAGGGTTTAACTATCAGTCACAGCAAGCGGGTCTGCGTCGGATTTTCACCGACTTGCTCTCCGAGACCTCCAGTAATCTTACTCTTTTTACCACAAACTGGCACCCATAGGCTACCCCTCTTCTCAAAGGCTGTCTCACGGATTTACCGGTGATGCCGTATTCTTTAGCTAGACTGCAAACTTCGCTTTAATAAGAGGAGAGGTGATGCGGCAACTTGTGAGCAGACAATTTCCTTCTGCAATCAGGACATACTTCCCAGAGTTCCTCATCTAAAGGCACCTGCTGTTTCAAAGACTCTAGTTCTTCTTGTGGTGCAAAATAACCCCCGCAGATTTTGCATCTCGTTAGTTTCAATGTGGTGTGCCAGTTATGAAGCAGGCGGCTATCGCCAATGTCCTCGATCTTGATAGCTCCCGTGGGACAGACGGCTGCACAGGCTCCACACCCAATGCACTCCTCTGAGGCAATTTTGAACGGCGTTTCTATTGTTCTGGTCGGCCCACGATTAATAAAGCTGATGGCGCTCCGCCCAACGACCTCCCGGCAAACTCGCACGCACAGGCCACAAAAGGTACATAACTCCTCCTCCGTCCCCAGTGTGGGCAGGCGTGTTTCCTCAACCCCTAAGCTTCGCGCTAGGTCTTGTATCACTTTGGAGGTAGGGCATCGCGCCAGTAGTAGTTCCAAGATTATCTTGCGAGTTCTCTGCACCCATTTAGAATCAGTTTGTACCACCAATCCTTCTTCCACTCTGTAGGTACATGAAGTCACCAATGCTGGCTGGGGAGCTTTTATCTCCACCAAGCACAGGCGACAAGCGCCATAAGGAGCAAGAGCTTCGTGATAACAAAGGGTAGGTATTTCAATGCCAACTTGCTTTGCAGCTTGGAGTATAGTCAGTCCTTCCGGTACCTGAATGTTCTGGTCATCAATAGTTAATGTCACCATTTCTTGTTACCGTCACTTCCTTATTACAGCATCAAGCTTGCAGACATCATAGCAAGAGCCACACTTGATGCACTTCTCTTGGTCTAAGACAACTGGCTTCTTTTTCCCCATAAAGGTTATTGCTTCCACAGGACAGGCCTTTACGCAGAGCCCACAACCCGGGCATTTCTCCTCATCAATGAGATAGGTAATTAGTTCCTTACAAACCACGGCTGGGCACCTTTTATACTTAATGTGAGCTTCGTATTCGTCCCTGAAATAGCGAATAGTGCTTAAAACAGGATTAGGCGCTGTCTGACCTAGTCCGCACAGCGAACCATCTTTGATTGCCCAGGCTAGTTCCTCAAGAAGCTCGATGTCACCCTCTTTTCCTTTCCCAGCTACGACTTCACTCAATATTTTATGCATCTGCGCGATGCCTTCGTGGCAAGGGATACATTTGCCGCACGATTCGCTCATAGTGAAAGCCAAAAAGAAGCGGGCGATATCCACCATACAAGCATCCTCGTCCATTACCACCATACCACCCGAGCCCATAATTGACCCCGCCTGGGTCAACGCCTCATAGTCTACTGGCAGGTCGAGCAGAGAAGCGGGTATGCAGCCACCTGATGGCCCCCCCGTCTGCACCGCTTTAAAGGCTTTACCATCAGGAACGCCACCGCCAATATCATAGATCATCTCTCGCAGCGTTATCCCTAACGGCACCTCCACTAGACCGGTGTTGTTTATCTTGCCTACCAGGGAAAAGACCATCGTCCCTTTGCTTCTCTCCGTGCCCATTTCCGCATACCAAGCTGATCCCCGGGAGACGATAGGAGCAATGGAGGCCCAAGTTTTGACATTATTAATATTCGTTGGCTTACCCCATAGCCCGCTCTGGGCTGGGAATGGAGGTCTCGGTCTCGGTTCGCCGATATTCCCTTCGATTGAAACCATAAGAGCTGTTTCCTCCCCACAGACGAAAGCTCCGGCTCCACGCACGATTTCAATGTCAAAATCAAATTTGGAGCCCATGATGTCCTCCCCCAGCAACCCCCATCCTTGAGCCTGGGATACGGCACGGCGTATACTCTTCACAGCAAGGGGATATTCGTCACGAACGTAAACGTAACCCTTTCTAGCACCGATAGCATAGGCACCAATGATCATCCCCTCCAGCACGGAATGCGGGTCCCCTTCCAACACCGTACGATCCATGTAAGCTCCTGGATCACCTTCATCCGCATTACAGATGACATACTTGGGGGTATCGGGAGCATCATGGCAGTACTGCCATTTGCGTCCTGTGGCAAATCCCGCACCACCCCGGCCCCTCAACCCAGAGGCAGAAACTTCATCAATTAGCTCCTGGGGGGTGAACTCCCTGAGCGCTTCGTACAGAGAGAAGTATCCGCCTCGTGCAATGTATTCTTCCAAGCTACCAGGATCTATAAAACCGCTGTTTCTGAGGATAATTTTGAGCTGCTTTTTCCAGAAAGGGAGCTGGGTATACAGTGGTAGAGCCTTAACCTCCTCCGAGACCTCGCCAACGGGATATTTCCAGACTTCGCCTTCAATCAAATACTGCTCTTCCTCAATCTTAGCCAGCACGTATTCTTTGACTATCTGGCCCCTAGCTAGGGCAGCAATCAATTGACGAGTTTTTTCTGCTGTCATATCTGCATAGATGATGGCCGGCTTACCTGGCTCCAGTACCTTGACTAAGGGTTCCCTCTGACAGTAGCCGAGGCAACCGGTAGGAACGAGCATTACATCCAGCTTTTGCCTCTCGACCTCCGCGGCAAGGGCATCAAACACTTCCTGAGCACCAGTAGCCAGCCCACAAGTAGCCATGCCAACCATAATCCTAGGTTTGGTTGGGTAAAGCAATTTGAGCCCTGCCTCTTTGGCTTGTGCCAAGTGGACCTTCATCGCTCATTCCTTCCGTATTTCTTCACAATGTCTCGAAATCGGCCCGTTCTCATCCTACCATAGGTATCTTCATCCACCCGCAGTACCGGAGCCAAACTACAGCATCCCATACAACGCACACTTTCCACCGTGAATTGACGGTCAGAGGTGGTCTCCCCCTCCTTCACCCCCAGCACCCCCTCTACACTCTCTAGGATCCTTTGACCGCCACGCACATAACAGGCCGTGCCCTGACAAACTTGAATAAAATGACGCCCCCGAGGCTCCAAACGGAAAAGGTTATAGAAAGTAGCCAGACTGTACAATTGGCTCAAAGCATAGCCAAGTTCACTGGTTATCAAACGCAGCACTTCTTCAGGCAGATACCCGTACTCGGCGTTAATGTCCTCTAATAAAGGGAGCAATATTCCGCCCCTCTGTTTACAAGCGGCAATCATCGCTCCCGCTTTCTCAAAAGCCATCCTTAACTTCTCACCAAAAGTCGTTGCTTCTTCCCAGCAACTAGGCTGTGCTGTAGTTCTGTCAATGCCTTCCGCCTCGTCTCCTTGTTCAGCTCCGCCACGGTTATAAATCTAAGAGCCTTGGTGGGACAGGCCTCCACACAAGCTGGTCCATCTTCGCGCTCGAAACAGAGATCGCACTTGATGATGGCTTTGCCTTCTCGGCTTAAGCCAATTACCCCGAAGGGACACACCAGAATGCACCACTTGCAGCCGATGCAAAGCTCCTCTCGTACCAAGACAGGCCCTTCAACGCCTTGCTTCTCCAGTGCTTTGGTAGGACAAACGGTGACACAAGGAGCATCCTCACAGTGACAACACTGCAAGGGAGCCGCAAGCTGCCCTACGGGTTCAACCTTGACCCTGGTTTGAGGGCGAGGCTCCTCCAGGACTGCCTGGAACAGGCTTTTGGATTTTGAGTGCTCCACAGCACAGGCAATTTCGCAGCTTTTGCAACCCTGACACCTTTCCATATCAATAAAAATGGTTCCTTGCATAGCTATAACCTCCTATGGCAACATAGGAACTAGAGCCAGTGTTATTCCTAGCTCACTACTTGACCTTAGCTCGGGATTGCCAAACCCAGAGCCTGCCGCTTGCTTTTAATATGGTTGATCATCAACTCAGCCATCTTAAAGGGGTCAGTCTCCACAGCAAACTTACCTCCCACAATGCCCTCGGCATCTTCGGTGAGCAACTTGGTTACATTGGTACTACCCAGCACTGGTGGGACAGTGCCCAGCACGGTAAAAACACCTGAGGAGATGAAATATGTGCCTATGCTCACCGCCTTTTCACTCATCCATTCCGGGGCAGCGCCGGCTGCTGGGAGGTCACTAATATCTATCCCTAGGGCGTTCGCCATAGCCGCTAGCGTCACGAGAATACGGCTGTTATCCACGCAGCTTCCCATATGCAATACTGGCGGGATACCCAACGACTTACAAACTCCTTTGAGCCCCTCACCAGCTTGTTCCGCTGCCTCAGGCAACATCAGCCCTGCCTTGGCACAGGCGATGGCATTGCAGCCTCCGTTTACCACTAGAATATCATTCTTGATCAGCTCCTTGACCAGGGTAACGTGGCTGTAGTCGTGCTTCACCTTGGGGTTGTTGCAGCCCACCACGCCGGCAACTCCCATGATGGCTCCCGACTTAACGGCGTCTAGCAGTGGATTGAGGCTACCACCTAAGACCTTCAGGATAGCCTCCACGCTAAATCCAACCATGCACTCCGTTTTCTCATCGGGAATGTTCACTAGACGAGGATTACGGTTGGGATAGTTCTCCACTGCCGTTCTGACGATTTCCTTAGCAATATCGTATGCCCTCTCCTCATGGAACTCAATGTGAGTTGCACCGGGGAATTTGGCCTTGGGTGAAGTGGAGATGACCTTGGTGTGGTAACAGTCAGCCACTGAAGTCAAAGCAGGCATGATACACTGCACATCCACCACCACAATCTCTGCCGCCCCGGTGATCACTGCCAACTCTTGTTGCAGAAAGTTGCCAGCGATAGGGATGCCATGGCGCATGAGTACCTCAGTGCCTGTGCAGCACATGCCAACCACGTTAATTCCCTTGGCCTTATACTTTTTGGCTAGCTCCAAGAGTTCCGGATCCTGTGTCGCGGCCACGACCATCTCGGAAAGAGTAGGCTCATGGCCGTGTATGATGATATTGACCTCGTCATCTTTGAGAACACCTAAATTAGCAATTGACCTCACGGGAGTGGGGGTGCCAAAAAGCACATCAGATAACTCAGTGGCAATCATAGAGCCACCCCAGCCATCGCTTATTGAAGTTCTTATACCATGCAGGGTGAGGTTAACGTAGTCATTGTCTACGCCAATATGGGTACGGTGCATACATTCTACAATCTCTCGGTCAATTCCCCTGGGGTCGACCCCCAGCTTCTGCCACAGCTTAACACGTTTTTCTGGTGCCCGACGGGTGAACTGGATAGGTCCTTCCTGCTTACCAAATTCAGCATAGACCGCCTTGGCCAGGTCGAGAGCTATCTCCTCCTTGGTTCGCTTTTCTGTCTCGATGCCATATTCAGCCGCCAAGGCTTTGAGCTTAGCCTCATCTTTAATCTCATAGCCACCACCTTTGCCTTCAGCGGTGAGAAGTAAAGTATGGGCGATGTCTCGCCCATGGTCAGAGTGGGCTGCTGCCCCAGCAGCGATCATACGTAAGAGATTACGGGCCACTATAGTATCCGCCGTGGCCCCACAGACCCCCTTGGTTGGCTCCTCCCCAAAGGGATCAATGCGACAGGGACCCATATTGCAGTTGCGACAGCAGATACCCAATTCGCCGAAACCACACTGCGGCTGTTGCTTCTCCAAGCGGTCCCAGGCTGTTTCGATGCCTTGCTTTTCCGCCACGCGCAGCATGAACTGACTGGCTAGGTCGAAGGAACGTTCCGATGCCTTATCTTTTACTTCCATTTCAACACCTCCTTTTAAAACACCTGCTCAATAACCAGCTTCGCTCGCCAAATTAGTGGCCATAGACCCCCGCCTGACCAGCGAAGAGGCAAGCTCTAAGCTTGTCTCTCGGCGTAACTCCCTAGCGAAGTCCTCAGCCTCCATGTAAACAAGGGCTTTGGTAGGACAGGATTCGACGCAAGCCGGGGTCTGACGATCAGGGCAGAGATCGCATTTGAGGGCTATCACCCTTCCGTCAACAGCCCGATCCTGTCTGATAACGCCAAAGGGGCAAACCATGAGACAAAGCGAGCAGCCAATGCATTCCTGTAATCCGCCAACATTGGTAACAACACCCTGCGGAGAATAGTGCATGGCACCTGGGATGCAAGCGCTAATACAGGGCGCCTCCTCGCAATGGCGGCAAGTAAGAGGAAATTTCTGACCCTGAGCTATCTCGGTGTAGATGCGACGCCGAGGGACAGGCTCCTCCGCGATAGCGGTGAACAGGACTTTACTTCGAGAATGCTCCACGGCGCAAGCCAGCTCACAAGCCTTACACCCCACACAACGCTCCGGGCGCACAAAAACTTGTTTCACATAGACACCTCCTTAGTTAAAATACCAGACAGCAACAACCGCCTTAATAAAGCCGAAGGGCTCAAAGATACACCCATACTTGGGACCCCTGAGCCCTTATTCGACTTATCTTCAGGATTAGTTTAGAATAGAAACAGCTAAATAATTCCACGCCGTTTCGCTCCCCGAAAGACCTGCTCCCATAAGTCTTTTCTATTTTAGCTGTGTTTCCTCTTTTTCCTCCCTTGCCGCCTCTTCCTTTATTGCCTCCTCAAGCCACTCACTTAATCTCTTGTCAGAACTAACAGCCCTCACCTAGGCTTTCTTTACGATGCTTGGCTTTATCTTGATATTCTTTGACTTCCTAACCTTCTCATTTATCTAAGGGCAATTTTTCTGGCAACAACCGTGTTTAAAGTAGCACTCGTCCGATTATTTGTCAACACCTTTCGGGGCAACTTTTGACCAATTTCTAAACAATTGGTTATTTCTCTTCTTCCTCGGTTGATAAGGAGAAAAGACCTCAACTACACAAGTATTCAAATCATCCAAAAGTCAGGGAAGACGAACTGTACACCCTTGAAAGGCAATACTTGTTCATATAAGCTAAAAGTGTCTGAATAATCAGTATTGACCCAGTTGGGTCGAGCAGTTTCTACGCCTTGATACTTGCAAGCTGGACCTCAAACGAAACTTCCACCTTGTAGCCTTGTAGCAAACAGCGCTAAGGGGACAGTGGTGGAGTTTTGCTCAAGGCTCGCCTTACTGTCTCGTGGGATACCCCATATCCCCTAGCTAGACTGCGCAAGCTTTCTGTCTTATGACGCTCTATAAGCTGAGACCACAGAGAATCAGGCAATCTGTGGTTTGTCCGAAGGGGAAGAGTAACAACAACCGGATAGAGTCCCAATGTCAACAAAAAGTTTGAATCAGCGACCCCGAGGGGATTCGAACCCCTGCTCTCCACCGTGACAGGGTGGCATGTTTGTCCGCTACACCACGGGGCCATTCCAGCTTGGTAAAGATAATTAAATCGGTTAGCCAGCTAAAGTCTATCAGGAGCAGTATGTGGTGTCAAGCTAGTGTTCTCGTCCATATGATTAGTGAAACATCTCCTCCTCTCAAACGCCCTCTTAGTAAAGACAAGTAAGAGCCAGAACCGGGAAAGCGTTACCTTCAAGGATATTGCTTCTTTATTTACTATTAGAGGGCATTTATTGTTTGTATTTCTTGCTGAATAGTATTATAATATGCTATAAAATTTTTAGGGGAACAAATGGCATCTAAAAGGGAATCCAAGGAAGCATTAACGGTAGAGAATAAGCGGTTGCGTGACTACGAACTGGTATTAATTATTAGCCCAGAGGTTGGGGAAGAGAAGTTTGATGCTATAATAGATAATGTAAGCCAATCTATTACCGGGAAGGGCGGCACTATTTCTGATGTAGAGCGATGGGGCAAAAGAAGGCTAGCCTATCCTATTAGACATTTTATGGAGGGGAATTATGTGTTAACTCGGTTCAAATTGAAGCCGGCGTTGAGCCAGGAGCTCGAAGCGAATCTGCAGATTTCTGAGGAGATTCTACGGCATCTGTTGATTAGGTTGAGTAGTTAATAGTGAGGCGTGCCTGTTTCCTGCAGGTGTTCGGATAGGGCGAAAGGAGTCTTTACGATAATGGTAAGCTTGAATAAGATAATGATTATTGGCAATCTCGGCAGTGAACCTGAAATGCGCTTTACTCCCAATGGTAATCCGGTAACCTCGTTTCGTGTTGCCACTAATTGGACATATACTACTCCTGACGGTGAGCGTAAACAGGAGACAGAGTGGTTTGCTGTAGTGGCTTGGAATAAGCTGGCTGAACAATGCAACCAGTTTCTGACTAAAGGTAGGCTTGTCTATGTTGAAGGTAGGATGCGCACCCGTACCTGGGAGAGCCAGGATGGGCAAAGGCGTTCACGACCTGAAATAATAGCCAACAGGGTAATATTTCTTGATAGACGGGTAGCGGCTCCTCTTCCTGAGGAGAGGATTGAGGAAGGTGGGGTTGGTGAGGTAGAGCCAGAGCCTGAGGATGTGCCGTCTTAGATGGAAGTTGGGCTGGGTTAAACTTGATAGGAGGTAGCAACTTATAACCAGTGACGACGCGAAAATTTAGCAAAGCGAAGAATAAAAGGTGGAACGGGGCAAGATATATTCCGAAGCGCAAGGTTTGCTCCTTCTGTGCTGACAAGGTTGAGGAGATAGACTATAAAAACCCGGTGAACTTACGCCGTTACATATGGGGTGGAGGAAGGATAGGGCCTCGTCGTAAAAGTGGTACTTGCGCTAAGCATCAGCGTGCCTTGGCGGTAGCCATAAAGAGGGCACGGCACTTGGCCCTACTGCCATATGTGCCAGCTCATGTCCGTAAGATGGGGCTCTCCGCCACCGGTGATTAGTTTGATAAGGTGGTGAGGTGACAGAGGTATAATCTCTTTAATCTATTGAGGAGTTAGAGTGCCGAAAAGGACTTATCAGCCAAAGAGGATTCCAAGAAAGCGGGAACATGGCTTTCTGAAGAGAATGAGCACTAGGAGCGGGCGGGCTATCTTAAAAGCAAGGCGGCTGAAGGGTCGTAAGAGACTAACTGTGGTATGACCCAGGAGGCAGAGCCCTCATTGAAGTTGTTTTATAACATTACCCCTTGATTCCCGTCTCCGTTAAAGGAGAGAGATATTTCTTAAAAGAGCTTCGCCCCTTCAACCTTGCTCTTGATAGATGCCCTCTTGGCTGATAAATAAGTTAAGAGACGGGGCAATGCGGGGAGAAGAAAATCTTACTAAGCGGGCACAGTATACGTTAGTTTATAGTGAAGGCAGGTCGTGGGCGTGTGGTTTACTGGTGATGAAGGCTTTACCTAACGGTCTTACATTGTCCAGGCTTGGCTTTTCCATTAGCCGACAGGTAGGTAAGGCGGTGGTCAGGAACAAGGTAAAGCGTTGGCTTCGTGAAATCTTACGAGTAACTCCGCTTAAGCCGGGGTGGGATATTGTATTCATTGCTCGTCCGCCAGCGGCTACCACCAGTTATACCGAACTCAAGAAATCGGTTGAGGATTTGTTATCCCGAGCTCGGTTATTAATGAGGGAAAATGAAAGGGTTTACCTTAGAATTAATTAGGCTTTATCAGTCAACTCTATCACTGGTTCTGCCGCCATCTTGTCGCTTCACCCCAACCTGCTCTCAATACACCTATGAAGCTATTGCCAAGTTTGGTTTCTTCAAGGGGGTGTGGCTGGGGGTAAAGCGAATATCTCACTGCCATCCTTTTAACCCTGGTGGTTATGACCCGGTGCCATGACACTGGTATTTCTTAGGGGAGTAAGTAAGTGTGGTTTAACAGAATCTTTATTAATCTACCGCCCTTGGGGCGGAGCTTCATCAAGATACCCGTGGTAAGCTATCTTTTTAAGCATAAGCCAGTGTTGGCTAAGACATTGCTCCTGCTGATGATGCTTCTGGTGATAATGAGCGGTTTAACCGGTTTAGGCTGTATTAGAGGTTTGCAGCCTATCGGTTGGTCGGGTGGAGTAATAGCTGATGGCACCCTCTTTGTGGGTTCTAAGGAGGGCAGACTGGTAGTGGTTAATATCGCCGCTGGTAGTCGTCAATGGTCAGAGCCGTTAAAGATGCCGACGTCTGGTGGATTTGGCTGTGCGGCGCCAGCTGGTGGGGGGGGCTGTGCCGCCTCAACCGGGGTAGCCATATACGGAACACCAGCCGTGGCCGGTGATTTGGTTTACATTGGGGGCTACAATGGTAGAATTTATGCCTTCAACTCCAGTTCACTGGGAATAAGGTGGGTATATCCCCGTGATAGTTACCTTAAACCTATTATTAGTGGACCTATGGTGATGTTGAATAAGGTTTATTTCGCTACTTCCGATGGCAAGGTCTATGCTCTGGAGGCGGCTACCGGGAATAAGGAATGGGAGTTCCAGACCGGAGACAAGATTTGGTCAACCCCGGCCGGTGATGGAAGCACAGTATATATTAGTTCCTTTAATAATAAGCTCTATGCCTTAGATGCTGAGAGTGGCCAGGAAAAATGGGAGTTTGAAGCCCAAGGTGCTCTGGCTTCTACTGCTCTAGTTTATGGTAACACGGTTTATATCGGTTCCCTGGACAGGTATTTGTATGCGGTGGATGCTGATGATGGCAGTCAAAAATGGAAATTTATGGGGGAGAGTTGGTTCTGGGCAACACCGGTAGCTTATGATAATGTTATCTATGCCCCATGCCTTGATGGTAAGGTCTATATCTTGGATGCCAAAAGCGGTGGTGAAGTTGCCGATGCTATCGACCTCGGAAGTCCTATTTCTTCTTCCCCCATTTTAGTTGATGACAAGGTTATTATTGCTTCACAGCAGGGGGTGGTATATACCTTGGATACAGCTAGTAATCAAATTAACACGCTAGCCGATATTGAAAAGGAAATATACGGTCCGCTTTGTGCCAGTGACGGGATTGTTTATATTCACACTCAAGATTTCACCATTCATCCGGTGGATGCCAATACCGGGGCTAAATTAGCCACCATCTCATTAAAGAGTAGCGAGTGAGGTAGATTTCATTGAACGTATGGGACCTAATCATTCTGCAGCCGATATTAAATGTCCTCATTGCGATGACCAACTATCTATTCAGCAGCTTTGGGCTAGCTATTATTGTGCTGACTATTGTTATTCGGGGATTGATGCTGCGGCTTACCTTAAAGCAACTTCATGCCACTAAGGCGATGCAGGAGCTTCAGCCAAAGCTTGCTGAGCTTCAAAAGAAACACGGTAAAGATAAGCAAAAAATAGCTCAGGAGCAGATGAGGCTGTATAAGGAAACGGGCATAAGTCCTGCCGGTTGCATATTACCCATGCTCATCCAAATGCCTATTTGGATAGCTCTCTACCAGTCAATTATGCTGGCTCTAGCGGTAACCCCTGAGGGCTTACTGAACCTGTCCCGATACCTTTATTCCTGGCCAGTGGTGTATTCTATGCTGCCCCTGGAGAGTCATTTCTTGTGGCTGGACTTGGCGGTACCGGATAGGACTCTCATATTAGCCCTTTTGGTTGGGGGAACAATGTGGGTGCAGCAGAAGATGGTAATGTCTCAAACCGCTGACCCCAAGCAACAAGCGCAGAGTCGGATGATGCTGTGGATGATGCCGCTGATGTTTGGTTTCTTTTGCTTATCATTCCCCAGCGGTTTGGCTCTCTACTGGGCGGTATCAAATATTATCAGTATTGGTATGCAATATTTTGTTACCGGGTGGGGAGGCTTAGTTAAACCAGCGGCTGAGAGACGAGCTATTAGGGATAAAAAGTATAAGAGGCGTATTGCTCAAGTAGAGGAAGTAGCTTCGGTTGAGGCTGATGTTGGTGCTGATATCGTGGTCGCTGATTCTACACAGGAAGAAGGTTTAGCCCATGAAAAGCTTGGAGATGAGCGGAAAGACCGTGGACGAGGCTATCCAGAGCGCCTTAGAGCAATTAGGCGTCAGCCGAGAAGAAGTAAAGGTCACCGTCCTAAAAGAAGGTAGGCATGGCATTCTGGGTCTGGGTGCTGAGGAATCCAGGGTTAGGGTGGAGCCATTGGTGCCTACACTTAAGGAAAGAGATGATGTGGCTGAGAAAGCCAGGGAGGTCTTAGAGACGTTACTTACTATGATGGGGGTGACGGCTTCGGTTGAGGGAGAGAAAGGAGCTACTGTTCCTATTGCCTTTAATATAGAGGGTGACGACCTGGGTATTTTGATTGGGCGGCGTGGGCAGACTCTGGCTTGCCTTCAGTATCTGGTCAGGCTTATTGTGGCTTATCAGGTGAAGGCATGGGTGCCGATAATTATTGATGTGGAAGGGTATAAACAACGTCGCTATGAAGCCTTGCAGGCTTTAGCCTGGCGTATGGCGGAGCGGGTGAAGACTAGGGGGGTGTCATTTATCCTGGAGCCGATGCCAGCTTACGAGAGGCGTATTATCCACCTGGCTTTGGCTGACCACCCTGATGTTATCACTCAGAGCACTGGCGTCGGCGAGGGGCGTAAGGTAGTTATTTCATTGAAGGAAAGATAGCTGGACGGATATAAAGTGGTAGTGGATAAATATGCTTCAAGGCGGTTTGATATTCAGAAGGAAGCGGCAATTGACCTGGCTGTACTTGAAGCTGTTCCCTTTGACTACCCTGACTCAGCCACTGAAATAGCCTATGAGACTGAGGAGTTTACCTTTGTTTGTCCCTGGACTGGTTTACCCGATTTTGCCCGATTAGTGATACGCTATATTCCGGCTCAGTCTCTGGTGGAACTCAAATCCCTGAAATACTATCTAACCTCTTATCGGAATGTGGGCATATTGCAGGAGCATGCCGTGAACCGTATTCTCCAAGATTTAGTGCCGCTATTAGAACCGGTGTCAATGGTGGTAGAGGCAGAGTACAGGGAGAGGGGCGGAATAAAAACCAAAGCCGTTGCCAGATACCAGAAGGGGCAGTCTTAAGCCCATTGGCTCTAAAACTCCGTAATTTCTCGGCTAACTAGTCTAGGCAAGGTCCATTCTTGGGCTTATCTCGTGGGTTATCAGAATTGACTGGATGTCAAGGTGGGAATGGTGGAAGATAGTTTATCACCGGCGTCTATTACCGATAAGTTGGAGACCCGTTTTATCGGGCAAAGGGTTATTTACCACCCCAGAGTGACTTCAACCAATGAGTTAGCCAAACAAGAGGCTCAGCGGGGAGCGGTAGGCGGGACGGTGGTTATTGCCGATGAGCAAACTGCGGGGAGGGGTCGATTAAAACGGGTTTGGCTATCGCCCAAGGGCAGCCTGGCGTTGTCTATTATTCTCTATCCCGGTGTGGTCTATTTACCTTCCCTTATTATGGTGGCATCTCTGTCGGTGGCTCATAGTATTGAAGCGGTCACTGGTCTAAAGCCACAGCTTAGATGGCCCAACGATGTTCTGGTTAATGGCCGAAAGGTATCCGGGATTCTAATTGAAAATAATGTGCAGGGAAGCATCGTGAACTACACTATTATAGGCATCGGGGTAAATGTTAATCTCAAGCTTTCCGATTTTCCCGGGATTCTGCCCGCTGCCACCAGTCTCTCTGATGAGCTGGGTAGAGATGTGTCGCGCTTAGCTCTAATACGGTGCTTGTTAGTTGAAATGGAAAAGTTATACCTGGCGTTGCCCACTGGAGGGTCTATTTATCAAGAGTGGCGGGATAGTTTGATAACCCTGGGGAGAAGAGTCCATATAAAGTCAGGCGAGGTTGACTGTAAAGGCATCGCTGAATCAGTAGCCAGTGATGGCAGCCTCCTATTGCGACACCCGGATGGGAGTCTGACTAAAATTGTAGCTGGGGATGTTACCCTGTGTGATTAAACCGGGATATTTTCTCCAGAGCCTACCGCCCAGAGCAGGCTCTGGTTTCACCTATTATCAGGTTAGTTTTTGACCGGTGGCTATTTGGTAGTTTCTTTACCTGAGGAGTGGACTGGCACCTCTTTTCTCATAAACATGCCGATAAGGTCAATGGGCAGGGGGAAGATTACGGTGCTATTTCTTTCCGAAGCTATCTCGGTCAGTGTTTGCAGGTAGCGAAGCTGTAGCGTAACTGGCTCCCGGGCAATAACTTCACCGGCTTGAGCCAGCTTCTCTGAGGCTTGAAACTCACCGTCAGCGTGGATAATTTTGGCTCGCCTCTCTCTCTCTGCCTCAGCCTGAGCTGCCATCATCCGCTTCATCTGTTCAGCGAGCTCAACCTCCTTAATCTCTACCGTGCTGACCTTCACCCCCCACGGGTCGGTATGCTCATCAATTATCTTTTGTAGTAGCTGATTGAGTTTTTCCCTGGCAGTCAATAGCTCATCAAGCTCGGATTGCCCCAATACATTCCGCAGCGTAGTCTGTGAAATCTGTGAGGTGGCTCTGATGTGGTCTAAAACCTTGACTACCGATGCCTCAGGGTCAACCACCCTGAAATATACTACCGCATTTACCCTGACGGTAACATTGTCCTTGGTGATTACCTCTTGTGATGGGACATCCATAGTTACCACCCGCAAGTCTACCTTCACCATACGGTCAACAAAGGGGATGATGAGAAATAAGCCGGGACCTCTGGCTCCAACTAGCCGCCCCAGGCGGAAAATAACCCCCCGCTCATACTCGGCAACAATTTTGACCGCCATAGGGACAAGTATGAGCAAAATTATCACAATTATGCCGATAGCAATTGGACTCATTGGTTTACCTCCTTTATTATTTTTTGGTTACCCATAGCTTCAAGCCTTCAACCTTAGTTATGACCACCTCCTCCCCAGGCTTTATCCGTCCCTTTTCTGATACTGCCTTCCAGCGTTCGCCCTGAATGAAAACTACCCCTTTGGGTTCCAGGGCTATCTTGACTTCAGCTGTCTTTCCTACCAGCTCTTCTCTGCCAGCGGATACCTGGTGGCGGTGGGCTCGAATTCCCCAAATAATGGCGACGGCAAGGAAAGCAGCAATACCGATTACAAATATGGCAATCAGCCATGGGTCTATTTGAAACAATGGAACCCCCTAGTAACAATTAAACTCACTTATTTACCTCCTTTATTGCTTTTTGATTACATATAGTTTTAAGCCATCAACCCTGGTTATAATCACTTCATCTCTGGGCTTTATCCGTCCCTTTTCTGATACTGCCTTCCAGCGTTCACCTTTAAAGAAAATCGTTCCCTCAGGTTCCAGAGCTTCCTTGACTACGGCCGTCTTTCCTACCAGTTCTTCTCTGCCTGTAGATGCCTGGCTTCGGTGGGCTCTTATTACCCGTTGAACTACAAAGGCAAAAAAGCTAGCAATACAAATTGTGATTGTGCCAACAAGCCATGGGTCTATTTGAAACAATGGCCCCCCCTTAAATAAGATTAAGGAGCCGATAACCAGTGAGGTTATACCCCCTGCAGTAAATAAACCAAAGCTGGTAGTAAGTACCTCAGCGATAAAGAGACCGAAGGCTAGAACTATGAGTAGAACCCCGGCATAGTTTACCGGCAGCACTCCCAGTGAGTAGAAGGCAAGTAGCAGGCTAATGCCACCCACTATACCGGGGAAAATAAGCCCGGGATTAAAGATTTCGGCCATTATACCAAGCATGGCCAGACTTAGCAATATATAGGCAATATTGGGGTCAGCTATAGCATAGAGGAAGTCTTCAATTACGCTCATCTCAAAGTAGTTAATGGTAGCCCCTTGCGTCTGCAGGCTGACCACACTGCCATCCAGCATGGTTACCTGCCAACCATCAAGGTGAGAAATGAGGGCGTTAAGGTCAGGGGCAACCATATCAATAACATTAAGTTCCAGGGCTTCCTGCTCGGTGGCGGAAACGCTTTCCCTGACTGCCTTTTCCGCCCATTCCATATTGCGTCCATGAGCCTCAGCAATGCTTCTAATATAGGCGGCGGCATCATTGACTATCTTCTCTTCCATAGTCTCTGACATCTGGGCTTCGCCCTCAGCGCCTATTGCTACCGGGTGAGCCGCCCCGATGGCAGTATTTGGTGCCATAGCGGCAACATGGGCGGCCATGGTGATGAACACACCAGCCGAGGCAGCTCGAGCTCCAGAAGGGGAGACATATACCACCACGGGAACCCGGGCATTAACGATACTTTGTACAATATCACGCATAGAGGTGTCCAGACCGCCGGGTGTATCCAGTTGGATAATACAAGCTACGGCATTGGTTTCCTCAGCGTGGTTAATTCCATTCTCAATATAGTCAACCAGGACGGGGTTAATGGTTCCTTTGACCTGAAGCACATCAATCCGGGGTGTAGCCGCCTGAGCCTCAATGGCTGTAGAGGCGAAAGTTAATAAGCCCAGTAGTAATAGAATGCGCATGATTCTCGGCATAATCAGCTCTCTAAGACTGATTATAGGGTGATTAGTGTATTAATGCAAACTCCTTACCAGGAGATTGTTTGGCAACCTATCCCCCTGACCCCTTTCCCTTAATAAAAGATTGTTTAACAACCCACCCCCTTTTATCCCCCTCCCTTCATAAGGGAGGGGGAATTAGTTATATAAGAGAGGCTTCGCCTCTCTTTGACTCTCCTTTGAAGGGGAGAGGGAAGAGAACTTCTTAAAGGGGCTTTTTACCCCACAAAAATAAATTTTTGCAGGGACCCCCTATTCGCCCCTTTTAATCCCCTTACTAAACAACCTTTCAATAAGAGACGGAGGAGTGTAGGTAAGAGAGGGGCTTCGCCCCTCTAAAAAACGATTCCCCCTCCCTTACCAAGGGAGGGGGATAAAGGGGGTAGGTTGCTAAATAAATATAGGAGGACTAGAAAAAATGAGCTTGAGGAAAGCGATACTAAAAAGTTTCAACTCTGGTGACTACACCGCCACTATCCAGCTTACTGGCAGCTACAAGGTTTATCTGGAGGGTACTCCTGTGGCGAGAAACCTGCCGGCGGCAGAAATGGCTCTGGGTAGGAAGGTAGCAGTTATATTCTTTGATGAGCATAACCCCAAAGAGGCAGTGGTGGTGGCAGTTTATACCTAGATTGTAGTATACAGAGCCTCAAATCTTCTCTCTTCTAACTACGGAGATAAGCAACACCACCACTATTACCACCCCGGCTATAATTCCACCAATGAGAGGCCAGTTGACTGGTGGTGCTGCTACGGTAAAACTACCGCTCAGCCCATCCACACTAGCAGCGTAGCTGCCAACCTCTTCTTTGATTACGCTGAAACTAACATCCTGGCTCTCACCAGCAGCAATGGTTACCGTCTTCTCGGCTTCCTTCACACCGTTTATCTTTAACACTACACTGTAGCTGCCTTCTGTACCACCGGTATTAACCACAGATGCAACGATGGTTACTGCCTCTTTGGGGTGAACCTCTGTCGGCT
>DAOWJS010000079.1 GCA_030640255.1 Dehalococcoidales bacterium | reverse complement strand
GACTTCCTTACTTCTTCCTTAAAATACGCATAATCCACCAGTTTACCCGATAGGTAAGCATCGTAGGCAGCTAGGTCAAAGTGCCCATGCCCGCTATGAGCTATCAAGATGGTTTTGGCTTCACCGGATTCCCTGCACTTAAGGGCTTCGTCAATAGCCACCTTGACGTTATGGCACGGCTCGGGACCAGTAATAATGCCCTCAGTGCGAGCAAACTTTACCCCAGCCTCAAAGGTGGCAATCTGATGCTCAGCCCTGGCTTCAACAAGACCAAGTTTATGAAGGTGGCAGATAATGGGTGCCATCCCGTGATAACGAAGACCGCCAGCATGAACCGGTGGCGGAACAAATGTATGACCCAGGGTATACATCCTGATGATAGGGGCAAGTCCGGCTACATCCCCGTAGTCCCAGGTATAAGGTCCCTTAGTCACGCTGGGACAGCTTGCCGGCTCAACACAGATGATGCGCAGGCCTGGCTTGGTGCCATCAATTTTATCCTTGACGAAGGGCAGGAACAGCCCGGCAAAGTTAGAGCCGCCGCCGATGCAACCGACGATTATATCAGGGTAGGCATCTGCCTGCTCCATCATTAGCTTCCTTGCCTCCAGACCGTTTATCGTTTGATGTAACAGGACATGGTTAACAACGCTGCCTATGGCGTACTTGGTATCATCATGGGCGAAGGCATCCTCTAGGGCTTCGCTGATAGCGATACCCAGGCTACCGGTGGAATCGGGGTCTTCCGCCAGGATGCGGCGTCCCACCTCAGTGTCCTCACTGGGGCTGGGGACACACTTGGCTCCCCAGGTCTCCATCAGGACGCGGCGATAGGGCTTCTGGTAGTAGCTTACCTTGACCATATAGACCTTCAGCTCAAGACCGAAGAACATGCACCCCATAGACAGGGCGCTCCCCCACTGCCCGGCACCGGTCTCGGTAGTTATACGCTTAACGCCTTCTTTTTTATTATAGTAGGCTTGAGCTACCGCCGTGTTGGGCTTGTGGCTACCCGCCTGGCTTGTCCCTTCGTATTTATAGAAAATCTTGGCTGGCGTGTCCAGAGCTTTCTCCAGTCGGTGTGCCCGATGCAAAATTGTTGGTCTCCAGGTGCGGTAGATAGTCTGCACCTCTTCTGGAATTTCAATCCAGCGCTCTTTGCTGAACTCCTGCTCGTTGAGGGCGTTGGCGAACAGGGGAGGGGGAAGAATTGTTGGCTCCTTGGTGCCGGGATGGAGCAGGGGTGGCAATGGCTCCGGCAAATCGGCCTGGATGTTATACCAGGATGTCGGCATCTCCTTTTCGTCAAGAATAAACTTTGTTCTTTCCATCTTTTACTCCTTTAATTTTTTTAATTGGTAAGCTAGTTTTTTATCCGTCTTGGCCCCCAAAGGGGCCACCTCAGTGATAGGATAACCATGTTTTGCCTCCTTATTAAAAAACCCCCCACCCCTTAAAGGGGCGAGAGGTTCACTTCCGCGGTGCCACCCTTCTTAGTCAACTCCAGCCACTAGAGCCAGTTGACTATCTCTATCAGGTACAGAGATTTACCTCAATACCCCGGGATTTGATAACGCTTCCCTGGCGACAAAGCCTACTTGTCTACCCACTGGGCGACTTTCAGTTTGCAACTCCCAAGTCCATTCAGCTTCAGCGCCAGCATCGGCTCACACCTTACCCGACTCTCTGTGCCTCACTTGAAGCCTACTAGTCTTGTTCCCCGCCTTTACTTTATTCTATTAAAAAATCACTATAACCCAAAAATGATTTTTTGTCAATAGTTTTAAGATTGTAGGGATATGCGAAATAAAAACTTAGAACAAAACTACCAAGTGGGGGGCTTAATGATTGTACCAGCTGCGTCTGTCAATACCGGAGGAAACAAGCTGGCTCTGAGAGCCCTTTCACGGATAGGCCTGTAGAACTTTGCAACCTCAGATAACTCTACACTGTGGCTCCGATGAGGGTGTAGTACGCCTACAGGCAGTCCCAGGTGACTACTTGCAAGCTTTATTGGTTCTACTAGGTCTGAATCACTCGAAATAACCACGGCCATTTCGTACTCTTTATTGAAACCATCGACTAACAAATATGATGCTAAGTTGACATCCGACCCTTTCTCTTTCGTATCCAGCACTTGCACCATGTTTTGGCCTGCTGCAGGTGGCTGAGCCAATGGCCTCCATACAGGGTGAACCATGAATTGTCCCCGGTGAACTGTGAGATTAGGTATGGTTTTTAGTGCCCGAACATAAGTAAGCTGGCGTTGTAATTGTTGAGGGTCCTTAAGATGAGGTATTACATAAGAGGTGAAATATCTTATACGATTGATGTGATGCCCAGGGAGCAACATTGTGCAAAGCTTCGATAGATTGAGCCACCGATACCGGGTTCCCTTAACGCAGTTGTAGTACAGGTTAAAACCATCGACGTAAACATTTGTATCTAGTTTCATGAGAATAAAAACTAAGCCGCCCATAGGCGGCTTAGCGCCCTGCCAGCGAACCAACAGGGGAAATCAACTCTCTTACAATAAACATTGTAACAGAAATACTGGATTTGTCAAGCCCCTCATGGTACCTATACAGTGGCACTATGTTTGTTTCCTACTCATTGACAGAGGGGGCAAATCTGCTAAACTAATCCTGTCTAAGCCCAAAATACCGGGAGGTAAACAATGATGATAACCAACTTGAAACAAATGCTGGAGGAGACCGCAAAGCGGTTTAATAAATACTATGGTCTGGATATTACCAACCTCTGGAGCACCAGCGAAACCCCGGCTGCTTTTGCCATTCAGCCTATTGATGGCACGGGGAAGCTTGGCTCGGTAGGGCTGACACCGCCCGGGCTTGGGCTGAAGATAGTAGATGAGACGGGCAGGGAACTACCCCCAAATCAAGCCGGAGAGATAATTGTGAGTGGCTGCCTGATGGACGGCTACTATAAAAATCCTGAAGCTACCGCCGAGGTAATAAAGGACGGCTGGTATTATAGCGGTGATATTGGTAAGATTGATGACGATGGCTATGTGTTTATCCTGGGCAGGAAGAAGGATATGATAATCGTCAGCGGACACAATGTCTATCCGGTTGATGTTGAGGATGTGCTCTACACCCACCCCAAGGTAAGCGAGGTAGCCGTAATCGGGGTTCCTGATAAGGCGAGGGGCGAGGCGCCTAAAGCCTTTATCAGCCTGAAGAAAGGGGAAACCGCTACCGAAGCCGAGATTAAGAAATTTTGCCGTGAGCGTCTGGTTGACTACAAGGTGCCTAGAGAGGTGATATTTATGGATGCTCTACCCAAAACCGCCAGTGGCAAGATTCGCAAGCAAAGCCTTAGAGATTGACTAGGGTCAGGCTGACCAGAGGAGAACTGTTCATGAAAAGAAGGGTAGTGGTAACCGGATTGGGGGCAATAACCCCCCTGGGAACCGGAGTGGAGAAAAGCTGGCAATCTCTGTGTCAGGGGAAATCTGGCATTGGTATGATTACCGGGTTTGATGCCAGCGATTTTAAGACCAGGATTGCTGGTGAGGCGAATGACTTTAATCCACTAGATTTTATGGACCGGAAACTGGTAAGAAGGCTAGACCGTTTCACCCATTTGGCTCTAGCCGCCACCCGGATGGCGGTGGAGGATTCCAGGCTGACCATCAACCCGGGTAATGCTGAGAGGGTTGGGGTGGTAATAGGAACCGCCGCCTGCGGGATAGAAAGCTTGATAAAAAATCACCAGTTATTACTTCAGGGAGCTCGCCACCGGATTTCCCCCTTCTTTGTTCCCAGTTTTCCGGGTAACATGGCGGCGGGGCAGGTTGCCATCCAGTTTGGGGCTAAGGGACCGAACCTGTGCCCGGTAACTGCCTGTGCCGCCGGGACGCATGCCATCGGTGAGGCGGCTAGGATTATTCAGAGGGGCGAGGCGGAGGCAGTGATTGCCGGCGGGTCTGATGCGGCTATTGCCCCGCTTATTTTTGCCGGACTGGATGCCGGTGGATTCACCTCCACCAGGAATGATGAGCCGGAGAAGGCCAGCCGTCCCTTTGATAAAGACCGCGATGGCTTTGTCTCCAGTGAGGGTAGTGGCACCGTCATTCTGGAAGAGCTGGAGTTTGCCTTAAACCGGGGAGCCAGAATTTATGCCGAGGTATTGGGCTACGGCTTAAACAGCGATGCTTATCATATAGTAGCCCCCGACCCTGAGGGCGAAGGCGCCGCTAGGTGTATGAAAATGGCACTCAATGATGCCGGCATTTCTACTGATAAGATTGAGCATATTAATGCTCATGGCACATCAACGGTGCTAAACGACCTATCTGAAACCCGGGCGATAAAGAGTGTTTTTCAGGGGCTGAGCAAAAAGATACCGATAACTGCTAACAAATCAATGATAGGTCATTTATGGGGGGCGGCAGGAGCCGTGGAGGCAATATTTAGTATCCTGACTATCACCCAGGGTATTATCCCGCCGACCATCAACTATGAGACCCCAGACCCTGAGTGTGACCTTGATTATGTGCCCAATGTAGCCAGAAAAGCCAAGGTAAGGATAGCCCTTTCCAATTCCTTTGGTATTGGTAGCACCAATGCCACCTTGATTTTCGGTCAGTTTCCCTCACCGTAAAGTCACTGCTTTTTGTAATCTCATTTGCAATGCATAGCAATATAGGCTACGATGATACATAGATAAACTAGGTATTATCTAGGGGAGGTAATTTAGATGCCCCAAAGGCGTGAGTTAATGAAGGGTAACGTGGATTCCTTACTCCTTTGCTTGATAGGTCAGCAGCCGATGTATGGCTACCAAATCATTAAGGAACTGGGGAGAAGGAGCCAGGGCTACTTCAAATTTAAGGAGGGCACTCTTTATCCGGCTCTCCACCGCATGGAAAGAGCCGGCTTTATCCGAGGTAGGTGGCAGGTGCTGCCCACTGGACAGCAAAGAAAGTATTATCATATTACTGATAAAGGTCTGTCTATCCTGGCAGAGAAAAGAGGTCAATGGCGGGATTTCTTGGCTGCCATGAACCTGATTATTCAGCCGGCAAGTGATTGATATGAGGTAGGGAAGTGACCACCACTTTGAGTCATTACTTAAATGATGTTAGAGATAACCTGAGGCTCGACCTCTCCACAGAGAGGGAAGTTATAAATGAGCTTGAAACGCACATTGAGGATAGACTCCAGGAGATAAGGCAGACCGGGCTATCAGAGGAAGAAGCAGCTAATAATTGTGTGAAACTCTTAGGCTCGGCTAAGCTGGTCGCCCGTCAGATATATGAAGCTCATAGTCAGGGCAGCTGGAGGCAAGCGTTATTAGCCTCAATGCCCCACCTGCTTTTTGCTCTATTGTTTGCTTTGAATTGGTGGCAGGGTATTGGTTGGCTATCAATTACGCTCGTCTTAGTCCTCAGTATAGCCATCTATGGCTGGTGGCACGGTAAACCAACCTGGCTTTTCCCATGGCTGGGTTATTCCTTGCTGCCGGTAGTGGTGGCTGGCCTTCCTTTACTTTATCTACCTAAAGGGTGGTCGTGGTTGGCAATAGTCCTCTATATCCCACTAGCGCTATGGTTAGTATATTCTATTATAGTTCAGACCATAAAGAGAGATTGGCTATATAGCTCTCTAATGCTGTTCCCGATACCTATCATCATCGGTTGGTTTTTAGCTGTGGAGTTGGAGGGGAAATTTCCTGAGTTTAGCATGCAGCACCTCCACGATTTTGCTCCCTGGATTGGGCTAAGCTTTTTAGCTTTAGCCGCCGCGGTAGCTACATTCATCCGTTTGAGACAGCGCTGGTTAAAGATAGCCATACTAGTGGTATCGGGACTGCTAACTTTAACCATGGTGGCCTATTATGCTGATGGTAGGCTCAGTCCGACCGCCTTTTTGGTTCTAATGCTAGTGATGCTGGGGCTTTTCTTAAGCCCGGCATTGATAGAACGAAAGATAAGAAAAAGAGAAGCGATAACCAGAGGGCACCTGTGACGCCAGAGGCAGCCATTATTACTGACAGCATAGCCTGCCTCACCAGGAAATTGGTTGAGCAGTATGGGATATGACACATCTGTTGCCGCCAAAAGTTAAGGGGGGTTACTGAATGATACTCAATACGATTATAGCCATAGTTATTGGTTATCTACTGGGCTCCGTCCCCTTTGCTTATATCGCCGGTCGCCTCAAAAAGGGGGTTGATGTTCGGCAAGTAGGCGGTGGCAATGTGGGCGCTCTAAACGTCATGCGGGAAGTAGGGGTCGCCGTCGGTTTTGCTGTGCTTGCCGCTGACGTGGCCAAGGGTTTAGTAGCCGTGTTTGTTGCCCAGTGGCTGGGTCTTCCCTTAATATGGGTTCTTGTTGTTGGCTTCGCCGCTGTAGCTGGACACAACTGGCCCGTTTTTCTGAGATTTAGGGGAGGCAAAGGGGGGGCTACTATCATGGGGGTGCTCCTGGCTCTGGTTCCCGGCGAGTTTGCCATTAGCTTCGCTATAATAGCAATAATCGTCATTATTACTAGCAATCCTACGCTGGGATTTGGCATCGGGATGGCTTTCCTACCCCTGATTATCTGGCAATTCAATGGCTCAAGCATGCTCATCACCTATTCTCTAGCCCTGGCTATCTTTTTGGGTATCAGACATTTCGCCACGTTCAAAAGAGCCGCCGCCAGTGCTGGCAGTAAGAAGGAGCTTATTTTCACCAAAGAGTATCACTTCTGGCAAGCAAGGAAAAAGTAGTAACAAGGCATATTTATTGCTGGTTCCATAAGCAGGAGTCAGATGAAAAAAGTAGCCATTGTGACCGATACCACTGCCTGCATCCCTAAAGACCAGGTAGAGAAGCATGGCATTGAAGTGGTGCCGGTAGAGTTTATTTTTGGCGATAAGGTCTACCGGGATGGGATAGACATGAGCCCCTCCGAGTTTTATGAGCGTCTCAGGCAGGCGAAGAAGCTTCCCACTACCTCAGGCTCTTTACCCGGCCCCTTCCTTGAAGCTTATGGTAAAGCCAGCCAGAGAGCGGCTAGTATTCTCTGTATCACCCTCTCCGCCAAGCTCAGCGGGATGTTTAACTCCGCCCGGCTGGCTAAGGAGATGGCAAAAAAAGCTCTCCCCGATGTAGACATAGGGGTGCTTGATTGTGGGACGGCAGCCGCCGCCCAGGGACTTATTGTCCTGGCCGCGGCCAGAGCAGCGACTCAGGGGAAAAACCTAACCGAGGTAGTGGAAACGACCAGAAAGGTAATGCAACGGGTGAATCTATTTGCCACCCTGGATACCCTTCACTATCTGGTCAAGGGGGGGCGTGTGCCCAAAGCCGCCGCCTTGGCTAGTTCACTGCTTAGGATTAAGCCTATTTTTACTATTAGCGAGGGCGATGCTCATCCCGTCACCAATCCCCGAACTATCTCCGGGGCAATAAAACGCATATTAAAGATAATGGAGCAGAAAGTAGTTAAGGGGCAGCCGCTTCATGTGGCGGTGATGCACGCTGACGCTCGGGATAAAGCCGTAGCCCTCAGTAACCGTATTTCCTCCCAGTTTGACTGTGATGAGCTAATCATCACTGAATTTACCCCGGTAATGGGGGTTCACACCGGGCCGGGATTAATCGGGGTCGCTTTTTATAGCGGGGATTAGGGACTGCCTAGCCAAATGAAGGAAAACATTCTATAATCAGGGGTATGGAACATACCCAGCTTGCTTCCGATGTGCAGCGGCTGACTGAGAGCCTGGGGCAGTTCCCTGAACCAGTAGCCAAGCCGGCATTTATTGTCGTTAGCGGCCTGCCTGGCACCGGGAAATCCTACTTCTGCAGCCAATTAGCCCAGAGGCTACCGTTTGTAATTCTGGAAAGTGATGCTTCGCGCAGGGCTCTTTTCCCATCGCCAAACTACAGCTCGCCGGAGAGCTCGCACCTTTTCCGGGCTATTCACCTTCTCGTTGAACGGCTACTGAAAAGGGGGGTTCCCCTTATTTTAGATGCTACCAATCTATCGGAGCGATATCGTGAGCACCTTTATAGTATCGCTTACCGTTTGGACGTCAAGTTAATCCTAGTGCGAGTTGAGGCACCACCTGAGGTAGTGCAACAGCGGCTTAAAGCCAGGCGAGAAGGGGTGAACCCGGTGAATAAATCAGATGCCGACTGGGCAGTATACCAAAAGATGAGGTCTTCGGTGCAGAAAATCCGACATAATCATTACGCTGTGGATACTTCCCGAGATATTACCCCTGTCCTGG
>DAOWJS010000094.1 GCA_030640255.1 Dehalococcoidales bacterium | reverse complement strand
CAATCCCAAATTCTTCTTGAAGAGCCCCCAGAACACTTTGTGAACAACCAGAGTGGAAATCATTCTCAAGTGCTTTTCTCTTGACCCGCTGTATACGTTCCCTGTTGGATGGCATGTTACTACCCCCTCTGGATTTTATTTATAAAGCTGGAGAAGTAGATAACAATTTAGTGCCGAAGGTCGGGCTCGAACCGACATGAAGGTTGTCCTTCAACAGTTTTTGAGACTGCCGCGTCTACCTATTCCGCCACTTCGGCTTAGTTAAGTGGAGCGGAAGACGAGATTCGAACTCGCGACCCTCTCCTTGGCAAGGAGATGCTCTACCACTGAGCCACTTCCGCTTATTAGTATTCTATGGTGCCGAGGCCCAGAATCGAACTGGGGACACGCGGATTTTCAGTCCGCTGCTCTACCGACTGAGCTACCTCGGCGCAAAGATTATTGTAGCTTTTGGGGATATGAGTGTCAAGCAACGAGCTTCTTTTATCTTTATTTAGTAATCTTATCCCGGGCATTTGACACGGAGGTAAATCCGGCGTAGGATAATATCGTATAACAATATCGGGTAGCGTTATCATGCTGGATAGAGAGTTCTTTTTGGGATTCGTCAAGATTCACATCCTGTACCACGCTGCAAAAGAGCCTATCTTCGGTGTAGAGATAGCTGAAGAGCTGGCCAGACATGGGTATAACATCAGTCCGGGCACTCTATATCCGACTCTGCATCGTCTGGAAAGAGAAGGCTACCTGGAAAGCAGCTCAAAGGTGGTTAATGGCAGAGTGAGGAAATACTATCAGGCTACTGCCAAAGGAAGATTGGTGCTGGAGCAGTCTAAGCAGAAAATCAGGGAACTGGTTACCGAGGTCATTGAGGAGAAGTAGTTGACCGAACCATTGAATGCTGATAAGGGCGGCAGAAGAATCTGGGGTCTTAACCCCAATGTGTTTTTCCTGGGGATGGTCAGTTTCCTGACTGATGTCTCCAGCGAGATGATTTTTACCCTTATCCCCCTCTTTTTATCCAATGTTCTTGGCGCCACCACTACTATTATAGGTCTTATCGGGGGGCTGTCAGAAAGTATTGATGCTATCTTCAGGATATTCAGCGGCTGGATTAGCGATAGGGTTGGCAAGCGTAAGTCGCTGGCAGTACTGGGCTACAGTGTTTCTACAGTAGCCAAGCCCTTTATGTATCTGGCTTCAACCTGGGGTGCAGTCCTGGCGGTCAGGTTTAGCGATAGGGTAGGGAAGGGCATCCGCACTTCGCCACGTGATGCCCTGATTGCTGATTCAGTCTCAGCTGGAGAGAGGGGCAGAGGCTTCGGATTGCACCGGGCTATGGATACCTTCGGTGCTGTCCTTGGGCTGGCTATCGTAGCTATTATTGTATATCTGGTTCAGGGCGGAGGGTTAAAGCTTAGCTTGGGGACATATCAATGGCTGGTATTGGTTGGCGTCATTCCGGCGGTGTTAGCCGTAGTAGTGCTACTTATCTTTGTGCAGGAGCGGAGAAGGGAGCCTTCGCCAGTTGGTGGTTCTCATAGTCGGTTGACTTTGAGCGGATTAATGGCTGGTTTTGATACCCGGTTTAAGGTATTTTTGGCTATTATGGCGGTGTTTACTCTGGGTAATTCCAGCGACTTCTTTGTCATACTGCGGGCACAAAATCTGGGCTCATCTGTTCTCTATGTGGTATTGATGCTGGTGTTATTTAATGTTACCTACGCAGTTACTTCTTTACCGGCCGGGATACTATCGGACAGGGTGGGGAGGCGACGAGTTATCACCCTGGGCTGGTTTATTTATGCTCTGGTTTACCTGGGGTTCGCTATGGCATCAAGCCTGTGGCAGGTGTGGTTGCTTTTTGCCTGTTACGGAATCTACTACGGAATAGTAGAAGGAGTAGCCCGAGCTTTTGTCGCCGATTTAGTCCCTGAGGAAAAGAGGGGGACAGCCTATGGTCTATATCACGGTGTCGTTGGTCTCACCCTTCTGCCGGCCAGCCTGATTGCCGGCTGGCTGTGGCAAACTTATAATCCAGCGGCTCCCTTTTACTTTGGCGCCGGTCTTGCTTTTATAGCTATGCTGGGTATGATGACGCTGATTAGAGAGTAGTTATTAAAAATTATTTACATAACATATCAGTTAAATAGCATTATTCAACACATCTTGGAGGGTGATAATACCGATGGCGACTGAGCCTCCCTCCGGTGGACCGACAACGACCAGCTGGTGAATGTCAGCTTTCAGCATGGTCTCCGCTGCTTCAGCCAAAGAGACATGATTGGGAATATATAGTACCTCTTTAGTCATGATTTCACTCACTGGAATGTCCTTCCAATCAGAACCAGTAATTATTGCCTCTATTGCGTCCTTTCGTGAGATTATTCCTTGGAAATTACCGGTAGTATCCACCACCACTACTGAATTGTGTTTGCATAGTTTCTCATAAATATCACCTAAGGTATCCTCGGGCCAGGCCCTTATCAGGGGATGGGTTGAGGCGTTAGCGATACTTATTTTTTTAAGCATAGGTTGCCTCCTCCTGCTACTGTTGTAGATTGTTTTTTAATCTTGGCCATCGCTTTATGACCTAACCCTTTAATTATAGCACTACATTATCTATTAGCCTAGTGTTACTGATTCTTACTGCCAGTGACACCAGAGCCGGGGTATTGACCCGGTCTAGTTCGTCTAGGGTCTCGGCATTGGCTATGCTGATGTAATCAATATTGGCCAGCGGCTGTTTACAGATAAGGTCTGTCATCTGTTGACGGAGTTTTGCCGCATCCCTTTCACCCTGCGACCATAGTTTTTGAGCCAGACTGAGTGCCTGGTAGAGGACTATCGCTGCCCGGCGCTGCTCAGGGTTAAGGTAGGTATTACGACTGCTCATCGCCAGACCATCTGGCTCACGCACGGTAGGCACGGTAACTATCTCCAGGTTCATATTCAAGTCAGCCACCATCTTTTTGATAACTACTAGTTGCTGGGCATCCTTCTGCCCGAAGTAGGCTTTAGTCGGCTGTATGATGTTGAATAGCTTGGCGCAGATGGTAGCCACACCCCGGAGATGACCGGGGCGGGAAGCGCCTTCCAGTCGTTCCGTAACCTTGCCTATTTCTACCCAGCTATTGAACTGTGCCGGGTACATCTCAGCCGGGGAGGGCATAAAGACAATATCAGTCCTTTCCTTTTCTAGCAAAGTCAGGTCGCGTTGAGGGTCACGGGGATAGCGGTTGAAGTCTTCCCGGGGACCAAATTGAGTTGGATTAACAAATATACTCACTACCACCGAGATGTTTTCCTCTCTGGCTCGTCTGACCAGAGCCAGATGCCCCTCGTGGAGATAGCCCATAGTCGGCACCAAGCCCACCGGCTCGGTGAGTGGCTGCCTGAGCCGCTTCATGTCATCTATTTTTTCAGTAACTTTCATAGAGGGTGTTATCTACCTCTCCCCCTTTATCCCCCTCTCCTTCAAAGGAGAGGGGGAATGGATATGTAAGAGAGGCTTCGCCTCTCTTTAACTCTCCTTTAGCATCGCCTCCCCTTGACTCTTTTTAGGGGGAGGGATTTTTTAAAGAGGAGGCTCTGCTCCTTGTTAGACACCCCTTGGTCACTATGCCCCTCTTAGACATCCTAATGTTTAAATCCTAAATTCTAATATCTAAATTCTAAACAAACTCAAAATCATAATATCTAAATTCCAGGCACTTGGATTTTGGAATTTGGATTTGTTTCGTATTTCATATTTAGTGCTTAGGATTTTTTCTTCTTGTAGTAAGCCTATTTAGTTAGCTCGGCTAGTACGCTTTCGTCCATGGAGAAGCTTTGGTCTTCAGTAGGGAAGCTACCGGCTTTTACCTCAGTGTAATATTGGGTAAGGGCATTTGACATAATATCAGTGAGCCTGATGTACTGCTTGGCATGCTTGGGGACAAAGTCGGTATACCAGCCCAGGATGTCGTTAATAATCTGAACCTGACCATCGCAGCCTACGCCGGCACCAATGCCGATGGTGGGAACGCTTATTTTTTGGGTAATAAGGGTGGCTAGTGGAGCAGGGACGGTCTCCAGAACAATAGCAAAGGCTCCAGCTTCTTCTAGGGCTAGGGCGTCTTTAAGCATCTTGTCAGCGGCTTCGGGGGTTCTCCCCTGTATCTTGTAGCCACCCAGTTGGTGAATTGACTGGGGAGTAAGCCCAATGTGCCCCATAACCGGTATTCCACAATTGACGATGCTTCTTACCTTGTCGGCCACAGTCACGCCGCCCTCAAGCTTAATCGCCTGGGCACCACCCTCCTGAATAAAGCGGGCAGCATTGCGCTGGGCGTCTGAGATACTGGTATGGTAGGTCATAAAGGGCATATCACCAATCACCATTGCCCGCTTGGTGCCTCTGACCACGGCCTTGGTATGGTGTAGCATCTCATCCATAGTTACCGATATGGTTGTTTCATACCCCAGGACTACCATGCCCAGGCTATCTCCAACCAGGATTAGCGGTATGCCTACCTCATCAACTACCTTAGCTGTTGAGTAGTCATAGGCGGTGAGCATAGCAATTTTCTCACCCCTTTTCTTCATATTCTTGATTTGGTCTATAGTGATACGCATTGGTTTCTCCTTTAGAAAGGTATGGTCTCGACGGCTCGTTTAGTTTCAGTGATGGTGTTTTTGGCATCAACATATACCAGTTTGGGTATAAAATGGTGGGCTTGGTCATCCTCAACCTGGCAGTAGGACAGGATGATGATAGAATCTCCCTTGGCAGCCAGTCTGGCGGCGGCGCCATTCAGGCAGATTTCACCGCTGCCTCTAGCTCCCTCAATGGCATAGGTGCTAAAACGGGCACCATTGTTGAGATTTAGCACCTGCACCTGCTCGTAGGGAAGGATGTCGGCGGCTTCCATAAGCTTCTGGTCAATAGTAATGCTGCCTTCGTAATCAATGTTGAGGTTGGTAACCCGAGCTCGGTGGATTTTACTTCTAAGCATTATTCTCATCAGCCCCTCCCTTAATAATTGATTTTTATTTATTCGGGGTGTTTTAGTATCGCCTCCAGCTCCTGTGCCTGGTGCTGGTTTATTCTCCCCTTGGCCAGAGCAATAGGGATGGTTTGCCGCCCAAGTTCCCGATAGGTGGAAAGTAGGTCAGGGGCTATTTTTTGTAGGGCCTCAAGGTGCTTCTTGATAGTCCCGGTGTCACCACGGGCAATTGGTCCGGTGAGGCACTGGGGTATACCGACGGTATCAATATTGTGAATCGTCCCCCGTATCAGTGGTAGTAGAGCCTGGGTAGCTTGATGTGGCGGGATGGCGAAGGTTTGCCACAGGTCGGTAGCCAACTTGACCAGGGTTACCATATAGTTGCAGGCGATGACGGCGGCGGCATGATAGATTACCTTATCCTTTGCCTTTAGCTCTATCCAATGACCGCCAAGGGCAATAGCCATATCCTTAAGGGTGTTTAGTAGGGGCTCCTCAGCCTCAAGGGCAAAGGTTGAGCCGGGCATGTTTTCTATAGCCTGTCTTACGCTGGCAAATGTCTGAAGGGGGTGGAAGACGCCGGTGTGGGCACCTTGTTTCTGAGCCGGCTCCAGAATGTCGGTTGAATCAGCACCACTACAGTGAACTACACTCTGCCCAGCGTGCCATTGTATTGCCGAGGCTGCAGAAGCAATAGCATCATCCGGGGTAGTAATGAAGATAAGCTCAGCAGCGTCAGCCACAGCTTGCTTATTATTGAGGGTCTGGCAACCGCTAACTGCCTGTGCCAGGTTTTTAGCTGAAGCCTGGCTCCGGCTGGATACAGCTACGACACGGTAGCCCTTACTGCTCAACCTAACCGCTAGGGCAGTGCCTACACTTCCGGCGCCAATAAAGCCCAATCTAAGCATTTTAGTTTTCCACCGAGCCAAGCTCATATAAAAATGCCCTCTCCGACACAGCCAGAGAAGGCATTCAAAAAGCAATTTCTTGCCGTCTCGGTCGTATCCGATCCAAGCGACTTAGGTTATTAATAAACTTTTTAAGAGCTCACCGCCAGATAGGTCGATGGCTAATAACCGCTACTGATTTATTGTATAAGGCTAAGTCTGGTTTGTCAATAGCGGAGATTTTACTATTACCTACTGCCTCTGTAGTTCCTGCCAAAGCTCAGAGCATAGACTATCGGTGATGGGGGGTAAGTTCCTATTGGAGAGATTGGTATGCAGAGGGGTGATGGAGATATTACCCTGCTCTATTGCCCCTATATCGCTTTCTCTTTCAGCATTCTTGTTAATCTGGTGACGCACCAGCCAGTAGTATGCCTGTTTCCCATCGTGTCTCTCTTCAACGGTGTTGATATGACTCTCGCTGGCTAATCGGGTAATCTTTATCCCCTTGATTTGGGCTAGGGGCAAGTTAGGCAGGTTTACATTGAGGAAGATATTGGTGGATAAGGCATGGGAGTCAATCTTTTTAGCTAGCAAGGCGGCCAATTTAGCCGCATTATCCAAGTAGAGGTTATCCCCGGCTTCTATGGAGATGGCAAGGGCGGGGGAACCATGCAGGTAGCCTTGCAGGGCGGCACCCACTGTCCCTGAGATAAGCACATCATTACCCAGATTTGGCCCCTGGTTTATGCCCGAAACGACCAGGTCTATCTTGTTTTTAATCAGTTTACCTAGTGCCAGGATGACACTGTCGGCCGGAGTGCCCTCTACTGAGTAGGTTTCTATTCCCGGCACCATTGGTCTCACTCTTTGGACTCTTAATGGCTGGCGCAGGGTAACGGCAGTGCCTGTGGCACTCCGCTCCATATCCGGAGCTACGACTATTACCTGGGCGATGTTCTCTAGTTCCTTAACCAGTGCCCACAGCCCTTCGGCAAATATTCCATCATCATTAGTTACCAGTATCTTCATATAGGATTCCCCGGTTTTTACCCCGCAGTTTATCACGGTGGCGGTAACGATGGCAAATAGGTTTGCTGGGCAAGTAGGCTTGTGATAGTATAGGAGCTTGACCACGAAAGAGTAAGCAAGGGGAGAGAACAAAGAGAATGAACTACATAGTTTTAATCAAGCAAGTACCCGATATAAAGAATATCCCTAAAGAGGCTTGGGATTGGGAGAAGGGCATATTAAAAAGAGGTCTATTGGATAATGTCTGCAATGAACTTGATAAACAGGCATTGACATTCGGCTTAAGGATGAGAGAGCAGCGTAAGGGCAAGACAGTTAGTTTAACTATGGGTCCGCCTTTTGCCGAAGAGGTCTTGAGATATTCTTTATCTATTGGCATTGATGTTGGTGTTCTGTTAACGGATAGAAAGCTTGGTGGCGCTGATACTGCCGCTACCGCTTACCCGCTAGCTCAGGCAATAAGAAAAATTGAAAAAGAGATATTTAAAGGTGATAGAAACTATATAATTGTCTCTGGCATGCAGTCAATTGATGGTGATACTGCTCAAGTTCCTCCGCAAATTGCTGAAGAACTTGGCATAGGGCATATAGCCTATGCCACCACTTTTCGCTTTGATAATGGAAGCTTGAGAGTGGAAAGAATAACCAGAAGAGGCACCGAGACAGTAACCTCGGAAAATTATCCTTGTCTGGTGACGGTTACCGAATGGACGCAGCCATTAAATGCTACGTTCAGTAGAACACGGTGGGCGTATTCACAAGAGCTTTACCAGTGGAGTGCTGATGATATAAATGCCGATGAATCTCGCATCGGGTTAGCCGGCTCTAGAACCAATGTAGTAAAAATATTTTCTCCCAAGGAAGTTAGCCAGAGGACTTGTGTTTTTGAGAATGATTTAGGGAAACTGGTAAGGATGCTGAAAGAGAAGTATACCACCGAAGTAGAGGTTATTGAAGAAGTCGAAAAGCCCAAGTATCAACTTCCGGAAGGGAAAGAGAGCGATTATAAAGGGGATGTCTGGATATATGCCGAACAGGAGGGGGGAGAAATAAACCCTGCCTCCTTTGAGTTATTGGGCAAAGCCACCGAGTTAGCCAGTCCGCTGGGTGAAAAGGTTGGCGCAGTTGTGGTGGGTAAGGATATAAAAGGGTTATCTGAAGAGTTGATAGCCTATGGGGCGGATAGGGTTTATATTGCCGAGCATAAGTTGCTGGAGAATTTTCTGCCGGTTCCCTATACCAAAGCCATTTCAGGGCTGATTGAAAAATATAAACCCCAGATGATGTTGTTTAGTGCTACCCCTCTGGGCAGGGAGCTCGGACCAAGGGTTGCTTATAGCTCAGACTCAGGGTTGACAGCTGATTGTACCGGACTAGACGTAATTGACTTTGAACGGGGTGGACGAGAATATGTAGGAATTTTAATGCAGACCAGACCAGCGTTAGGCGGCAATGTAATGGCCAGCATCATTACCCAAAACTCAACAGTGCAGATGTCTACGGCCAGACCGGGGGTGATGCAGGCTTTAGAGCCTGACAAAACAAGGAAGGGGGAAGTTGTTGAATATACCCCCAATATAACTGAAGCTGATTTAGGAGTCAGGATAATTTCTGCTGAGTATCGCCCATTTACCTCTGAGCTTAAGGATGCCAGGGTGATTGTTAGTGGCGGCAGGGGCTTGAAGACAAAAGAGTGTTTTGACCAATATATACCTCCATTGGCTGAGAGCCTGGGTAAATTCTTAGACCAGGAAGCTATGGTGGGGGCTTCAAGGCTGGCAGTTGAGTCGGGATTTATCGACCGCAGCCATCAGGTTGGCCAGACCGGTCAGACCGTCAAGCCCAGGTTATATGTTGCTATTGGTATTTCTGGAGCCGTGCAACATCTGACCGGCATGCAAAGCTCTGATATTATCCTGGCAATAAATAAAGATTCAAACGCCCGAATTTTCAAGGTCGCTGATTATGGAATAATTGGCAATCTGGAAGAGATAGTCCCTGAACTTATTAATGTATTGAATTCGCAGGGAGGAGACTAGTGAAGGCTTTAAATAAGACGGATGTGTTATTCGTTGGGGCCGGTCCGGCAAGCTTGGCTGGGGCGATAAAGCTGAAACAACTGCTTAATCAAAAGGGAAGAGATGAGTCAGTCGTGGTCATAGAAAAAGCGGATAAACTTGGTCAGCATAATCTGTCGGGAGCTGTCTTTGAAGCCGATGTTTTGGATGAGTTAATTCCTGACTGGAGGGAGAGCCAGAGCGGATTTGCCGCCAAGATGCTGGCGAATAGAGTAGAGAGAGATGAGTTAATTTTCCTCTTGACCGGTGGATTGGCGATAAAGATTCCTGAAATTTTGGTACCATCACCTATGCATCATAAGGGGGACTACATTATTTCGGTTAGTGAGCTGGTTAGTTGGCTGGCTGGTATTGCCCGAGGACTTGGGGTTGAGATATATACCGGTTTTGCCGCTAAGGAGATTATTGTAGAGGATAATTTTGTTACCGGGATAAAGCTCGGCGATAAAGGGTTAGATAAGGATGGGAAGCCACAATCAAACTACGTACCAGGAGAAATGCTGGAGGCAAAAGTAACCGTCCTTGGTGAAGGTTCTTTAGGTCTGTTAGCCGAGGATTTGGTGAAAAGATTTAATCTTGGTGATGGTAGAAATCCACAGGTTTACTCGGTTGGAGTTAAGGAGATTATTAGATTGCCCGAAGAAAATAACTTTGGACCTAACCGGGTGATACATACCATGGGTTTCCCCAATAGACTGCTTACCCCTGATGTTTTTGGCGGCGGCACCATGTATAGCCTGGGGAAAAATGTAGTCGCCGTAGCCCTCATTCTAGCTCTGGACTGGAGGTATTGTGACCTCAATCCCCAACGGGAGCTTCAGGTGTTTAAGTCCCATAGATTTATCCGAAAATTGCTTGAGGGTGGAGAGGTGGTAGGTTATGGAGCCAAAACACTCCCCGAAAGTGGCTATTATTCAATACCGGAGCTGGTCGCCAATGGTGCCGTTCTGATTGGGGACGCTGCCGGTTTGACTAACGTAAGAAAGCTTAAGGGGCTGCATTATGCCATCAAATCGGGGATGGTGGCTGCCGAGGCTATTCTTAATGCTATTGAACACAACGCTTTCTCCAAGTGGGGCCTGAAGAGATATGAAGACCGACTGGCGGAAAGTTTTGTTATGAAAGATATGGACGGGGGGAGGAATTATAGGCAGGTTTTTACCAAGGCGGGGAGAGCTGGCGTATATCTGGGGGCACCGCTGACATTTGTCCAGCAGCGGATTCCGATTAGATTAGGCACTAAACCAGATTATGAAGGCATGAGAAAGTCCAAGCTGGGAAGGCGATACAACGGTGGTATTGACCGGCTGACTGATGTTAGTCTGTCCGGGACTGTCCACCGAGAGGATGAGCCTTCCCATATTACCTTCTTAGACCCTATGGAGTGTATTACCTGTGGGGAGGAATACGGGTGCCACCCCTGTGAATTATTTTGTCCCGGAGAGGTATATAAATTTGAAGACCACAAGGTGATGTTAAGCCCGTCAAACTGTCTGCATTGTCAGACTTGCCGGGTAAAGTGCCCCCTCCAGAATATCAAGTGGGAGGTTCCCGAGGGAGGAGACGGTCCCAAATACAAAGTGATGTAGTTTTTAGTGGGAAAGGCTAAGTCGGTTTTGGTTTATAATCTCGCCACGACTCAAATAACTTCTATAGCCCTTCTATGAGCTTGTACATATTTTGGTAAGCCCTCGATAAATCAGGGTCATCTTTCTCAAGTCTATTTCTCAAGGTATTCATTTTTCGGATAAATTTCCGTCTGTCTTTATTCTTTACTAAATCTGCCCAGGCTTCTAATCTGCTTTGAAACAGCTGGTTGACTTTCGCTGCGCCGGGTAAACTCATTTGTAACGAGGCGCAAAACT
>DAOWJS010000026.1 GCA_030640255.1 Dehalococcoidales bacterium | reverse complement strand
CTCTTCTCGCTGGCAATCCCGTCCAGCTCATCTTCCATACGGGCGGTGAACTCAATGTTAACAATATCGGGGAAATGTTCGTCGAGCAAATCATTGACGACAAAACCGAGCTCCGTAGGCTGAAAAATTCCTCTGGCTTTGGTAACATACTCACGTTCCTGGATTGTCGATAGAGTCGGGGCATAGGTGCTGGGACGTCCGATACCCCATTGCTCTAACATCTTGATGAGAGTGGCTTCAGTAAAGCGGGGAAGGGGCTGGGTAAAGCGTTGCTCCGGGAAAAGCCCCAGCATCTTAAGTTTATCGCCTTTCTCCAAGTAGGGTAGGGGAGGCTTTCTCTTTTCCTCTGCCTCGTCTCTTCCTTCGGTATAAAGGATAGTGAACCCGGGAAAGGTGCTTACCGAGCTGGAAGCTCGGAAAAGATAATCAGTCCTGGAGTCCGGGCATCTGGCTTTAATGTCAACGGTAGTGGTATCAAATAAAGCCGCCGACATCTGGCTAGCTACCATCCGTTTCCAGATGAGCTCATAGAGCTTAAACTGGTCAGCAGTAAGGTATGGTTTAATTAGAGACGGCTCCCGCCTGACTTTAGTGGGGCGAATAGCCTCATGGGCTTCCTGTGCCCCTTTCACACTCCTGATGAAGGAACGGGCGTGCGGCGGCATAAATTGAGCGCCATACTTATCACTAATAAATTGCCTGACTTCAACTACGGCAGAACGAGCTACCCGGGTGGAGTCAGTACGCATATAGGTAATAAGCCCTACACTTCCCTCGTCACCTATAGGCAGACCCTCGTAAAGCTGCTGGGCAATACGCATAGTATACTTAGCCGAGAAGCGAAGCTTGCGCCAGGCTTCCTGCTGTAGACTGCTGGTGATAAAGGGTGGGGCAGGCGGGCGGGTTACCTTTCTCGTCTTTACCTTGACAACACTGTAGCCAGCCGGCTTGAGTTCATCACTAATCGCCGCCGATTCTTCCTGATTATGAATATCCAGCTTGGTGCCATCAATAAGACCAACCAGCATCGCCCGGAAGGTAACTGCCTCGGCAGCGGGTATTTTCCTGGTTAGCTCAGCCTCAATAGTCCAATACTCAACCGGGATAAATTGCTGAATTTCTCGCTCACGGTCAATAATAATTCTTAAGGCTACCGACTGAACCCTGCCCGCTGAGAGACCTCTCCTTACCTTCTGCCACAGCAACGGGCTAATCTTATACCCCACCAGCCTATCCAGGATACGTCGGGCTTGCTGGGCATTGACCAATCGCATATCTATAGAGCGGGGATGGTCAAAGGCATATTTGACTGCCTCATCGGTTATCTCATGAAAGACGACCCGGCGGTAGGGAGTCTGGTCTGATTTAGTTACCTCAGCTAGATGCCAGGAAATGGCTTCCCCCTCGCGGTCAGGGTCGGTGGCTAGATATACTGTGGAGGCAGTTTTAGCTGCCTGCTTAAGCTCATTTACAATCTTGCTTTTCTCCTTAGGCACCACATACTTGGGCGTAAAGCCATTTTCTATATCTACTCCCAATCGGCTCCTGGGCAGGTCTCTTATATGACCCAACGAGGCTTTAAGGCTGTAGCCCTTACCCAAGAGCTTGCTTAGCGTCCTGGCCTTAGCCGGTGATTCAACAATGACCAGATTTTTCTTCATAATAGCTAATCTACCTTCACCCTATATTCCGCCCTCGCCTCCCGAGCCAGAACATAACTCATCGTCCCTACCTGTTTTACCAAGCCCTTAAGCTCCATCATAGCCAGGGTACTGCTGACCGTTGATATAGGCAGACCGCTTGAGCGGCAGACCTCGTCAATATGGGTAGGCTCGGCAGATAGTTTTTTTAGTAACAAGGACTCGGTGTCAGAAGCCGGTATGACCTCTTTCATTTCTATCTGGTGGGCTACCGCCGTCAGGTTCAATTCCTCTAAAATATCAGTATAGTCACGGACTAATTTGGCACCCTCCTGAATAAGGTGATTGGTGCCTCTACTGACTAGCGACAGGATGCTACCCGGAATAGCAAACACCTCTCTATTTTGTTCCAATGCTAGATGAGCTGTAATCAAAGCCCCGCTAGTCTCCCCGGCTTCAATGATTAGAACCCCCAAGCTCAGTCCACTCATGATACGATTACGG
>DAOWJS010000001.1 GCA_030640255.1 Dehalococcoidales bacterium | reverse complement strand
GAGGGTGGTAGAATACTGCCCGCGGTAGTGATAGTGTTGGATAATCAAAAGTGGATGGTTCTTGTTGACATTGATAAAGGCGAAGTGGATAGGATATTTGAGCCCAAATGGACGGCAGGAGTTACTACATCCATAGAGAAGGAACTGAAGCAATTCAAATTCAAACTGGAGGGTTTTACCATCCCCCCGATAACCGAGGCGGAGAAAGGAGAAGCTATCAATATAGCCAAGGCTGACCCCCGAGTTCAGGAACTTCTGGACAAGGGAGCTGAGATAGGCATGGTTATCGGGCGCTTCAGTGGCAGGATGGTCGAATCGGAGGACGGAAAGACAATCACTTTAACCTCAGTAACTAGGGACAAGGTCATGGTGACACTCGAACTGCCAGGAGAAGAGCTCCTGACGATTATCGAGGTTGACCTCGCCGAAGGGAAGGTGGTGAGCATAACCCCTGAACCTTAAGGCAAAACCCTTTATAGATAACCTAAAAACATTGCCAGACTATCAAGTGGTGACCAAAGTTGCTACTAAGGGACAAGCACCCCCTTTGCGGGGGTGCTGTCTATTTTTTCAGGATGGGCTAACTTTTTGCGGCAGGGTTCGTTAAATAAACAAAGGAGTTCGGAAAAGTGGACATGAAATTATTGATTGGTTTACTGGCTTTGGGGGTGGTGCTAGTGGCTACAGGCTTGGTACTGCTGGTAATGCAGGGATAGGCAAGACTTTTTCCACTTAGAAAGATTTACTACGAAAGAGAGAGACTATCCCCTCAAATACTTATCTATGTCCACAGCGGCGCGTTTGCCGGCGCCCATGGCGCTGATTACGGTAGCGGCGCCGGTAACTATATCGCCACCTGCCCACACCTTATCCTTCACCGCCTTACCTGTTTCCTCATCAGCCACCACCGTGCCCCACTTAGTCGTTTCCAGACCGGGAGTAGTTGACGCCACCAGGGGGTTGGGACGAGTCCCCAGAGCAGCTACCACCATATCGACATCAATAATAAACTCGCTCCCCTCCTTAACTATCGGGCGACGCCGACCACTCTCATCAGGCTCACCCAGCTCCATCTCATAGCACTCCATACCCACCACCCAGTTCTGCTCATTTCCAATGTACCTCTTAGGATTGGTTAATAACTTGAAAATAATACCCTCCTCCATGGCATTCTCCAGCTCCTCACGACGGGCGGGCATTTCCGCCTCAGACCGCCGGTAGATAATATAGACCTCATCAGCACCAAGCCTGAGGGCACACCGAGCCGAATCCATAGCCACATTACCCCCACCAATCACCGCCACCCTCCTGCCCACCTTCACCGGGGTATCATATTCAGGAAACCGATATGCCTTCATCAGATTGACCCGGGTCAGGAACTCGTTTGCCGAGTAAATACCGTTAAGGTTCTCTCCAGGTATATTCATAAACATAGGCGCTCCAGCGCCGGTGCCCAGGAAGACAGCATCGTAGCCATTACCTAGTAATTCATCAATAGTCATCAGCTTGCCCACCACCGAATCTAATTCAATCTTCACCCCTAAGGAAGCGACATAATTAACCTCAGCCTGGACAATCTCTTTGGGCAACCTGAACTCAGGGATACCATACATTAATACCCCACCGGCAACATGCAGTGCCTCAAAGATGGTAACGCTGTATCCCAGCTTAGCCAAATCAGCCGCCGCAGTTAATCCAGACGGTCCTGAACCGACAATCCCCACCCGCCTACCAGTGGGCTTAGGCAGCACTGGCGACGAGCCTGCTGATGGCATATTAGCCCGCTCCCAGTCAGCCACAAATCGCTCCAGGCGACCAATGGCAACGGGGGCTCCCTTCTTAGCTAGAGAACAGGTAGCCTCGCACTGTGTCTCCTGGGGACAGACCCGCCCGCAGATACCGGGCAGGCTATTTTTGCTCTTAAGTATCCTCACCGCCTCAGGCATATCACCATCACGGATAGCCTGGATAAAACCAGGAATATCCACCTCTACCGGGCAGCCTTCAACACAAGAGCGCTTGGGACACTGGATGCAGCGGCTCGCCTCTTCTCGCGCCTGCTCTAAGCTATAACCTAAAGCCACTTCATTGTAGTTCCTACCCCGTATTTTGGGGTCTTGCCTCGGCATCGGCACTCGGTTCAAGTTAAGTTTCGCCATATATACTTACCTCCCGACTCCTATTCAGGAACAACTACCAGATTGACCCTGCCACTGCTCAAGAGAACGCTTCTCCTCATCAAGGTAAATACGCTGGCGGGCAAAGAGCAAATCCCAATCTACCTGATGTCCGTCAAAATCGGGGCCATCAACGCAGGCAAACTTGGTCACGCCGCCAACAGATACCCGACAGCAACCACACATACCGGTGCCATCAACCATTATCGGGTTCAGGCTAACGATGGTTTTAACCCCAAAGGGCTCGGTAGTTTTGGCACAGAATTTCATCATGATGCTCGGACCAATAGCAATAACTCGAGCCACCTTTTCACCATTTTCAAGCAGCTCCTTTAGTGGCTCAGTTACCAACCCTTTACGAGCGTAGGAGCCGTCATCAGTAGTAGCTATTAGCTGGTCGCTGACACTGCGCAAGCGCTCCTCCCAAAAGATGAGGCTTTTATTCCGTGCCCCCATAATAGAAATAACCTTGTTCCCTTCCCTTCTCATAGCCCGAGCAATAGGCACTATGGTGGCAACAGCAAATCCCCCGGCAACACAGACTACAGTGCCAAACTTGTCAATATGGGTAGGTAAGCCTAGCGGTCCCACGAAATCAGTAATAAAGTCGCCAGTCCCTAACCAGGCTAGGCGGCGGGTAGTTGTCCCCACTTCCATAAAGACGATAGTAACACTACCCTCTTCCTCATCCCAATCGGCAATCGTCAGTGGGATACGCTCACCCCTCTCATCAATCCTGATGACGACAAACTGCCCCGGACAAGCTTTCTTAGCTACATTCGGTGCCGCCACCTTAAACAGATGAATGCCGGGTACCAGGTCTTCTTTCAATAAGATTTTATACACCTATTTTCGCCCCCTTAGATAAACCTAAAAAATAGGCTACCTCTGAAAT
>DAOWJS010000091.1 GCA_030640255.1 Dehalococcoidales bacterium | reverse complement strand
TTTATAGGGGTACGCTATGGGCGATAAGGTCGGTCATCAATAGGAGCTTAAGGGGCAGAATCTCTATATAGAAATTACACCATCCCTTGGCTACAGAATCTAACCCGATGGCGTGTTTAAGAGAGGCATTAGCCCCTCTTTTCTATTCCTTCCCCTCTCCTTAAGAAGGAAAGTCAAAGGGTCGTCTATTGATGAAGTTTTGGATGGGCTTCGCCCTCTCTAAAATCTCTCCCCCCTCTCCTTTGAAATATATATGGGGCGTTTAAGAGAGGCATTAGCCCCTCTTTTCTATTCCTTCCCCCTCCTTAAGAAGGAAAGTCAAAGGGTCGTCCGTTGAGGAAGTTTTAGATGGGTTTCGCCCTCTCCTTTATAGGGGTACGCTATGGGCGATAAGGTCGGTCATCAATAGGAGTTTAAGGGGCAAAGTCTCTATATAGAGATTACACCATCCCTTGGCTACAGAGTCTAACCCGATGGCGTGTTTAAGAGAAGCATTAGCCCCTCTTTTCTATTCCTTCCCCTCTCCTTAAGAAGAAAAGTCAAAGGGAGGCTATACTAAAGAAGAGTTAAAGAGAGGCCATACTTAAAGGAGAGTTTAAGAGGTTAGCCCCTAGTAAGGGAAGTCTAAGAGGGGCGTAGCCCCTCTTTTAAAACCATTTCCCCCTCCCTTATCAAGGGAGGGGGATAAAGGGGGAGGGTTACCTAATAAAAATCTATGTCATTTCTTGAGATTGCTTCGTCGCTAACACTCCTCGCAAAGACATGAGGCTAGTCTAAAGAGGGTGAGGTTGATAAACCATCTCCAAGGAACAAGGTTATCTCACTTGTAGTGTCTATGCTATAATCCAGTTACGGAAATCATAGAAGGTAAAAGGAAACGAAACTATGGATGAGATAAGATATAAGCCAATAGGTATTATCCACTCTCCATTCCAACAGCCTCGTGGTACGCCGATACAGCCGGCAGCGGCTCGAGATATTGAAGGCACCGTGGAAGTAGCCTCAGAATTTGGGGAGGGGCTGAAAGATATTGACGGATTTTCCCATATTATTTTGATATACCACTTTCATTTATCCAGAGGGTATCTCTTGAAGGTTAAACCCTATATGGATGACCAGAGCCGTGGCATATTTGCCACCCGAGCTCCAGGTCGCCCCAACCCAATTGGTATCTCAATGGTTCGTTTAGTCAGGGTTGATGGCAACACACTCCATATTAAAGATACAGACATCATAGATGGTACGCCTCTTTTAGATATCAAGCCCTATGTTCCCCAATTTGACATACGAAAAGTAGACAAAATAGGCTGGCTTGGGGAAAAGGTGAATAAGCTGTCTAGGGCAAAGGACGATGGGAGGTTTGTATGAAAATCCTGGGTATTGAGACCTCCTGTGATGAAACCGCCGCCGCCGTGGTGGAGGACGGGATTAAAATTCTGTCTAATCAGATTGCCTCGCAGGTGGAAATCCATGCCCGCTATGGCGGGATTGTCCCTGAAGTAGCCTCAAGGCAGCACATTCTGTCCATTATCCCCATCATTGACCAGGCAATGGCCGAGGCTAAGGCTACCTGGGATGATTTGGATGGCATTGCTGTCACCATTGGCCCTGGCTTGGCTGGCTCACTGCTGGTAGGGGTAAATATGGCTAAGGCTATGGCTTTAGCTCGTGGGCTACCTATTACCGGAGTTAATCACCTTGAGGGTCATATCTACGCTAACTGGCTGATTGACCAAGGTAATGAGTCTGCCCCCGTCTTCCCCCTGGTGTGCCTCATTGTTTCCGGGGGGCATAGTGACTTGGTGGTGATGAAGGGGCACGGGGACTATGTGCTGTTGGGGCGGACACGGGATGACGCTGCCGGCGAAGCCTTTGATAAAGCCGCCCGAATACTGAGGCTGGGTTACCCCGGCGGTCCCGCCATTGAGAAGGCAGCTAGAGATGGCACCGCCTCTATTCAGCTACCTCGTGCCTGGCTGAAGGGGACCAGCGATTTCAGCTTCAGCGGTGTCAAGACCGCCCTGTTGCGATTGGTCGAAGCCGGGGAGGTTTCATCCCCGACTGATGCTGCTGCCAGCTTTCAGGAAGCGGTGGTTGACACCCTGGTCACCAAAACTGTGGCCGCCGCCAGGGAGCACCGGGTGAAGCAGATTTTACTGGCCGGTGGGGTAGCCTCCAATAAGCGGCTCCGAAGCTGGCTGGTGAAAGATTCACCCATCCCGGTGCTGATTCCTGAGCCGGTGTTATGCACTGATAATGCGGCGATGATTGCCGCCTGCGGCTACTACCGGTTTAAGGCAGGTAAGGTAGATGGTTTAGACCTGGATGTGATTCCCGGTCTCAAGCTGGGCTAAACGGCAGCAGTTACATCTACCTTGACTACACCGGGTTTTATAGATGTGGACTAGCCCCTGTTGGCGCCGGGCGGAGCTGACCAGGCTACTGCTTAGCCCCAGCTGACCCCTCATATGCCTTTCCACCGTGTTTACCGCCAGCCTAGGATAACGGTGATAAAGGCCAAGAGACTTCTGCTCCAGTTCTGGCTGAGAGGTAAGTCGGCTCCAGGCAACTATGAAGGGCAAGAGCACATTGACGGCAATATCAGCCGCTCGCTGGCTGCCGAGAAGAGTTCGGTTTCTTATCCTGCTGCCGACACCAAAATCAAAGTGACTTGCCCCGCAACTATTGATGGTAACCATTAGCCCCCTTTCCAACCCAGAATGACCCTGGCTGAGAGGTGCCTCCTTTACCAAACTGACCACCCCGTCAACTATCCCTCTTTCCCGGTAGCGGAGTATGAGGTAACTTATGGCTACTATACGACGAATGGGGGAGTTGTTTGGTCTGACCTTAAACAGGTGCCAGTCATTAGAGGACATCACTTCAGGGTGACGCAAAGAAGCCCATAGCCTTTCTAACTTGTCTACCCATTTGTCGCCTAATTTATTTTCCTGGCACCACCCCGGGCGTTGCCAGGGAAGTAGTCCGGCAGTACCCAATAGAAGAGCCTGCTGCCGGGCAAGACATTCTTCATCCGGGATTTCACCCTGAGTCACCGACTCAAGAACCTGAAGTGGCAACCGGCGAGCTAGCTTGAGCATGGGGAGCTTATTCTTGGAGTAACCCAGAGCCCCCATTATCCCCTGATAAAGGCATTGGCTTGCCCCCATTTGAGCTAAATCGGCTTCAAGCTGGGCAACCTTGCTGAAAAACCTTTCCTCCCCGGCACTATCTAGAAATTCCGCCATAGCCCCTGTGGTCAGGCGTTGGGCAGCTTTAAGACAGGGCATATTTAAGCTGGCGGGGAGCTCTACCCCATCACTCCATTGGCTAACCGGGTCTTTTATGTATTTATGCAGTGCCAGAATAGGGACACCCCCTCCGTTCTGGAGATTGGTAGCCACCTTAGCGTTGTGCCACATCACTACGTGCAGGATTACCCGGTTATAGGCGGTGTCCAGGTGATGTCGGTGAGCTCGCCAGTCACTAGATTTAACATGAACCTCTATATCCCCCTTCATTAACCCGCTATTAGTAGCCATAACCGCATCCCGAAAATCAGCCCCTCGACCATCATTAATTCTGCCCGGGTAGATTATCCTTATCGGCTCACCAGCCTCAGTAACCAGCTCCGTTCCCTTCAGTAACTGGTGCTGCCACATCTTAATAACTTGACTCTCTGGGAGATTATTTATCAACCTCACCCCCTTTAGACTAGCCTCATGTCTTTGCGAGGAGTGTTAGCGACGAAGCAATCTCAAGAAATGACATAGATTTTTAAATAGGTAACCCTCCCCCTTTATCCCCCTCCCTTGATAAGGGAGGGGGAAATGGTTTTAAAAGAGGGGCTACGCCCCTCTTAGACTCCCCTTACTAGGGGGCTAACCTCTTAAACTCTCCTTTAAGTATGGCCCCTCTTTAACTCTTCTTTAGTATAGCCTCCCTTTGACCCTCTTTTTAAGGAGAGCGGAAGATTCTATAAAGAGGGACTAATGCCTCTCTTAAACGCCCCATCGGGTCAGACTCCGTAGCCAAGGGACGGTGTAATTTCCTTAGAGAGATTTTAGCGGAGGGCGAAGCCCCCCTCTTACTTACCCTCCCCCTTCCCTTATTGATGGGTTGTTTAGTAAGGGAATTAAAAGGGGCGAAACCCATCTAAAACTTCCTCAATGGACAACCTATTCTGGCGCTGCCATATTTTTATAACTTGGCTCTCAGATACCTTTGCCGGCGTTAATACTAGAGAAGGCATAACTATAATTATCCCTCGTATTTAACACGCTATCGTGTATCAACAACCTAAATAAAAGCGGTTGGCTTCGACTAAACCGCACCATTATAATTAAACCTAACTAACCTATTAACTGATTCACTTCGTTGTTTTTGAACCTACAATTTAACGGAACATTATTAGTATACACGTTTCCGTGTATACTGTCAAGGTTTGGTAGGTTTTGGGGAGGAGGTAGCCGTATATTCAAATTTGGCGCGTTCAGCAATTATAGACAGCAGGGTGGATGAGGCGCCACGGGGTTTATACTGCCCAGTTTCCCACTCACTTATGGTTTGCTGACGTGTGCCTAGTCTGTCAGCCATCTCTCGCTGGGTCAGACCTAAATGGCATCTTAAGGCATTGATTTGTCCGCTATCCCACTCTAGTCGTTTCACCCTATTCCGGTTACTCATAGCTAGATTCTACACGATTTAGTGTAAACTGTCAAAGTTGAGATTGTCGGGTAACCCTCCCCCTTTATCCCCCTCCCTTACAAAGGGAGGGGGAAGAAATTTTGGTGAAGGGGCTTCGCCCCTTCAGACTTTCCCTTATCGAGAGGCAGGGAGGAACCGATTATGTAAGGGGGCTTCGCCTCTTCAGACTTTCCCTTATCGAGAGGCAGGGAGGAACCGATTATGTAAGAGGGCTTCGCCTCTCTTTAACTCTCCTTTAGTACCGGCTACTTTGAAGGAGAGGAGGGCATCATAGCTATACTATATTATGAATAACATCATATATAATAAGTATATATAAGTGTGAGGCATAAGGTTAGGCTTATTTGCCGATAAACTCATCTATTCCTATCTCTACTCTCACAAATATTTGAGGTTGAGAATTCGCTGCCGTGATGCTATACTATAAACTCCCGGTGGTTTTAGCCAAGGCTCTGAGCATCATTAAACTGAAGGGGTATGGTCGTGTCATATGTGGAAATCCCTATTGGTTCATAGTCATTATTATAACTGGCGTGCTCATAATTCTCGGATTCTTAGGCATCCGGTATCTTGATGATAAATATGGTAGACCTGGCTGGCTAGGTCCAATATTCTTCACCTATTTTATCATTTTTGTAATGCTAATTGGGTTTAGCTTAGGGATATTGGCTCGGTGAAAGGTTTGACCTTATGGGTGTTTAAGAGGGGCATCACCCCCTCTTTTCAAAATCTTCCCCTTCCCCCTCATTAAGGGGAAGGGGATAAAGTCCTTGCCTGCTTTGGCAAGGATAAAGGGGATAGGGTCACCTAATAAAAAATCTATAAGGGTCAGTTTGGTATTAAACGAGCGTATTCAGGAGAACAAAGGTTAATATAGACATCAGAACGTCTATCAGTTATTAACATTGGCTGTAAATAGTCATTTATTAAGTTGCGATATATGTTTACCTAGGCTATTATATAGCAGTTAGCACTCTCAAGGGGAGAGTGCTAATAAATTGAATTCGTGTCAATTGAACTGAAAAGGAGGACTGATATGGTGGTTAAGCTTCAACCGCTGGCCGACCGCTTGGTAGTCAAGCCCATTGAAAGAGAGGAGGTAACCAAGGGGGGTATTGTTCTGCCCGATACCGCCAAGGAGAAACCCCAGGAGGGTGAGGTTGTGGCGGTTGGTCCGGGCAGGCTATCTGAGGACGGAAAGCGGATAGCTATGGATGTCAAGGTGGGTGATATAGTTATTTATGCTAAGTATGGAGGCAGTGAAATTAAGATTGATGATGAGGAGCTCATAATCCTGCGTGAGAGCGATATTTTGGCTAAGAAAACTAAATAACCAGTTGGGTTAGTAGGTAAGGAGGAGAAAAATGGCAAAACAGATTATATTTGATGAGGAAGTCAGGCATTCCCTAAAGAGGGGAATAGATGCTCTAGTTGATGCGGTCAAGGTAACCCTGGGACCCAAGGGACATTGCGTAGCCCTGGATAAGAAATGGGGTGCCCCCTCAGTAATTGATGACGGGGTTGCCATTGCCAAGGATATTGAGCTTCCCGACCCTTTTGAGAACATGGGGGTGCAGTTAGTTAAGGAAGCCGCCACTAAGACCAATGATGCTTGTGGCGATGGCACTACGACATCAACTATTCTGGCTCACGCTATTATCTCTGGCGGCTTTAAGAATGTGGCCGCTGGCGCCGACGCTATGGCGCTAAAGCGAGGTATTGAGCAAGCCACCCAAGCCCTTGTTGACGAGCTTAAAAAGGCGTCTACCGAGGTAAAGGGTAAGGAGCAGATTGCTCAGGTGGCCACTATAACCGCCGTTGACCATGAGATTGGTGATTTAATTGCTGAGGTGATGGAGAAGGTGGGTAAGGACGGGGTTATCACTGTTGAGGAGTCCAAGGGGATAAAGTATGAGACTGAGTTTGTGGAGGGGATGCAATTTGACCGTGGTTATATCAGCCCCTATTTCATCACTAATGCCGAGAAGATGGAAACAGTGATAGATGACCCCTATATCCTTATCACCGATAAGAAAATCTCGGCTGTTTCTGACCTTTTGCCAGCTCTGGAGAAGATACTACAGGTGTCAAAGAACCTGCTTATTGTTGCTGAGGATGTGGATGGCGAAGCCTTAGCCACCCTGGTGGTCAATAAGC
>DAOWJS010000067.1 GCA_030640255.1 Dehalococcoidales bacterium | reverse complement strand
AGATTCTCAGAGAAACTCGCCACGATATGACTGCCTTCCTCGGTGCGGTATCGGAGACTCTGGGTGAAGAATCTCGTTACATCCACCTCGGTCTTACCTCGTCAGATGTAAGTGATACTGCCCTCAGCCTGCAGATGGTTGAAGCCGCTGAGGTGCTAACCCAGGATATAAAGGAACTTATCTCAGCATTGGCCCAGAAGGCGATAGAACATAAGTACACGGTGATGATAGGGCGCACCCATGGTGTTCATGCCGAACCAATTTCCTTTGGTTTTAAGCTGGCTCTATGGGTTGAGGAGATGCAACGCAACCGACAAAGGCTCGCCGAAGCCAAAAGAGCCATTGCTGTGGGCAAGATTTCTGGAGCCGTCGGCACCTATGCTACCGTGCCCCCTGAGGTTGAGGAGAAGGTCTGTGCCAAGTTGGGGCTTACCCCAGCCCCGGTATCAAGCCAGATTTTGCAACGCGACCGCCATGCTCAATTCGTTACCACTTTGGCTATAATCTCCAGCTCGCTAGAGAAGTTTGCTATTGAGATTAGGGCACTGCAAAAAACAGAGACGCAAGAGGTAGAAGAACCCTTTAGTACCGGGCAAACCGGCTCTTCAGCTATGCCCCATAAACGAAATCCAGAGCTTTGTGAACGAATCTGTGGCTTAGCCCGATTGGTGAGGGGCTATGCCTTGACCTCAATGGAAAATATTGCCCTGTGGCACGAGCGCGACGTCAGCCACTCGTCTACCGAGCGCATTATCCTGCCTGACTCCTGTCTTATACTGGACTACTCACTTACCCTTTTCACCTCAATAATGAGGGGATTACAGATTTATCCGCAACGGATGAAGCGAAATATAGAACTTACCAAAGGCTTAATTTTCTCCCAGCGAGTAATGCTCGCCCTTATCGATAAAGGACTCTCCCGGCAAAAAGCCTATGCACTGGTTCAGCGCAATGCGATGAAGGCGTGGAAGGGGAATAAAAGCCTCATCAACCTGCTAAAGTCTGACCCCGAGGTTACCGCCACCCTACCGCCAGAAGAGCTTGAGCCGCTTTTTGACAAGCAATACTACCTGCGTTATATAGATGACATTTTTGAACGGCTGGGTTTAACCAAGGTGCAATGGAAAGGGAAACTAGGCAAGCCCCAGCCTGGTGAGCTAGCTCCGAGGTCAATATAACCTAGGTGGGAAACTAAGATATTCACCCAGCATTCAATTTTAAAGGATGTGTGAAATATGGAAACCAGGATAATAGAGAAAATAGAGGAGCCAGTTAGGATTGAAGTAGAAAAAGGGTAGATTGAAGGGGCGAAGCCCCTTCACAAGTAATCCCTCCCCCTCTCCTTTGAAGGAGAGGGGGATTAAGGGGGTGAGGTAAATAAATAATCTCAATTCATCAGTTCTATTAAATACCGATTTGCCCCTGCCCTTGTTTTTCCGGGGCAAGGTGCGGGACACCTACGACCTGGGTAACCTGCTGCTCATGGTAGCTACTGACCGAATCTCAGCCTTTGACTCGGTTCTACCCTGCGGTATCCCTGATAAGGGCTTAGTGTTGAATCAACTATCTATTTTCTGGTTCAGACAGACCCAGAATTTAGTGCCTAATCATCTGATAGAGGCGGTTGATGATGCTCGCTGTCTTGATTCCTACCTCCCTGCTGAAAGCCGTTTTCCCTGTCCGGCTTACCTCGTCGGTCGGTCTATGGTGGTTAAAAAGGTAAAGCGTATTCCCGTTGAATGTGTGGTGCGGGGTTACCTCGCCGGGTCAGCCTGGGCAGAATATCAGCAATCGGGCACGGTTTCTGGAATCCCGCTACCTAAACACCTAAGGCAAAACCAGAAATTACCCCACCCATTATTCACCCCAACCACTAAGGCAGAAAGCGGGCACGACCAGCCGTTAAGTATGGATAAGATGAAAAAGATAGCAGGTAAGGCTCTAACTGAAGAGATGGCGGAGAAAAGCCTGGCTATCTATGATTTTGCCCAGGAGTATGCCCGAGACAGAGGCATTATCATTGCCGATACCAAGATGGAATTTGGGCTGGATAATGATAAGCTCATCCTTATTGATGAGCTACTGACCCCGGACTCATCTCGCCTGTGGGACGCCGAGCTATATAAGGTCGGGCAAGACCAGCCCAGCTACGATAAGCAACCAGTCCGTGACTGGCTCGTTCAATCAGGGTGGAACAAAGAGCCCCCCGCCCCCACCCTACCCCCAGAGGTCATTGAGGACACCACCCAAAGATACCAGCAGGCTTATGAGAGGCTAACGGGCAGGAAATTAAGGTAAAGGGAAGGTTGAAGGGGCGAAGCCCCTTCAAGAACCTTTCTTCCCCCTCTCCCTTGAAGGAGAGGGGGACCGAGGGGGTGAGGTTGATAAGGAGCCCTAATGCTCCAGTAACTCCTTGGTGCTGGGGAGCTCACCACTAATCCGTTCGTCAATCCTGGTTGCCATATCCATGGCTCTACCTAAGGCTTTAAACAGCGCCTCTGCCTTGTGATGGTCGTTGACGCCACAGACAATCTTGGCGTGGAGATTGAGCCTGGCTTCAATGGCAAAAGACTCAAGGAAATGGCGGATAAGGTCGGTAGGGAATCCAGCCATGTCGTTATCGGTAAAGGGCAGGTCTAATACAGTATATCCCCGCCCCCCGATGTCCACCACCACCATAGCCAGAGCATCATCCATCGGCACCGTAGCATCACCCATTCTAACAATACCCCGCCTCTCTCCCAGGGCTTCGTTGAAGGCTCTGCCTAAACAGATGGCGACATCTTCTATCAGGTGATGCTGGTCATTTCCGGTAGCTGAAATCTTTATGTCAAATACTCCATGCCGGGCAAGCTGAGCCAGCAGGTGGTCAAACATCCTGATCCCGGTATTCATCTCCCACTTACCGCTACCATCAATATTAAGCTCCAGGGCGATATTGGTTTCCTTGGTCTCTCTCTTGACAACAGACAGTCTATTAGTCACTTATCTACCCTCCTATTTCTGAGGTCGTTTAGCCACCTATCCCCCTGCCTCCTTCCCTTAATAAGGGAAGGAGGAGTGTAGGTTAGAGAGGGGCTTCGCCCCTCTCTAAAGTCTCTTCCCCCTCTCCTTGAGAAGGAGAGGGGGATTAAGGGGGTGAGGTTAATAAACAATCCCTATTTCTCGGAGTGCTTTAATCAGGGCATCAGTATGCTCTGGTTTACCCACGCTGATGCGGATGGAATTTCTCAACATTGGCTTGTCAAAGTAGCGAACCAGTATACCCTTTCTTTGCAATTTTTGCTGAAGCTCATTTGCCTTGCCGTTTAGCACCGAGCAGAAAATAAAGTTGGCTTGCGATGGGAAGGGTTTTAACCATTTCAGCTTCTCTAGCTCAGCAAAAAGCCGCTCCCTCTCGGCAATTATAGCCTGTACCCTGCCCATAAGATAATCAATATCCTTTAGCGACTCCCGCACCGCCACCAGAGCCGCTACATTTACATTATACGGGGGCTTGATTCTCAGTAGGTAGCCGGCAATCTCAGGCGAGAAAATGCCATAACCAACCCTTAGACCAGCCAGCCCGGCCCATTTGCTGAAGGTTCGCAGCACCATCAAATTCTTATACTGACCAATCAGCGGGACAACTGTTGCTCCGCTAAACTCATAGTAGGCTTCATCAACTACCACCGGGAGTCCGGTATCCAGTACCTCCACAATATCTGGCTGGGGCATAATGGTCCCGGTAGGGTTATTGGGATTAGCCAGGAATATTATTTTGGTTTTGCTATCTATGGCGACTTTTAGCGCCTTTACATTGACAGCAAAATTCTCGTCTCTAGGTACCTCAACTAAAGTGCCCGCGCACAACTCGGTACCGAAACGAAACATCTCAAAGCTAGGTATGCAATTTATTACCTCGTCACCCGGTTCTACAAATAGACGCAGAATAAGGTCTATTAGCTGGTCACTGCCGTTACCGGCTACGATATTTTCGGCACTAACACCAGCGTATCCCGCCAGCCATTTCCTGAGTTCGGTTTGCCCGGCATCAGGGTAGATATTCAAATAAGGATAGTTAGCCAGAGCTGGCGGCACTCTCGGCGAACAACCATAGGGATTCTCATTGGCATCCAGCTTGATAATATTTTCTACGGGAACTTCAACCTTCCCCTCCAGGGTCTCCGGGGACGTGCTAGCCGAATAACCCCTAAAAACAGTCAAACAAGAGCGTATTAATTTCTCTATTCCAGCGCTTTCCGTCATTGCCTACCCTCTTAACCGGCTTCCAGCCGCTTTTCCACCGCCCGAACATGAGCCTCAAACCCCTCAGCTTTAGCGATAGTTGATGCAGCTTTACCTAACCGCTTCAAATCAGCCTTGCCTACATCCACCAGGCTGATAAACTTAATAAAGTCACGTACATTAAGCGGTGAGCTAAACCGAGCCGTCCCACCGGTAGGTAAAACATGGCTCGGTCCGGCTACATAATCTCCCAGAACCACCGTTGATTTTTCACCTATAAATATACAGCCGGCGTTAGATATTTTATCAATATAGGTATCAGCCTTATCTACCATCAGGCAAAGGTGTTCCGGGGCATAGAGGTTAGCCAGTTCTATAGCCTCATCTACATTAGCCACCACTACCAGCATCCCCCTATTTTCTAAACATTCGGTGGCAATATCTTGACGGGGCAAACCTTTAAGTTGCCGCTCTACCTCTCGGCTAACCTCATCAGCCAACCGCCGTGAGGTAGTTATCAAAATAGCCGAGGCTAAAGGGTCATGTTCTGCCTGAGCTAAAAGGTCGGCAGCACAGTACCCGGGGTTAGCGGTTTCATCAGCTATAATTAGCACCTCGCTTGGTCCCTGAAGCCCATCAATGTCAACTGCCCCATATACCAGCTTTTTAGCCAAAACCACGAAGACATTACCTGGTCCACAAATCTTGTCCACTTTAGGAATAGACTCGGTGCCAAAGGCTAGGGCAGCAATTGCCTGAGCCCCGCCCACGCTAAAAATACGGTCAACTTTAGCAATATCGGCAGCTACTAATGTAGGTGGAGGCACCGTCCCGGCTAATCTCGGGGGTGTACACAGAATAATCTCCCTGACCCCAGCGACCCTGGCTGGTATCGCTGTCATCAACACCGTTGACGGATAACAAGCGGTGCCACCAGGAACATAGACGCCAATACGCTGTAGCGGGCGCATTAGCTGACCTGAATCCAGACTGGTAAACTCACTCCCAATATTATCCTTCTGGGTGGCATGAAAGGAGCGTATTCGTTTTGCTGCCAGCTTAAGGGCTGATACCAGTTCCTCATCCACCTCCCGGTAGGCACTGGCTATTTGCTGCTTACTTACCTCCAGCGAGGTAAGCTCTATTCCATCAATCTTCAAAGTATAATCCAGGAGGGCGGCATCCCCTCTATGGCGCACCTCACTAACAATCTGCCTGACCGCCTGCTCAGGGTCATCGGTGCCAAACATCTCTTTTATCCTTTGCCTTAGCGCCGGTGAAACCGGATAAAACTCAGCTGGTGCTTGCCGTGATAAGGCCAATTCTGCTGACGGAAAACCCTCAATGATTATCAATTTAGATATCCTCCACTGCCATTCGCAGGGTTTCAGTAACCGACTTTATCCTTTCGCTCTTAGTGGAACTGGATACACTATCTTTATTGCCAATCAGGCAAGCTGTCGATACAAAAAGGTTATCAATAATCTTAAGGTTGTGTCTGGCTATGGTTCGTCCGGTCTCGGTATTCTCAACTAGTAAATCAGCATCCTCAGGCAAGAAGGCTTCACTGGCTCCCCAGGTAGGAATTATTCGGTACATTCCGAGGTGATTATCCCGGGCATACTTATCAGCTATATTTACATATTCTGAAGCTACTCTAAGTGGCGCCGAGCGCTCAGCGCTAAGCTGCCTCAAGCTATAGGCATCAGACACAGATAAATCCTTACTTACCACGGCGACAATTTTTACCTTCCCGAATTTGAGGTCTAAAAGCCTGGTTACCGGGCTAGACGGAAACCGGCAAAGATGCTCCGTAAGCCAGTCCTGACCGGTAATAGCCAGGTCGAAATTTCCATTAGCTACCTGTAACGGCATATCTTGAGGTCTAATCACCTTAATCCTGACTCCAGCCAGGTTAGTAGTTGGGCGGCGATTGCCCACTGGTGATGGGTAATCGTCAACCTGAATGCCAGCTTTCTCCAACAGCTGAAGGGTCGGCAGTTGCTGATGCCCATCGGGCAAAGCCAGTCGGACTATATCCTCAGCCGCCTCCCAAGAAATGTGCTGACCAGCTATTCCCGGTGTTCTCACTGCACCTGCCGAAGAAGGGAGCTTCTCACTAACCACCAGGTTATCCCCAATAGAGGCCAATACATCGTCCATGTCTTTCGATTCCCAGCTATCCCTATTAGCTATCAGAAAAGCGCTAAAGCTAAGGACATTGCTTACTGGCACCAGGTCATAGTTAAAAAGCTTCCCATCTACTCCTCCCGGGATTAGTGCCAGGTCAGCACTTTCCGGCGGATAAACCTCAGCCGCCCCCCACAGGGGAAAGATGCTAAACCTCCTCAGGCGAAGGTTTAGGGCAAATGACTCAGCCAGGTTAACATACTCACTGGCAATGCGTATATTGTCCAACCTCGCTCGTATTTCCTCTATGGTAGATGCTCCCCCAGACCGGCTGGCAACCAGGGATAAGGCACCGTCTCCATATCCCAGATTTCTTACCTTAACTAAAGCCGAACTCGGGTATTTAACCAAAAGCTCTTCCACCCAATCCAGCCCACAAATCCCCAAATCATAGTTTCCCACCGCTACCTGAATAGGAATATCCTTCTCGTGGAACATCCTGGCTAAGAGATTAGGAAATTTCTGTGATTTAAGACGATAAATGCGAGCCCCCTCGTGGTAGCCACTCAATCCCCAACCGGCTCTCTGAAACAAAGCGGATGTCTCACCTAAATACCGACCTTTAGGT
>DAOWJS010000014.1 GCA_030640255.1 Dehalococcoidales bacterium | reverse complement strand
GAGCCGGTAGACGGAAGGCTCTTTCCCTTACTACCCGCCTGGCTGGATTAAGCAGGCGGTCTTCCATTTTTGCCATCCCACCACCAACAATAATCATTTCCGGATTAAAGATATTAACTAAGTTTACCATACCTACCCCGAGGTAGGTGGCTGCCTGTGAAATAACCTCCGAGGCTAGAGAGTCTCCACCGGCGGCCGCAACGTCAACCGTTTCGGCGGTGATATCCTCTATTTTACCGGACACAATCTTGGTAAGAGAAGACCTTTCCCCTTGGCGAATACGCCTTGTGGCTTCCCTAGCCACTGCGGTACCCGAGGCTAGCGTTTCCAAGCAGCCGATATTGCCGCAACTACACCTTGGCCCATTAACATCAATGGTCATATGTCCTATCTCTCCAGCGCTACCACCGGCTCCAAGATATAACTGTCCATTAATGATAATCCCACCACCAATGCCCGTGCCCACCGTAAGCATAATAAGATTATTTACCCCCTTCCCAGCACCAAATTGGTGCTCGCCTAGGGCAGCAGCGCTAGCATCATTGATTAGGAAGGTATTAACCCCATATTTCTCCTTTACCATATCCCTCAGCGGAATATTATGCCAGCCGGGAAGGTGTGGGGATGAGGTTACTAGCCCCTGGTCAAAATCTATAGCCCCAGCCGCAGCCATGCTTATGCTATCCAGTTGAGACGAGTCCATATTTTTTAGATTAAGGAGGTGGTCTATAGCCAAAAGTATCCGGTCAATTACCGACTGTGGTCCCTCTTCGGCCAAGGTGAGACAATATTCCCTAGCCATTATCTGGCCTTGGTCAGAAATGATAGCGGTAATTATCTTAGTGCCGCCCAGGTCTATGGCTAAAACCGGGAATTCCGGCTGTTTAATCTCTTGCATCTTAAATACTAATTTTATCCCATTTCAGTCAACTTGTGAAGTGCAAGGTTGACGAAAGGATATGCCCCCTGTTAAATTTAGCTTGTGCCGTATCTTTTTAATCATCTAGATTCAATTGAAAAACTCCTCAGGCGGTCTCCCTTTGGGCTTATTACTGATGTTGATGGCACCATAAGTGAGACGGCTCCCACCCCACAACAAGCCAAGGTTTCCCCACTGTGCCGCCACTATTTATCCGCCCTTAGTCAGCATCTGGCCCTGGTAGCCGCCATCTCGGGGAGACCAGCCATTGAAGTTAAAAATATGCTGAAAATTGACGGGATGGTTTATATCGGCAATCACGGACTGGAGCGATGGACTGAGGGTCATTCTGAGTTCACCAAGGATGCCAAGGATTATCCTGAGGTAATTAAAGCTGTCATCAAGGAACTAACCCCGTTACTATCTATAGAAGGTGTTAGGATAGAGGATAAGGGGATAACGGCTACTATTCACTATCGTCTTTGCCGGGAACCTCAGTTGGCGGAGAGGGATATTCTGGTGGCACTGGAGAATTTAACCCCGGCTAAACGCTTGCGAATCATGCAAGGCAGGATGGCAATCAACCTTATACCACTAGTAAAGGTAAACAAAGGCACGGCTACACTTGACTTAATACAAGGGTATCATCTGCAAGGCGGTATCTATCTGGGCGATGACCTCACCGATGTTGATGCCTTTACCGCCATACAATCCGCTTCCCATAATTCAGAGTTTCAGGGTTTTGCCATCGGCATCATTAGCCGGGAAATGCCGGAAAAGCTGGTAACCGAAACCGATTTTACCTTGAACGGGGTAAATGATGTAGAGCGTTTTCTCAAGTGGATGTCTCAGACCGCTCTTGAGCCAAGTTAGTCGCATCCGTAAGTAAGTGCAGAAGCCAGCTAGTCACATCCTCTTCTTCAATAGACCTTTTTAACTCGGTGGCACGCTTATTCTTCTCATCGGCGGGCATGGTCAGCGCCGTATATAAGGCTTGAGTTGTCCCCTCCAGATCAGCTGGTGCCACAGCTAGAGCATTCTGCCCTAATTGCTCATAGGCACCGACGGTTTCCGATAGTATCAAGACTCCGTCACGATTATTAACGGTAGGACCTTCCTTGGCGACAAGGTTCATCCCATCGATAACCGGGTTTACCAAAAGAGCATCGTAGAGGCGCATACCAGCTATAGCTTGTAGGTAATTGTTCTCGTAAAAGTAATCTATAGGGTGCCATTCTTCAGTTCCATACTTACTGTTTATAGCTTCTATAAGCTGAATGACCTCCTGCATATACCTCTGATATGGTTTCAGATGGGCTCTGGTGGGAACTAAAAAGGCGATGAATTTCAACTTTCCCCGGAATTGGGGGTAGCGCTCAAGCAACGTATCAAAGGCTCTAAAGCCACGAATGATATTTTTACTGGGCTCAACTCTATCGACACGAACTATGGTTTGCTCTCCACAGAGGGGACGCAATTTCTCTTCGTACTCCTTTACTGCCGCTAAAGAGACCAGTTTTTTAAGACCGATAGCATCAACAGATACCGGGTAGGCTTTAACCCGGACAATATGCTCATTTATCTGCACGGTTCGTTGTCCATAATCTACCTTAGCCTCGTCAATAAATGATTCACAGCACTGAAGAAAACTACGCACATCTCGCTTGGTCTGCAAGCCTACAATATCAGCGGTGCATAAACTGCTGAGGATTGCCTGCCGCATATAACCCGGTAGCAGTTGCCAGTAGCAGGGTGATGGCCAAGGAATATGGATAAAGTGCTGAATTACCAGGCTTGGCACCCGGCTCCGAATATAAGCACTGACGAGGTAAAGGTGATAGTCGTTTAGGATTACTATAGGTAGTGGTTCACTTCCGGCGGCATCATCAATAACCGCTTGACCAAAGGCTTGGTTCACCGGAACATAACCATTCTCCCAGGCATCATGAACAGCTCGGTCTATGTTGGGGGTACGAGATGAACTCCACATGTAGTGTTGAAGGAACCAGAGAAGGGGATTGCAAATGACACTATAAAATTTGTGATACATGTTGCCGGGGCTGACCACAAAATGGAGATGTAAGTTATCACTAGCTGAGGGCACTTTAAAACGCCCTCCTTGGGCTCTTAGTGCTACCTGCCTATCTCCTTTCCCCATAGCGCTAGCAATCCAGTCAAGCTCTACATACTTGCTAAGGCTACCGAGAGCAGTGACTACCCCACCACTGCCACGCCGTGAGCGGAGTTGTCCATCCTCGGTAAGATAGTATTCAACAGGTCCACGGTTGCTAGCTAGAATTAGCCGCCGTTGCGACAACCTTTGGCTGCATAACTCTACCAGTTGTTGGGCACTGTTACTCTCTTGATTTGTTGCCATTTTGCCTCCCTGTTGGCTAGGAGCCAAATATGGGACGAGGCAACAGGAACTAGCCACTCTGCATCTAGTGTGTCACTATACTTTGCTGGGATTGGCGTCTTTCCTGGCTAACAGACCTCTTCATGCCTATTCGTTATCTAGAAGGGGTATAAGTTTCATCAGTATTGTGAGTGTGAACCCACTGACCCGGTTCAAGGTTCCAAATGTCCTTGAGAAGCCAGATAAAACTGTAACACCCTGCCAACAAGACTGTCAAGTTTGAAGTTAGGATTATGTCAACCTATTCCCGTTATCTCCTTCCTTAATCACTACCTTGAAAGAATGAGGAGGCTTGAGCGAGTTACCTACACTTTGTGTTGCTGGCATAGTTCAGCAATCAGGATATTGAGGGCGAGTCCACCATCATACTTCCCCGTCTTAATAGAGAGGTCAGCTTCTAAAAGCTTGCGATATACCTCCTTAATCCGCTCCAAAGGATACCTATCAGCTTGCTCTAATGTCTTACGCAAAACAAACTCCGAGGTCAAGCCCAGCTTATTCTGAATATCCACTTTAGATTTTCTCTGGCTTCTTAGCTCCTTGGCTCGAACTATCATCTGAACTTGCCGTGATAGCATAACCAGAAGATAGGCTGGGGTGGCTCCCCTTTGCAGTAGCTGCTCTAGCCATCGTTCGGCTTCTCCAGCTTTGGACTCAAGGATAGTATCAACCATAGCAAAAACATTAGCCTGCCGGGCATAGCTCACTATCATCTTAACATCCTCCTCCTCAATGCGGCGACCTGAAGCAAATGTGACCAGCTTATTAATTTCATTTGCCATAATCCATAAATTCCCACCTACCAGTTTAACCATTAAGTCTATCGTCCTAGGGGATATGCTGCCACCTTCCTGTGTCACCCGCTGTTGGACCCACTGACGCAACTCAGCATCTCTCAGCGAAGGAAAAGACCTTACTTCAGCTTTGTCGGCAAGCTCCTTGAGTAGAGGATTACGGGCGGTTATCACATTATCTATTAATACTAGTATTGTGCTATCAGGTATCCTGCTAGCATAATCAACTAGTGATTTGAACTCGCCTTGTTGTTTGATTAGCGGTGCGTTTCCCTTCTGCCGCCTGGATTTACCTTTGGGTTCAAAACGCTCTAGTAGCCCCTTGACAATGACTAACCGTTTTCCCGCCAGAAAGGGAAATGTCTCGCAAACAGTTTTTAACTGGTCTAGGGTCATCTGTTGACCATCAAGCGTGGTGGTATCAGCCAATAAAACTGTGTGGTCGCCTATACCCTTTTTTATCTCCTCTAGCGCCTGACTTAGGGAAAAATCGTCCTGACCCCATAGTATATATAGCAAGCTTACCTCTCTTATTCTGCAAGTCTCCCTATTTTATCACACCACCGGCAAAATCGTTTACCGAGGTTGTTTAGCAAAGGGATTAAAAGGGGCGAAGCCCCTTTAAGAAATTCCATCCCTCTCCCCTTTTAAGGAGAGGGGGAGGAGAAGAAAGAGGGGCTGACGCCCCTCTTAGACACTCCCGATTAAGTAAGCTCCTATCATCAAAGGAGAGGGGGAAGTCCTTCCTATGGAAGGATTAGAGAGGGGCGAAGCCCCTCTCTCACCTACTCTCCCCCTTCCCTTATTAAGGGAAGGGGGTCAGGGGGATAGGTTGCTAAACAAACCTCAAAATGGTCTCTATTGAAGAATGGTGGCACAAAGAGTAGAATAAATACAAATTACAAAACTTCTCTGGCTAACACCGCTGGAGTTAAGAGGTGAAATAAAGTGGCAGAACATTCTAACGAACTAAAGAAGTTAACCGCCATTGCCAGTGACTTAGAACTTCCGTCTACACTGAGGACTAAAGCTATCGAACTACTGGGAAACGTTGGCACCCAAGAAGCACTTCACGCCTTGTTGGAACTAGCGGCTAATGAAAGGTTAATTGCCGAAGAAAGAGAGCTTGCCCTTAAGTACGCCAGGGAAGTAATAATGTCAGGACGTTAATCCAGCTTAACTTAACAGGAAGGCATACGGGGTTAGACCGGTGAGTGTTGATATTGGCATCATAGGGCTGGCTAAAAGCGGCAGGACCACCATTTTCAACGCTTTAACCAGAGGCAAGGCTGAT
>DAOWJS010000075.1 GCA_030640255.1 Dehalococcoidales bacterium | reverse complement strand
CCTCTCTTACCTACACTCCCCCTTCCCTTAATAAGGGAAGGGGGTCAGGGGGTTAGGTTGCTAAACAACCTATAAACAGTGTCGGTTGATTTATTTTGGGGAGTGTGCTAACCTTGGGCGGGAAAAGGCAGTGACGGAGACGAGTAAGGGGATAACGAGCCCCTAGCGAGTCTGGTAGGGTGAAAGCAGATGTGCTCGCCCCCTGAAAATCCCTCCTGAGCCACCAACCGAACGGTAGTCTATAAGCTAGGCTACTTAGTAGACTTGGTCGGTAGTGTCAGCCGTTATCATTGACGAGGGCAGGTAAATGTGCCGTAAAGAGTGCCCCCGCCTGAGGCGGGGGAAGCGGGGTGGTACCACGGGTGTGATAAATCTCGTCCCCAAAGGGCGGGGTTTTTTAATATAGAAAGGGTTTTTACTATGTTTCGTCCGGTAAGCAGCCAGGTGAATTTCCCCCAAGTTGAGGAGAACATACTTAGCCTGTGGAAAAATAACCATGTCTTTGAGCGGAGTGTTGACGCCCGCCAGGGTGCCCGCCGCTTTGTATTCTATGAGGGACCACCTACGGCTAATGGTAGCCCGGGCATACACCATGTGCTGGCTAGGGTATTCAAGGATGTTATCCCCCGCTATAAGGCGATGAAGGGCTACTATACCCCGCGCATTGCTGGCTGGGATACCCATGGACTGCCTATTGAGCTGGAGGTGGAACGGGAACTGGGCTTCTCCGGCAAGGCAGATATTGAAGGGTTTGGTATTGACAAATTTAATGCCCGCTGCCGGGAAAGCGTCTTTGGCTACCTTAAAGAGTGGGAGGCGATGACCGAGCGCATCGGCTTCTGGGTTGACTTAAACCACCCCTATATCACTATGGACAATAAATACATTGAAACCGTCTGGTGGGCAATAAAGCAGATGTGGGACAAGGGGCTGGTGTATCAGGGCTATAAGGTTACCCCTCACTGTCCCCGATGTGGCACCTCCCTAAGCTCCCACGAGGTGGCTCTGGGCTATCAGGACAATGTTGAAGACCCGTCGGTTTATATCAAGTTTAAGGTTGTGGAAGACCAGCGAGGTGCCCTTCCCATAGATAAGCCTGTCTATTTTCTGGCGTGGACGACTACCCCCTGGACTTTACCTGGCAACACAGCTCTAGCCGTGGCTCCTGAGGCTGATTATGCTGTGGTGGAAGTGGATAACGAATATCTCATTTTAGCTGATGCTTTACGTGAACGGGTAGGGCTAGGTAGTCACAAGGCGGTAAAGATAGTAAAGGGGTCCTACCTTAGCTACTTGGCGAAAGTAAAGTATGAGCCTCTGTTTAATCCCCACAGCTTTGGGGTGGAGCGTAAGCGATTTCAATGGAAATCGGAACTTTCCCCGCAGGAGCCTAATGCCAACTTAACCTATCCTGTCATCGCTACCAACTTTGTCTCTATGGAGGACGGCACCGGCATAGTGCACATGGCTCCCTCTTACGGTGAGGTTGACTTTGAGGCCGGGCAGGAGAAGGGGCTGGACTTTGTCCACCCGGTGGACTTACAGGGCATTATCACTGGTAACTATCCGTTCTCGGGTAAGTTTGTTAAAGACGCTGACCCTCTTATTTTAGATGACCTGAAGTCAAGGGGGCTTCTTTATCGCAGTGAGACAATTCGGCATACCTATCCCTTCTGCTGGCGCTGTGAGGCGCCTCTGCTCTACTATGCCAAGCAGACGTGGTATATCAGGACGACAGCGGTCAAGGAAGCCCTTATTGCCGGTAATAATGAGATAAACTGGTATCCGGGGCACATAAAGTATGGACGTTTTGGTGACTGGCTGGAGAATAATGTTGACTGGGCATTTTCCCGGGAGCGCTACTGGGGGACACCGCTCCCGATATGGCAATGTGAATCCTGTGGTAACTATGATTGTGTCGGCAGTGTGGAGGAACTCAAGGGTAAGCCTAATGTCAGCGATTTTAAGGAGCCACTTGATTTGCACCGCCCCTTTGTTGATGAGCTAACCTTTGATTGCCCTGGGTGTGGAGCAAAGATGAAGCGGGTGCCCGAGGTAATTGATTGCTGGTTTGATTCCGGAGCCATGCCAATAGCCCAGTGGCACTACCCATTTGAGAATGATACCTTGCGTGAGGACGGGCGATTCCCGGCTGATTATATTTGTGAAGCCGTTGACCAGACTCGCGGCTGGTTCTACAGCCTGCACGCCATATCCACCCTGCTATTTAATCGTCCCTGTTTCCAGAATGTCATTTGTTTAGGGCACATCCTTGACGCTAAAGGGGAGAAGATGAGCAAGGCTAAGGGGAATGTGGTTGAGCCGTGGGCAGTGATTGATAAGTATGGGGCTGATGCCCTGCGCTGGTATTGTCTCACTGCCTCGCCGCCGGGCAATGTGCGGCGTTTCTCGGAGAAACTGGTCGCTGAGATAACCCGCCGCTTTTTAATGACGCTGTGGAATGTCTATTCCTTTTTTATTATCTATGCCAATATAGACCACTTCACCCCCAGTGCTGAAGAAGCTTCGTCTGAGCAGTCGGAGCTGGATAAGTGGGTTATCTCTGAGCTTAATCAGCTTATAATTGACGTAGATACGGCGCTGGATGGTTATAACCCAACGGAGGCAGGGAGGAAAATAGAGAATTTTGTCAATGACCTATCCAACTGGTATGTGCGCCGGGGCCGCCGGCGGTTCTGGAAGAGCGAGAATGATGCCGATAAACTGTCGGCATATAATACCCTTTATCAATGTCTGGTTACCCTATCCAAGCTACTGGCTCCGTTTACTCCGTTTCTGGCCGAGGAGCTGTACCAGAACCTGGTTCGTTCAGTATTTCCTGAGGCTCCAGATAGCGTTCACCTGGCTGATTTTCCCGTGGCTGATGAGGCTAGAATTGATAAGCAGTTAGCCACCGATATCCGACTGGCGATGAAAATATCAAGTCTGGGGCGGGCGGCTCGGAGTCAGGCAGGTATCAAGGTGCGCCAGCCCCTGGCGATTAACCTTGTCAGCGTTAGTTCATGGCGGGAACAAATGTGTTTGGAGAGGGTTAAATTACAGGTATTGGATGAGCTTAATGTAAAAAACCTGGAATTAGTTGACAACGTAGCTGAACTTGATAAACCAGGTTATGTGGTTAGTTCAGACGGTGCTTACGGGGTATCTGTTCCGACTGACATTCCCCCCGAACTGGCGGCTGAGGGAATGGCGCGAGAGATAGTGCATCGGCTCCAGACCATGCGCCGCTCGGCGGGATTTGATATTGCTGACCATATTGTTACCTATTATCAAGGCGAGACTTATATGCGGCAGGTAGTGGAGGATTTTGCTGACTACATCAAGCAGGAAACGCTATCCGGCCAGCTTGTTGACGGGGTTCCTGAGGAGGGGGTATTTACCAAAAGCTATAAGCTGGGTGGTTATGATATATTATTGGGAGTAGCCAAACTAGACTAACTTAGGATGGCGGTGGGCTTTCGGCAAGGGTAGCATAAGTAGTACTCTGGCTATCACCCCGCCAGAAGGTTATCTTTACCTCATGCCCAATCTGGGAGGCATGTATGGCTCTCCTCAGTTCCTCAACATCGGTCATTTCCTTATCGGCAAAGGCGGTAATAACGTCCCCGGCCTCTAACCCAGCTTCATCTGCCGGACTATTTAGGGTTACCTCTCTAATTAGAATCCCTCTATCTACACTCAGGCGAAAATAAAAAGTTACCGAGCTGTCTACAGTGAGAAGTCCTTCTACCCCCAGCCAGGGACGAACCACATAACCAACTTTAACCAGTTCCTCAATAATCGGTATCGCCACATTGCTACTTATGGCATAGTCCATACCCTCCACACCGACCTGACTAATCTTGACACTGGTGATACCAATTACCTCTCCAGCCATATTCACCAATGGTCCACCGCTATTACCCGGATTAATGGCAGCATCGGTTTGAATAAGGTCATACAGCGTTTGT
>DAOWJS010000018.1 GCA_030640255.1 Dehalococcoidales bacterium | reverse complement strand
GATGGCCTCAATCTCCTTCTCAGTGAATCTCTGGCGCAACTTTTGCCGCCTGCTACCTATTTTCAAGCTCATGAATATAGCCCCGAATTATCATTTAAGGCTTCGCTTGGAGACGGCTCGCATCTATCTTTATCCACTCTTATCATCCGTCTCCTGAGCCATGGGGTGAGCTGATAGATATACCTTTCTTGCCTGGCTCTTGGTTACATGAGTATAAATCTGGGTGGAAGATAGATTGGCATGACCCAGAAGCTCCTGGACTACCCTTAAATCAGCCCCGCCATCAAGGAGATGGGTGGCAAAGGTATGCCGCAGCATATGGGGATGAACCTTCTTGCCGATGCCAACCTTAGTGGCGTAATCATCCAGGATTTTTTGCACCGTGCGCTCGGTAAGGCGCTCCCCATACCGGTTAAGGAACAGGGCGCGGCTCCTCTTTTCCCCCAAGAGTTCAGGTCTGCCTTGGCTAAGGTAAGCTGAGAGAGCCCTGGCGGCTGGCTTACCCATTAGAGTTATCCGCTCCTTAGCCCCTTTCCCCCAGACGCGGATTTCACGACTGTCAAGGTCAACCTGCTCCAGATTCAGGCTTACCAGTTCACTCACTCTGAGACCGGAGGCGTAAAGTAGCTCCAGCAGAGCCCGGTCACGCTGTCCCTGTGGCGTAGACAAATCGGGGGCTTCCAGTAGCTTCTCCACTTCCTCTACAGTAAGAAAAGCGGGCAAACGCCTATCCAGCTTGGGTGAAGAGGTGGTGGCTACGGGACTGGTGGATATCATTTCCTCTCGTAGCAGGTAGCGATAAAAGGAGCGAATTGCCGATAGCTTACGGGCAATGCTTGCCTTGACCAATCCCCGCCCTATAAGGTGGGACAGATAATCCCGCACCACATACCTATCTACTTCTTTCAGCGAACCAACCCCTTTAGCGCCCAGGAACTGAAAAAAGTCCAGCAGGTCGGTAGTATAGTTGCGCACGGTATAGGGCGAAACATTCCTCTCCGCCTCAAGATAATTTATGTATCTATTAAAAACTTGTTGCATGGTGCTAACCTGCTACCTATATAGACCCTTCAGCTAGCAAAGCCTCCGGTCTGTACATTTGTCTGTTATTAGCATTAAACTCGTGCTTTACCTGAACTACCATTGAATCAGTGCTGTAGATGCGCCAGTGAACTGGAATATACGCCTGCTGCCCTTTTCTCTGAGCCAATTCTATCTGAAAGCTCATAACCAAGTGCCTAGCGTCTGCGGTAACCTTACAACTCTCTTTTGAAGGAGAAAAGTAAAACGCTCTTTGTGTGGTTCCGATATTTGCCAAATTGTAGGTTTTGCATTCCAGATATGTAACCCTACCATTGGAATCTATAACTTCAATATCAGGATAACCCATGGCTTGCCTTCTCTGTTTTTGAGTCATTGGAGTATCAGCTTGTAAACCAACTACTTTTAGTGCTTCCTTAACATAAGGCTCAATATCATTACCAACTTCGTTTGGGCGTCTCCGAAATATCCCTTCTTGGAAAGCTTGCTTGCCTGCTATATCGGCAGCTTGGCAAAGCTTGTCAAGCAAATATAAGTCTTGTTTATTCTCTTTATCAAAGGGAATAACCTTATGCCCTGAGATAGCCTTGATGGCAATAGGAAATGGTATACCCTCTAGAGGTGCCATAAACTTGGTAATAGTTTCCTCAAGTTGCTTAATGTAATTATTATTTTCTTTCACTTTGTCATCCTCCTTATGGCTTCTGGAGAAATAATATATATTCCCTCTGCATCACGTTGTATAGCCCAAAAATAATCTTGTCTACCTTTTCCAAAAACTCGAATCCTGCTTTCTTGCAACTATCTATAGTAATCCCTGTGGTATTGACTTCTTCGTTTTGGTATGTGACATTACCTATTACAATAATACAGAACTTACTAGGCTTGAGGACTCTATACATTTCTTTAAAGCATTTTGACATATCGGTGTTATAAAGTCTGAACTTATTAAGCCCGGTGCCCCTCACACCAATAAAGTCCTCTTTTATGCTGTTTAAGTCATAGCCTAGTGCCTTGAGAGCATGAGCATCATTAGCTACATAATTGAGAGCTATGGAGTATGGGGGGGATGTTATTATTCCATCAATAGACTCATTTGGTAGGGAAAGTTCCTTTGCATCACCCTGCTCTACCTTAACCTTTCCTAACTGCAGGCCGAATCTCTCTCTAACTGCTTTGAAATCGGCTATAGACTTAGTCATCTTCTCGATATTCAAATGATAAGAGTTTGAAAAATCTTTACGCCTACGGCTCTCATCACTGAGAGCAATCATCTCCGCCATTTTATAAAAGTTCCGCACCTTCTCACTTTGGATCTCTTCAAGAGGAATTTTGGCAAAGCTGTTAGACTGGAGCACATTACGAGTACTAGGAGCAACAGAATGCCCGTACTCTAGAATTTGCCCCAAGACTTCTATGGATTCAGTCTTTACCTTGGATATGAGAACACATAACGGAGATATGTCAATAGCAGCGCAATCGATTCCTAAGAGTTGTGTTTCTATAGCTGTGGTACCACTCCCAACAAAGGGGTCTAAGATAACGTCACCCGGCGCTGCTCTTATTATGTTTAGGAGACTCCGAATCATCTGAGGATGGAATTTACCTTTATAAGGATATATCCAGTGTGTTAGGTACTGGTTGACCGAACCTGTTTGGTTATATTTCTGGATGTAGTAGTAATCGCTAAACTCGCCATCGATGCTCTCGAAGTAGGCTGCTCGCCGTTTGATCAGTTCAGGGTCTATCGAGTTCTTGCTAATAAAACCACGCATGTCACTGGTTGGCTCAAATTCTACTCCTAAAGCTTGAAGTTCCTTTTGGGCTAACGCCAGTTCGTAGATAAATTGTATATTCTCATGCAACTTCAGTTTCATGTTTAACCCTTACAATTGTCTTCGGTTCTGGTAACTTCCCTCTATACTCACACTTGGTGCATTTTGCCCATTTGCCTCTATAGAGGGTGAGGAGTCCGCCACATTTGGGGCAGGGGTGGGGGAGGGGTCTAAAACTGGTGGCAAACTGGCAATTGGGGTAATTACTACAGCCGTAAAAGACGCGCTTCTTTTTACTGAGCCTCTCCACCAGCTCACTGCCACACTCGGGGCAATTAACACCGAGCTTAACCTGGTAGGATTTAGTATATTTGCACTCAGGGTAACCGCTGCAGGCTAAGAATTTCCCATAGCGCCCCCTCTTAATTACCAATAGCTTACCACACTCAGGGCAATTTTCCTCGGTTACTTCGTCGGCTAACTTTACCTTCTCCATAAGCCGGGAGGCATTCTCAAGGCTTTTCTCAAAAGGTGTATAGAAATCTTGAACCACATGCACCCAATCCCTATTTTTACTGGCTACCTCGTCCAGTTCCTCTTCCATACGAGCGGTGAACTTAATGTCAACGATGTCGGGGAAATATTGGCCAAGTAAATCATTGACCACAAAACCCAGCTCTGTGGGCTGAAAGCTCCCGTTAGTCCTGGTAACATATCCACGCTCCTGAATTGTGGATAGGATAGGAGCATAGGTGCTGGGACGTCCGATGCCCCATTGCTCTAGCATCTTAATCAAGGTGGCTTCGGTAAAACGGGGTGATGGTTGGGTAAAGTGCTGCTCCGGGAAAAGCCCCACAAGCTCAAGCTCATCACCCCTTTCCAAATAGGGTAGGGGGGGACTTTTCTTTCCCTCATTCTCAACCTCGTCCTTACTCTCGGTATAAAGAATGATGAATCCGGGAAAGGTACTCACCGAGCTAGAAGTTCGGAGAAGGTACTCCAGCTTGGAAATTGGGCACCTGGCTTTAATGTCAACCGTAGTGTTATCAAATAAAGCCGCCGACATCTGGCTTGCCACCATTCGTTTCCAGATGAGCTCATAGAGCCTAAACTGGGCGGGAGTAAGGTATGGTTTAATCAGCAACGGCTCCCGCCGAAT
>DAOWJS010000061.1 GCA_030640255.1 Dehalococcoidales bacterium | reverse complement strand
GTCGCTGGATAGTTTTTCGGGCAATTAATGTCTGCTTGATTGACTCACGAGCCTGTGGAGCATTCAGGAATCCCTGCAGTCCGTCTTTTTTATCCTCATCAGCATCTTTGGTCAAGTTTTCAATCTCAGTATCTATCTCAGCATCACTAACTTCAATTTTTTCTTCTTCGGCAATCTTTCCCAGCACCAGTGATTGGGTAACCCTCTTGGTAGCCAGCGGACGCAGCTCTTCCCGTAGTTCCTCCTCGGTCTTGTTGATACTTTTAAGATACTCCTCCAAACCTTTGTCGTCCATTTGCCAGCGCCTTGCCTGTTGGCTAAGAAGTTGGTCAATCTCTGCCTCGACCAGAACTGGAGGGAATTCCATTTGACTTATGTCAACTGCGGCCTCAATTACCCGTTCCTCAAAATCTACCCTGGCTCGTTTCTCTTCCCTGAGCCTTAAGTTAGTTGAGACTCGCTCTCGGAGCGAATCCAAGGTATTAAAGTCAGGGTTAATTCCTCTAGCGAACTCGTCATTTAACTCAGGGAGTCTCTCCTGCTTTATTTCAATAACCTTTACTTTAAACGAGGGCTCCTTCCCGGCTAGCTCGTCTCTGGAGTAGTCTGAGGGAAACTGTAGCTTAAACTCCTTCTCTTCATCCTTTTTCATATCAGGTAACTGCTCAGCAAATCCTGGTGCCGGGAGGGATAGGTCACGGAGAACCTGGTATTGAATTCCTTTCTGGTTTATAAACGGCTTATCTTCAATATTGCTCTCAACATCCAAAACTACTAAATCACCAAAGGCTACGGGACGGCCTACCGGCTCCCAGGTACCCTGCTGATGACGTAGTTGTTCCATTGCGGCGCTAACATCATCCTCAGTTAATTCTACCGGTTCGGGCTTAATTTGGATATGATGGTAGTCGCCAAGCTCAATGGTGGGCACTAACGGCACTATTGCCTTAAATATTACCGGGTCAGTTTGAGTTATTTCAATATGTGGCTGAGCAACAGCCTCAATTTTTTGCTCCTTGATGGCATTCTCATAAGCTTTGGGGAGTAGATTATTCAGCGTGTCTTCAAGGAGGCTTTCTTTGCCAAGGTAGCGTTCTAATATAGCCCGTGGTGCTTTTCCCTTGCGGAAGCCGGGGATTCGTGTTTTCTTAACCAGGCGGTGATAGGATGCTTCCAAGGATGCCTCTACCTCAGCCGGCTCCATCTCAATGGTAAGAAATGCCTGGCTATTTTCTGTTTTCTCATTGGTTACTTTCACTGTTCCTCCCGCAGACGTAGATGTAATTCAGCCAGCTGCTCCTCGGTAACTGGCGAAGGGGCATTAAAGGTTAAATCGGTAGCCGTCTGGCTCTTGGGGAAAGCAATTACCTCCCTGATGGTTTCCTCTCCGGCCAGTATCATTACAAAACGGTCAATGCCAACGGCGATACCACCATGAGGAGGAGCGCCGTAATCAAAAGCTTCAAGCAAATGCCCGAAACGCTCCTCAACTTCTTCATCACTATAGCCCAGTAGCTTAAATATTTTCCGTTGCAGGTGGCTGGTGCAAATCCTAAGGCTGCCACCGGCGATTTCATACCCATTACACACCAGGTCATAATGCTTACCCCACACCTTTTCCGGAGCGGTATCCAATAAGGACACATCCTCATCCCTGGGCGCAGTAAATGGATGATGCATTGGTTCCCACTGCCCTGTTTCTTGGTCTCGCTTTAACAATGGAAAATTGACAATGAAGGCAAGGGCAAAGAGATTAGGTGCCACCAGCTTAAGCCGATGCCCCATCTCCCGGCGCAGTTCATCCAGGGCTATATTAACTAGCTCAGGTTCGCCGGCAATGATAAGCAGAAGGTCTCCCATTTCGGCACCCAAACGCTTGGCCATTTCTTTGATTTGCTCTAGGCTGAGAAATTTAGCCGCCACCGACCTTACCAGGTCAAGGGTTAAATCGTTTAAGCTACCAGCCGAGGTGCCCAGGGACATAGTTATCAAGCCCTCAGCTCCCAGCCCCTGCACCATCTTATTTAATTCATCAAGCTGCCTTCGGGTGTAGGTAGCACAGCCGGGGGCGCAGATACCCTTTACCTTACCCCCTTTAGCCATAACTGAACGAAAAATAGAGAAGTCAGACTGGGAGGCAATGTCGGACAGGTCTCCTATCTCCAGACCAAAGCGCAAATCAGGCTTGTCCGTGCCATAGCGCTCCATGGTATCAGTATAGGTGAGACGTGGGAAAGGTTTTACTACCTGCATTTCAGGCTTGAGCGTCTCAACCAGAGAGGTGAAAAGCTCCTCAAGCAAGTTGAAGATGTCCTCTTCCTCAATAAAGCTCATTTCCAGGTCAAGCTGAGTGAATTCAGGCTGGCGGTCAGCACGTGTGTCCTCATCACGAAAGCACTTGGCTATTTGGAAGTATTTCTCGATACCGGCTACCATTAATAACTGCTTGAGTTGCTGTGGAGATTGAGGTAGAGCATAGAACTTGCCCCAGTGGAGGCGGCTGGGCACCAGGTAATCACGAGCCCCTTCAGGAGTGCTCTTAATCAGGATTGGTGTTTCTACTTCAATAAACCCTTTAGCATCCAGGAAATCACGAATAAATTTCACCACCCGGTGGCGAAGGAACAAATTGGCTTTCATCCTCGCCCGACGCAGGTCAAGATAGCGATATTTGAGGCGGAGGCTTTCCTCCACTTCAATATCCTCATTTATGTAAAATGGAGGGGTCTTGGCTGGATTAAGTATCTCCACATTCTGGGCGATAACCTCAACATCACCGGTGGCTAATTTAGGGTTTTCCGTCCCCGGCGGGCGGGGGTAACCTCTCCACTAACCCTGACTACGTATTCATTACGCATCTCATTAGCTATCTTATGGTTGAGGCTTGATACTTCTGGGTTGAACACTACCTGAACTATACCCTCTCTATCTCGCAGGTCAATAAATATTAGCCCTCCGTGGTCCCGACGGCGGTTAACCCAACCAGCCAGGGTTACCTTGGTACCTATATGCTCTTTGTTCAGTTCACCACAGCTATGACTTTTAAGCAAAGTCGTCTCCTAACCGAGAAACTCAGATATATTATAGCTGATTATAGCTTATGACAGGGCGCTCTTCAACTTGTGCTATTTGAAATTGTTTATCAACCCTATCCCCTGTATCCCCTTCCCCTTGATAAGGGGAAGGGGAAGATAATTTCTTTAGAGGGGCTTTGCCCCTCTAAAACTCCCCTGACTACTACCCCAGAGCAGGGGGAGGCAAAGAGAGGCTTCGCCCCTCTTTAACTCTCTTTTAGTGCCTACTAATTAAAAGGAGAGGGAGAAGAGATTTTTTAGAGGGGCTTTGCCCCTCTAAAACTCCCCATTACGAAATAAAGGCGCTTATTGAGGGTAGCTTGAAGGGCGAAGCCCTTCAAGAATAATCATTCCCCCTACTTAAATAAAGGAAGCTAATCTTCTGGGGGTGTATAAGAGGGGCGTTAGCCCCTTCAAAACCTATACTTCCCCCCTCTCCTTTAAAGAAGTAAATACTAAAGGAGAGTCAAAGGGAGGCAGAGCCTCCCTTATATAACCAAATCCCCCTCCCTTGATAAGGGAGGGGGACAAAGGGAGTAGGTTGCTAAATAGTC
>DAOWJS010000024.1 GCA_030640255.1 Dehalococcoidales bacterium | reverse complement strand
GAAGTTCTCTCCCCTCTCCCCTTCAAAGGAGAGTCAAAGAGAGGCGAAGCCTCTCTTATATAACTAAATCCCCTTCCCCTTGTTAAGGGGAAGGGGAAAAAGGGGATAGGGTTACCAAAAATAAAGGGTGAGGGGTTGTTACACAATCTTTTATTAAGGGAAGAGGGTCAGGGGGATAGGTTACTAAACGACCTCGTGGTGTTACTCAAAAAGCGACAAAACCTTATCGCCATTTTAGAACATATGTGCTATTATGAGCGGGTACATATAGAAGGGGGAAGGATATGAGGCTATTGAGATTAGCCGTAGAGAGCCAGAGATGGGACCTGGCTGCCCACACCATTGTCTTGGCTACTGCCAGGCTCTTAAGCAACGAGGATAAGACACATGCCAGCCAAAGCGGAAAGAAAAAGAGGCGCCCCAAAGGGCAATCAGAACGCTCGTAAGCACGATTTTTACGTCAAGGTCCTGGATGAAGCCGAGCAGCTTGATTTTGAGCTAGCTTCTGGCGTTGAGGGTATTGATGATGAAATCGCTCTATTGAGGGTTAAGATAAAGTCTATACTAGAGGATGAGCCGGAGAATATCAGGCTTATTATTCATATGACCAATGCCCTGGAGAGACTGGTCAAGACTAGATACAACATCACCCGAGAGCAGAAGAAGGGGCTGAAGGAGGCAATAGGTAATGTCCTCAGAGATGTTGCCCTGCCTCTTGGCATCTCAGTTATTAAAGGCTAGATATTTCCTATCTAAGTAGCTTCAATTTTTAGTCATGTCGGATCTATCGATAAACCGGCTCAGGCCATACCAGCGGGAGGTAGCCCTAGCTATCTTAAGTAGCGTTTTCGGCAGGAAAGGGCTTACCTTCTCCGTAGAGATTGCCCGGCAGGGAGGTAAGAATGAGCTGTCGGCTCAGCTTGAGCTTCTGCTTTTAACCCTGTTTATGGCCAAGCCCCAGAACCTGGTGAAGTGCTCACCTACCTTCAAGCCGCAGACGGTTATCTCCATGGTGAGATTGAAGGACAGGTTAAATGACGCTGGCTTCAATGGCATCTGGGTAGCTGAACTGGGCTATATCATCCGACTGGGCAACGCCAGAGCCATATTCCTATCCGCCGATGAGTCAGCTAATGTGGTAGGTAACACCGCCCATATACTGCTGGAGATAGATGAGTCCCAGGATGTCGGCAAGGAGAAGTATACCAAGGAGTTCAAGCCGATGGGAGCGACGGCCAACGTTACCTGCGTTCATTATGGCACTACCTGGGACGATTCTACCCTGCTGGAAGAGGTGAGGCAGACCAACCTTGAGCTGGAGAGAAGGGACGGCATCAAGCGCCACTTTAGCTACGATTGGCAGGAAGTAGCTAAGTATAACCCTGACTATCTAGCCTATGTTGAGGCGGAGAGGGAGCGCTTGGGGGAGAATCACCCTCTCTTCCTTACCCAGTATAGGCTGTTACCTATTCACGGTGGCGGCGGTTACTTGAGTCATCAGCAGAGGGCTCAGCTTAACGGAGAGCACACCAGAAAGCACCGACCTGACCGGGGCAAGGTCTATGTTGCCGGTATTGACCTGGCTGGCGAGGCTGAAGCAGAGGACGGAGCTTTGTTGAGGAGCCTCAAGCCGCGCCAGGACTCTACCGTAATTACCATTGGCGAGCTGGACTTTGCTACCGGCGATGATATTCAGAAGCAGTCCAAAATATATGTGGTTGAGCACTACTGGTGGACGGGCAGGAAGCACGCTGAACTCTATCCCCAGCTAGTTGATATTCTGAAGAATGTCTGGCACTGCCGTAAGGTAGTGGTTGATGCTACCGGGGTTGGTCAGCCGGTGAGCTCATTCCTTCGGGCAGCGTTAAGCTCAAGGGTTTCCCCCTTCACCTTTACTGCTCGGTCAAAATCGGAGTTGGGCTTTAACCTGTTAGCGGCGGTTAATTCAGGCAGGCTGAAGATGTATGCCGGGGATGGCTCGGCCGAGTATCAGGAGTTCTGGTTGGAGATGGAGAAGGCTAAGAGCCAGTATCGTCCCAGCCAGACCATGAACTTCTATGTTGGCCCCGCCCAGGGGCATGATGACTTCCTGATGAGCTTGGCCCTGCTGGTTGAATCCGCTAACCAGTATTCTCCACGGGGGGCTAGGGGAAGCCTGTCTTAAAGATTATCAAATGTCTTGGTAAGGTGATTCTTCCTTATAATAATAATAGGTAAGTATACCTTGAAGTAACGTATAGGGGACTCCTAGCTATAATTTAATCTATATAACATTACTATAAATACTATTATAGTATATTGGATAAGTATACATAGGAGCAAGTAAATGGTAATTAACGAATTAAAATGCAGTAATGGCACCAAAGTGATATTTGAGGAAACTCCCTATTACTATAAGGTTACAGTAGGCAATAAGACCTGGTATTGGAATAAGGATACTGGCGAATTTGACGGAACATCATTTGATATGACCGAGAATTAGGTAAAGCCCTCGTCCCTTTCCCATTCTCGTGCTGTTTTCTCTGTTACTTTTCCGCCAACTTTTCTAATGATGCTATCAGGGTAATCTCGCTTTTG
>DAOWJS010000066.1 GCA_030640255.1 Dehalococcoidales bacterium | reverse complement strand
GAGATTTTGAAGAGCGACCTGAGGTCTAAGTGATAGCTAGGGGTATTAGAGAGGCGAAGCCCCTCTTGTAAAACACTAAATCCTAAGCCCTAAATCCTAAACTTTAGGGATTTGAATTTTGAACTTATTTAGTCCTTCACCTGTGAAGGATTAGAAATTAGAGTTTGTGATTTCACCAAAAGAGGGGGTGAGGTAGATAAACATTCTAATAACTGGCGGTGCTCGCAGTGGCAAGAGCCGTTTTGCCCAGGAGCTGGCGCTAAAGTCAGGCAAGCCGGTGCTCTTTGTGGCCACAGCCGAGGCTGGTGATGAAGAGATGCGGCATCGCATTAAGGAGCACCAGAAGGACAGACCGTCAGACTGGAGCACCCTTGAGGTTACCAGCCATGTCGGTAGCCAGATTTGTCAGCAAATCGGTCGGGCTCAGGTGGTGATTGTGGATTGCATTACTCTCCTGGTCAATAACATTTTTGGCCCGCACCGCGAGCAGGCCACCCCGCCGCTTGATGTCTCTCTTCTTGAGCTAAAGCTTACTGCTGAAATAAGTGAGCTAATAGAGTGCATGAATCAAACTAATGCCAGCTTCATTATGGTTACCAATGAGGTGGGCACAGGTCTGGTGCCAGTTAACCAGTTAGGCCGGTTGTATCGTGATTTGCTGGGTAAGGCGAACCAGATGCTGGCAGAAATGGCTGATGAGGTTTACCTGATGGTGGCTGGCTTACCGGTGCTGATAAAGCCCTAAGCCACTGGTCGGCTACGCTCCCGGGAACAGTAATTGCTGATAACGGACACAACTTCCTCTATCTGTCCCTGGCTTAATTCGGGGTACATAGGCAGGGAGAGAACCTGTTCCTGAGCCAGCTCACTCTGGGGGAAATCGCCCGGCTTATAGCCCAGAGATTTATATACTATCTGGAGGTGGAGACTTAACGGGTAATAGACTGTTGTCTGGATGCCTTTTGCTCCCAGGTGTTTTCGCAGTTCATCTCGGTTCAGGCGAGAATCTTTCAGACGGATGGTATAGTAGTTAACGGAAGGTTTGCTATACTCCTCAACATAGGGGGGCTCAATACCGTCTATCTGGCTTAGTAGCCGGGTGTAGAGCGAGGCTCGGCGGCGGCGAAGCTCATTCCACTCATCAAGGTGCTTTAGCTTGACCTTAAGTATTGCTGCCTGTATGGTATCAAGTCGGCTGTTGAAACCGGGCAGGAGGTGATAGTAGCTGGTCTTGGTGCCGTGTTTACGGAGTATATCTACGACTTCAGCAATGCCGGGGTCGTTGGTAACCACCATGCCTCCGTCGCCATAGGCGCCCAGATTCTTGGCGGGGAAGAAGCTGAGGCAGCCGGCATCGCCTAGGGAGCCTGCCTTTTTCCCTTGGTATTCCGCCCCCAGAGACTGGGCACAATCTTCGATTATTTTGAGATTGTGCTTCTTGCCTATCTCCAGAATAGGTTCCATGTTGGCTGGCTGACCGTAGAGGTGGACGGGGATTATGGCCTTGGTTCGGGGAGTAATTTTGGGTTCAAGTTGTTGTGGGTTCAGGTTATAAGTCCTGGGGTCAATATCGACAAATACCGGGGTGGCATTACACTGGGTAATGGCTTCAGCGGTGGCAATGAAGGTAAAGGGGGTAGTGATTACCTCATCACCGGGCTTAATTCCGCCGGCAAGCAGGGCAAGGTGGAGGGCATCGGTGCCTGAAGCCACCCCCACGGCAAACCTGGTGCCGCAGTAAGCCGCCATTTCTTCTTCAAAAGCCTTGACCTCAGGACCAAGGATAAACTGCCCCTGCTGGACAACCCGCTGAATAGCCGCATCAATTTCCTCTTTTATTGAGCTGTATTGAGCCTTGAGGTCAGTTAGTGGTATTACCATTTACCTTTTTCCAGTCGGGATGACCTGTTCCCGCCCTTTTTGCTCATAGGTACTACCACACTTAGAGCATTTCGCCAGCTTATTCTGGTCAAAGCTTAGCTTTGTCCCACATTGGCAGACCCAGCCGCTTATTCGAGCTGGATTGCCGTAGGCGAGGGCATAATCGGGTATGTCCTTGGTAACCACGGCGCCAGCACCAATGAGGGCATAACTGCCTATGGTGTTGCCACAGATAATGGTAGCGTTAGCCCCGATGGTAGCCCCCTTTTTGACTAAAGTGGGGGTAAACTTACCCCTTTGGGATAGGTAACTGCGAGGGTTCTTGACATTGGTGAAGACACAGGCGGGACCACAGAAGACATCATCTTCCAGGGTAACCCCGTCAAAGACGGAGACATTGTTCTCCAGTTTAACATTATTGCCGATATTTACATTCTCGCCGATAAACACATTTTGCCCTATGGTGCAGTCCTTACCAATCGTAGTATGAGGCATAATATGAGAAAAGTGCCAGATTTTAGTGCCATCACCGATGGTAGACGGTTCTTCTATAAGGCTGGTGGGGTGGACAAAGAAGCTATGGCTGCTGGCTACAGGAATATTCCGTCCCTGCCCCTGGAGTGACCTCTGGCAGGCATCAAGAACCTGCAAGACCTTTAGCCCACTACTCCCATCCGTTCTGGGTTTACGGCGTGATACCAGACAATCAAGGAAGTGCTGGCACTCCAGCTTCAGTGGTTCGGTCATGGTAAATTCAATCGGGGTGGGTTCCTGCTGCCGGGGCACTGGCATCCCGTTAATCCATTCTATCTGGTAATCGTAGAGCCGGAGCTTGTTTTTGGGGGCTACATCGTCAAATACGACCGTTTTCTGCTCGCCGACCACGACCAGCTTCTGCTCCTTGTAGGGGTGGAGCCAGTTGACGAAGATATGGGCTCTCACCCCGCTGGCAAAGCTCATGGTGGTAACGGTAACATCGGCTATATCCTGGTGGAGGTAACTGCCGCCATGGGCGGAGATTTCTTGAGGCATTTCATTGAGTAGAAGCAGGATGACCGATATGTCATGGGGGGCGAAGCTCCACAGGATGTTTTCTTCGGTTCTGAACTTACCCAGGTTAAGTCGGCTGGAGTAGATATAGTTGAGCTTACCCAGCTCGCCGTTATCTACCAGCTGTTTGAGTTTAACCACTCCCGGGTGATACTCCAGTACATGACCAACCATAAGAATTTTATTTTTTTCTTCAGCTAATTTGACCAGTTCCTCCCCTTCTTCAACGGTCAGCGATAGTGGCTTTTCCACGAAGACATCCTTATTGGCGAGCAGGGCTTGCTTGGTCATTGAGTAGTGGAGTGCTGCCGGGGCGGATATGACGATACCTTTTATTTCTTTGTTGGCTAGCACCGGCTTAAAATCTGTTTCCCGGTTGACATCTGGATTGAGGGTTTCAAATCGGCTTAGAATTTCAGGAGAGCTATCACAGATAGTGTGCAGGGCACCAAGCTCAGCGAAATTACGAACCAGGTTTTTACCCCAATGACCGCCGCCGATAACGGCTATGTTCTTATCCATTTACCCTCACAGTCTGATAATGTTGTTGTTTTTAAGCTTCTTAGTAGCTCCTCTGGCATCAAATATTAGGCTCGCTTTATCGGCTATGCGCTGGTAGTCATAGTGGCTATGGTCAGTGGCTATCACCACGCAGTCAGCCAGGGACAGGTGTTCATCGGTAAGTTCCACTGAGGTCAGGGTGCCCGTATCAATTTGAATCTTGGCTATATAGGGGTCATTATAGCTTACCTGGGCTCCTTTTTCACCAAGAAGCTGGATTAGTTTTAAAGAGGGGGATTCTCTAAGGTCTTCCACGTCTTTTTTGTAGGCTATCCCCAGCACCAGCACCCGGGCGTCGTTCAGGCTTTTGCCGTTGGCGTTTAGGGCTTCCGTAATGCGAGAGGTAACATAATAGGGCATCCGTTCATTAATCTCAGCCGCCAGTTCTATAAACCTGGTATGGAAGTCATAGTCCCTGGCTTTACTGGCTAGATAATAGGGGTCAAGCGGGATGCAGTGCCCGCCTATCCCGGGTCCGGGATAGAAAGGCATATAGCCGAAGGGCTTGGAGGCGGCGGCGTCAATTATCTCCCAGACGCTGATGCCCATCTTCTCACAGAGTTGGCTTAGCTCGTTGACCAGGGCGATGTTCACATTGCGGAAGACATTCTCAAATACCTTGGTCATCTCAGCGACCTCAGGGGATGAGACCGGAACTACCACCTCAGCTACCTGACGGTAGAGAAGCTCGGCGAGCTTAGTGGATTGTGGCTCTATTCCCCCGACTATCTTGGGGGTATTCCTGATACTGTATTTTTTATTCCCCGGGTCAATCCTTTCTGGAGAGTAGGCAAGGTAAAAATCTTGACCTGCCTTCAGCCCAGAGCGCTCCAGAATGGGCAGCACGACCTCTCTGGTGGTGCCGGGGTAGGTGGTGCTTTCCAGAATTACCAGTTGTCCCGGCTGGAGACATCTGGATATTTCTTCTGACTCCTGGGTAACATAGGATAGGTCTGGCTCCTTGGTTCTGGTTAGCGGGGTGGGCACGCAGATACAAATGGCATCTACTTCCCTGAGCCGGTCTTGAGCGGTGGTTGCCTCAAGGCGGTTATTGGCTATTACCGCTGAAAGGCTATCACTGGCTATGGTGGCGATATAAGATTGTCCTTTATTGACCGAGTCCACCCTCTTCGGCTGGATATCAAACCCCAGGACTTTGAAGCCTGCCTGGGAGAAGGCAATGGCTAGAGGCAGTCCCACATAGCCCAGACCGACAATGCCAACGGTGGCTGTTTTATCCCTTAGCTTTTGTTCTAAGTCCATAAACTATTGTCTCCGCTTAATCCCAGCCGCTTTCGAGCCTTGCTTATCTTTCGAAACTAGCCGTATCTAACGCTCCGACTCCTTTAGCAATGATTCTATTTTGCCTCTCATGGTTAAGGTCTTGTCCCGCCGGTCGTCAATCTTGACGGTGGTTACCACTCTCATAATGTCGTCACCGAAAGCGGCTTCGTGCATGTTTCTTACTATTCTCAGGATGTCTCCCAAATCGCCTTCTATGATGGTCCCCATTGGAGTTAACTCATACTTTATATTCTTTTCTTGGCGCAGGGCTCTGAAGGCACGGGCTAGGTATTTACTAACCGAAGGGGTCTTGGTCCCTAAGGGGATAATGCTTACCTCAGCTATTGCCATCAGATTATGCCTCTTATTTGTGTATGGTTGACCGCAGACTAAAGAAATTCCTCAATTCTTGGCTGAAGGCTTTGTTCGGGCACGGCGCCGATAACCGTATCCGCCACCTTCCCTCCCTTAAAAAACAGTAACATCGGTATGGACATAACCTGGTATCGGGTAGCGGTTTGTGGATTCTCGCCTACATTCAATCGGCAAAACTTGAACCTACCGTTATACTTTTCCGCCAATCTGTCAACGACGGGGGCAACTATAAAGCAAGGGCGGCACCAGGGTGCCCATAAGTCTACTAATACTGGCAGGTCTGACTTTATGACTTCCTCTTCAAAATTTCGGTCGGTAACATCAATTACCATTACCATCTCTCCTTTTTCTTGCCTCTATGGTAACGCCGAGCCTCTTATGTGTCAAGGAGGGGTATTGAGAATGTTTTTATTAACCTCACCCCCTTAATCCCCCTCTCCTTGAGAAGGAGAGGGGGAAGGAGTGGGAAAGAGGGGCGTTCGCCCCTCTTAGACTTCCCATGCATATTTCAAAGGAGAGGGGGATTTTTTACTAGAAGGGGCTTCGCCCCTTAAACCCCTATTGATGAACAATCTTATTGTAATAGTGTATTTCTACAAAGGAGGGAGGGCGAGATTATGTAAGAGGGGCTTTGCCTCTCTTTGACTTTCCCTACTCTAGAGAAGTAATGAGGGAGTATAAGTGAGGTCTCCCCCTCTTATGCCTACGCTCTTCCCTTACGGAGGGGAGGGATAAAGGGCAGGGAGGGGTTGGTAAACAATCTCTACTTGGTTAATTGACATCTAGATTTATGGTGGTTAGAATTGGAGCAATATGCAGTTATTTGGTACATCGGGAATACGGGGTGTTGCCGATAATAACCTGATTCAGTTAGCCCTAAAGGTCGGGCTATCGGTGGGCAAGGCTTATGGCAGTGTCGTGGTTGGCAGTGATACCAGAACCTCCAGTGATGCCATGAAACATGCCCTCATCTCAGGATTACTCGCCGCTGGCGCCAGGTGTGGTGACGCTGGGGTTATACCGACACCAACGCTTGCCTTGGCTGCCCGAGAGTTTGATGCCGGGGTAATGATTACGGCTTCGCATAACCCTCCCCAGTATAATGGTATTAAACTTTTGAACCCGGATGGCTCTGCCTTTAATTCTTATCAGCAGCAGCAGATAGAAGAGTCAGTCTTAGGCGACTCCGTTTCGGTTGCCCGGTGGGATGAGATTAAGAGCAGTAGCCTCCATAATGGAGCGGTCAGGAAGCATATTGAGCGCATCCTGTCGGATTTCCCTGGTGACTTGAAGCTTAGGGTGGTGGTGGATAGCGGCTGTGCCGCTGCCTCTTTGGTTACTCCCTATCTATTAGAGAAGCTGGGCTGTGAAGTAAAAGCCCTAAACTGTGACCCTAGCGGTTTCTTCCCCCGTGATATTGAGCCAACTGAGGCTAATCTAGGGGATTTAATACTGGCAACCAGGGAGTTTGGTGCTGATTTAGGTATTGCTCATGATGGGGATGGAGACCGGATGATGGCAGTGGATGATAGGGGTAGATTTGTTTCCGGGGATAAGCTGCTGGCAATCTTTGCCCGGGAGGTAAGGGCAAAGGAGGTAGTTACTACCATAGATGCCTCTATGGCCATTGATGAGATGGGTTTTAAGATTACCAGAACCAGAGTGGGGGATACCCATGTGTCTGAGGAACTCAAAAGGGGTGGGGATTTTGGTGGCGAGCCATCAGGGAGCTGGGTTTTCCCTAATATCTCATTATGTCCCGATGGCATTTATGCGGCGGCTCAGGTGGTAGCTATAGCTAGTCGGCAGAAATTATCGCCACTGGTTGATAGCATACCCGGTTATCCAATTCTCCGGGGTAGTATCACCGGCAAGGTGGCAATGTCCCGGCTGGAGTCGCGATTAGTGGCTATGGAACCATTATCGGTAAGCAATGTTGACGGCATTAAACTGAACTTTGAAGATAGCTGGCTGCTGATTAGACAGTCAGGCACCGAGCCTAAGGTAAGGCTGACGGCTGAGGCCAAGAGCCAGGCACGGGTGCACCAGCTATTTGATAGTGGACTTAGGGCGGTCAAGGAGAGTATAAATACTGTTTAGCAACCTATCCCCCTGACCCCCTTCCCCTTATCAAGGGGAAGGGGATAAAGTCCTTGCCTGCTTTGGCAAGGATAAAGGGGATGGGGTTACCTAATAAAAATCTAAAGGGGGTGAGGTCAATAAACAAT
>DAOWJS010000093.1 GCA_030640255.1 Dehalococcoidales bacterium | reverse complement strand
ATTTCTACAATGCGCTCAATATCATCGCCGAAGAACTCAATCCGCAGGGCTATTTCCTCATAAGCCGGCTGTATCTCCAGGGTATCGCCACGAATGCGGAATCTGCCCCGGGTGAAATCAATATCATTACGCTCGTATTGCATATCTACCAGCTGGCGGAGAATCTCGTGGCGAGGGCGACTATCACCTCGTTTGAGACTACAGACAAAGCTATGGTATTCTTCAGGCTCACCCAAGCCGTAGATACACGATACTGAGGCGACAATAACCACATCACGCTGCTCAAAGAGGGCTCTGGTCGCCGAGTGGCGCAGCTTGTCAATCTCCTCGTTTATATCTACCTCTTTCTCAATGTAGGTATCAGTGCGGGGAACATAAGCTTCCGGTTGGTAGTAATCATAGTAGCTGACAAAGTATTCCACGGCGTTATTGGGGAAGAACTCCTTGAACTCGGTGCAGAGCTGGGCGGCTAATGTCTTGTTGTGGGAGATAACCAGGGTAGGTCTCTGCACCCGGGCAATAGCATTAGCCATGGTGAAGGTCTTACCACTGCCGGTAACCCCCAGCAGCGTCTGGCGCTTAAAGCCCTTATTGAGCCCCTCCACCAGCCTATCCACCGCCTGGGGCTGGTCACCGGTCATCCTAAAATCAGAAACTATCTCAAAGTGTGGCATGTGTTTTCCTGCGAAATTGTTCTAAAATAACCTACTACTCGGGTAACTTCAAGTTTCTATATACGTTTCTTTCTGATAATCCTGAACTCCTTCAGGGTCATTAATATAGTCAACAAGTTCTGACAGGATTACTGCAGGGAAAACTGTATCGCCAGTTGAAGCACTCTTAATGATATGTGTACCTCCATGGAAATATCTGTGTTGTAGATTGTCTAGATGTAATAACGGTGTTATTTCGTACCTTGTCGGCCATTTATTACCCATTTCCCAAGCAATGAGTAGTCGTACTTCCCTTTCGTTTTTATCCCCCTTTTCTATTTCTTCAATTAGACCATCAAAAGAATACTTGTATTCAAGAATGCTTGGGGCTGAAACATATTCTTGTCTTCCACTACTTATCCCCAATGGATTCGTATCTTTATCATAAATATGATTGTCAAGCGGTTTTGTCAAGCGGAATCTATATATGCCGTCATATTGTTGATGTGCACTTGTTGCCATCAGTCTTATTCCTCTAATAACCCCACCTGCAAGCAATTGGTTAAATAGGGCTATCACATCTTGTTCGCTTGTTGGCTCTGAAGTAATAGAGGGTTCTTTAGTAGGCAGAAAAACATCCTTTCTTGTTATTATGAGAGGACATTCTTTTTCGTGTTCTTCTTGCTCTTTAATCCAGTCATGTATATTCTTTGCACCTACTATGTCAGGGGGAGCTCCTGTTTCCTTTTTCAATAATTTTCTCCAATTCATAAACTTATTAACTATCGCAATGCCGAGATGCTCAGCTAACTCCTTTAACTCGGGTTGAAATCCCTTTCTCCCTAAATCAGGCTCAGCCTCCTCAAAATGGACAACAACATGAGTCACATTCTGATACCCTATATTCTGTGTTAAAGGAATAATAGCCAATTCTCCTTGTGGCATGCAGTTGGTAGCAAGCTGGATACCTCCCTTTAGTATCCGGCCCCTTTTTCTTAATCCTACGATATCGTCATTGTATTTATCCCAAATATCGGTTGAACAGCCAAAAAAACCATAGAAAGACAATTTGTGTTTTTTAGCTAATACTTTCTCTCGTTCACTCCATTCCCCCTTGAATTCACTACTATCTGAAATAATATCTTCGTAAGACCAATAATTATAAAGACCATTCAATCTGTAAAAGCTATCAGGCAACCTAGCAGCATCTTTACCCTGTTTGAGCAAATCTTGTTGAGTTTTCCAAATATCCTTTAACTCTTTACATGCAGAGATAACTTTATGAGGATAAATATATTCACAGGCTGTTATATCGTTTTCAGTCTTCAAGCCATTCTCATCAACTACTGTCAAACGGCATTTAGAAAGTAAACATTCCCTGTTGAAGTAGATCCCACCCAAAGCAGTTTTTATTCTTAAAACAACTCCCCATTGGTCTGCGGTGCTGGCTCCAACCCATTTCAAATCTTTGGGACGTATAAAATCACCAACTAAACGTAAGGCAAAAGTAGATCCCTGGTCTATGCCATCGAAAATATCGTGGATTGCTTTTGATTCTTGTATCTTTGGCCGCACTTTGGTTCCACTATCATCCTCGACCCATTCCCTACCACCTTTAATAGTTCCTACAAAAGAATAATCTGGCGTTTTTGTGCCTACTTGAAGAAAATTAAACCCATAGGCCAAGTAGGTAGCCCCAACACCCTTATTGCCACGGTCATCCGGTTTTTTGAAAGATACATTTGGTGCTAAGAAGCTCTTGAACTTATCCTCTGAAAAACCTATGCCATTATCCGTAATACAAATAGTGTTCTCTTTTAGGTCTATCTTAATCCATATGGCTGGCGTATACTTAGTATCTTGTCGTTTCCTATGGTCAACCGCATCTATTGCATTTTGAATCAATTCAGATAAGGGGTCGAACCAGCCAGTATAAGATTTCAGTATGTTTCTAATCTGGCGTTTTATAGTATCACTAACAAATAATGGCGAAAGCTCCACCTCTATCGGATCCCAATTCTTCAATTCCATTTTGTTCCCCCTTATGAATATTGTATAAACTATTTCGCTTAACGTCACAGTGTGCTGTATGTCTTCATCAGTATCTACTTCCCCCCAAAATACTGCAACGCCAGCTTAACCTTTTCCTCAAGGCTTAATTCTGTATCTGGGGGCAGGGTGGCTACGGCGCGGTTGGCTTCAGAGACCGAATAGCCCAGGGAGGTCAGTGCCGCCAGGACATCAGCGTTTTCCTGAGCCAACTCGGCGGCGGGAACACCTAACCAGCCGGCACCTATCTTCTCCTTAAGCTCCAGGATAAGTCGGTGTGCCATCTTTTTACCTATCCCTGGTATCTCAGTTAACAGGTCAGCGCTGCCGGTAGCAATAGCCATAGTCAGTTTCTCCATACCCATAGCTGAAAGCATCGCCAGTGCCAGCTTGGGACCCAGTCCTGACACACTAATCAGGGTTTGAAACAGCCCCAGTTCTTCCGCTGAGGTAAAGCCATAGAGAGTGGCATTATCCTCCCTGAGATAAAGGTGGGTATGGAGCTTAACCTCCTCACCAATAGTGCCCAGCGTGCTCAGGGTAGAGGTGGGCATATATACCTGAAAGCCTATCCCGCCCACATTAATAATCGCCCAATCACTACCTAAGGACTCTACTTTACCACGAAGACTGGCTATCATTCCCTCTCCTTCATCACTGTTCGGCTAGCAATCTTTCCAGGTGTGTCTCCTGTAGATGGCAGATAGCCACCGCTAAGGCATCAGCGGCATCAGATGGCTGAGGAACCTGAGATAGCCCAAGCTGGAGCCTGACCATCTCCTGAATCTGCTCCTTGGAGCTAGCTCCGTAATTAGCCACCCTCTGCTTTACCTGGGTCGGGGTATATTCGTAGGACGGGATTCTACTCTTAGCTGCCGCCAGGATAGCCACTGCTTGAGCTTTGCCTATGGCCAGTGCCGACTGCACATTTTTAGCCATAAAGGGTCGCTCTATAGCTACCGCATCGGGCTGACAGCGTGAGATAATCTCTAAAAGCCCGTCATATAAATAGCTCAAGCGTTCCCCAATCGGGGAGCGCGCCGGACTCACTAAGGCACCACAATCAACCAGGACTATCTTATCCTCCTTACTCTCTATCACCCCATAGCCCATAGTTACCGTGCCCGGGTCAATGCCCAAAATTTTCATTACACCCTAAACTCAAGTTGCCGGTTATTAAAGTCGCCTCTTACCGAAGTGGGAACGGATGAGGTTGATAATCAATCTTAAACTCGTGACTGGTACTCCTCCAGAACCGAGTCGGGAAAGTCGGCATTACTTGACACGTGCTGCACCTCGTCCAGTTCCTCCAGCTTATCCAGCAGCTTCAGTGCCTGTAGTGCTGTCTTTTCCTCAAGCTCCACCGTAGTCTTGGGCACCATAGACAGCTCGGCTGAGGCTACGGGTAGATTTTTCTGCTCCAGAGCTGTCCTGACCATCTCAAGCTCCTCAGGCTTGGTATAAATCTCAACATAGGCATCTTCTACCTTAACATCCTCAGCGCCGGCATCTATAGCCTGCAGGGCTAATTCATCGGCATCTAAACCATTGGTCTTTACCGAAATCAACCCCCTGGAGTCAAAAAGCCAGGCGACGCAGCCACTCTCGCCCAGACTGCTACCGTAACGGGAGAATATATTCCTTACCTCCTGCAAGGTTCGGTTGCGGTTATCGGTTAGAGCCTGAACCAGGATAGCCGTGCCCCCGGGTCCGTAGCCCTCAAGCACCATCTCTACTAAAGTAGCTCCTTCGGCCGTGCCACTACCCCGTTTAATGGCTCTTTCTATATTATCCAGTGGCATATTATTATCACGGGCTTTCTGCACCGCCAAGCGAAGGCGAAAATTCGTCTCGGGGTTGCTGCCTCCCTGGCGCACCGCCACCATAATCTCCTGGGTAAGCTTGGTAAAAAGCTGCCCCCGTCTGGTATCACTAACTGCCTTCTGGTGCTTAATTGAAGACCACTTGGAATGACCTGACATCTCTAGCTCTCCTCCAGCTGTCTCTTCTAATTTTATCACCCCGGCTAACTATGGTCAAAAGGTGGAGACTGGCCACTGCTGCCGAAAAGCAGTTTGTTACGGGGTTGCCTTATTCAGCACTATGAGCACTCTCTACAAAGATTGGGCTCTCGGTTAGTTTGATTGCTGAGCTGTTTGTTCTGGTTTCCTTGCCATAAATATCGGTAACCAACACCTCTCCAGTTATCTCCTTAGGGATTTCGCCAGAGCCCCACAAGACATAGACTATTTTCCCTTCTACCATAAACCTACACTGCCCCTCGGCTAACTTCTCGGCAGAGGTAAATTTGTCCAGCTTCTCAATCAAGGTCTTTAAGCCATAATAAGCCGGCCTTTTCTCGCCATTCTCGTCAACTGGGGTGCACCGCTTTAAAAACGGTTGGTCAAAGGGGAACGGTCTAAAGGTATCGTAAAAGAACTTGTCTGCACCAGAGGCAAAAGAGCTTACATAGCTCCTGACAAAAATCTGACCAAGTTCCTCAGCGGAGACATCCGTACCCACGTCACACAGGTAATACAGTGCGGCGGTTACCCAGATGGGCTTATCAATGCCATACTCTGACAGCAACTCCTTGAATTCAGAGACCTGCCCCTCAGCCATGGCTATCAGCCCAGTCTTGTCTAGCTCGGCATGGCCGAGTTCAGCCAGCGGCCAGCAGATGTGGATATTGGCGATGTCAAAATATTGACTTCCCTTCTCAAAGATTGGCTCCCAGAAGGAAACAACATGGGGTGTCATTTCTAGCATGCCGGGTTGCAGCACCTTTGCCTCCGGGTCGGCCTCTTTCACCGCCTGGTAGGTTGCTGCCAAAATCTCAAGATAGTCCTCTGATGAACCATTGAAGAAGGTGAAGTAGCCCTCCTGGACAGCTGGTACTTGACCAGCCTGCCAATGCTTAATGGGATACCTCAGCCCTGGCATATCATCTATTCCATCACCATCATATCTCTCCACCAGGGCCGAAACAAACCTTCGGTAAGCATCCATATCATACGGTTTGCGGCGACTTCTGCCCATCCACTGTTCATATACTATTGGGCTAGTACCAGCTGGTGCTGTTCCCCAGTTAGCCTGGTCCCACTCAGCAAACGGCCAGATTACAACTAAGAAAGCCATGTTATGACCTTGAATTTTCTGAACATAGGTATCCGCCCCCAGCCAAATGTATTCTCCCCTTTCACGTTCAATAAAGCCCCAGATAAACGGGCCAAATGGGTTAGCATATGGTTTAGTCCACCTTATGCCCAGCTTGGTGACCCCATCTATATCCTGGTCGACACTACAAATGCCGAAGCGAGAGGCTAGAATCTCCTCTGGTATTGTCACTAGGGTAGGTGTAGGCGCTGGTTGAGCACAACCGGAGAAGACCAAGATGGCTAGAACCAGTAGAATAAGGTAATTTCGCTTCATACTAGCCCCTTTTGTCAGTCAGGAGTTAAAAGAGTGAAATAGCCTCATTTTGTTTCACCGGCGACAAGGGCAATGGCGTATTCCTTGGAATGGGAAAGGCTGATAGCCAGTTTATCCAAGCCCAGGCTATTGGCTCGATTTTGCGCCTCGCCACAGAGACGGACTGAAGGCTTACCGCCAGGGTCGGACAAAATCTCAATCTCTCTCCAGCTAATGCCCTTGGTTTGTGGTCCCAGGGCTTTCATTACTGCTTCCTTGCCGGCAAAACGGGTAGCCAGAGATGAAGGCTTGTTGTAGTATAGCTTAAGCTCGGGGTCGGTATATACCCGATGGAGGAAACTTTCTCCCCAGCGGGAGATAGCATTTTTAATGCGAGTGATTTCTATTATGTCGATACCAATATAGTTCATTCTAAATAATTTATTTACCAGTCTTATCTCCGGAATTATAGTCTATTTTGCCTGCCACTTCAAACCAAGCGAATTTGATTTATTTCTTAGCCAGAGATATACTGGTTAACACAGGTTTGGGGGAAGACGACAGCTATATTGATGTTGCTCGGATTCACCGGACCAACCTCTAGGCGTATGGCCTCACCTGGTAAGCCTAATGGTGCTGACGGTTGTTTGCTTTGCTATCTCATATATTAAATTTATGCGCAAGGAGATAAGGTCTACCTAGGTAAAACCTCTATCAAGGTCTATGCCCTATTATATTGGCACCTCAGGCTGGCATTATAACCACTGGCAGGATAGGTTCTATCCCGAAAAGTTGAGTAAGGCGAAGTGGCTTGAATTTTATGCCCGTCATTTCACTACAGTTGAACTTAATAATAGTTTTTACCGGTTACCTTCAGAGGCGGCTTTCGCCGCCTGGTATGAGTCATCACCAGCCAATTTTACCTTCGCCGTAAAGGTAAGCCGTTTTATTACCCATATTAAGAGATTGAAGAATACCGAGGAGGCGGTAGAGAGGTTTATTAGTAGGGCTAAAATTTTAGAGGAGAAATTGGGTCCGCTTTTATATCAGCTTCCACCTAATATACACCGTAATGATGAGACATTAGAGTCATTCTTGTCTACTTTACCCCGGGGACTAAAGCATGTAATTGAATTTCGGCACCAGTCCTGGCTTGAGGAGAAGGTGTTAGAAATTTTACATAAGTATAATGTAGGGTTTTGTGTCTTTGATATGCCATCGGCTAGTTGTCCTCTGGTAGCGACGGCAGATTTTGCCTATGTCAGGTTTCATGGTAGCACAGGACTCTACTTTAGCTGTTACTCGGATGAGGAACTGACGGATTGGGCAAGGAGGCTGGCTAATTTAGCCGCCAATCTAAAGGCGGTCTATATCTATTTCAATAATGACGCCGAGGCGTTTGCGGTAAGAAATGCCAAAACTCTTCGTGGTTATTTAGAAACTCAGGAAGGGATGGCAAATCCCTGCGGGGAAGTTTGAGGGGGCGAAGCCCTTTCAATATCCTATCCCCCTCCTTTATTAAGGGAGGGGGACAAAGGGGGTAGGTTGGTAAACAATTACTATAAGCTTTTAGTGGTAGATATTGATGGCACGCTGGTAGGTGGGAATAGGAGCGTCTCGGCTGAGGACAGGGAGGCACTGGCTAAAGCTCGTGATTTGGGTATGCAGGTTTCTTTATCCACCGGGCGGGCGGCTCAGGCGTGTTTGGGAATTATTAACCAGTTGTCACTGGATGGCTACCACATATTCTTTGACGGCGCTTCAGTGAGCGACCCCAGTCAGGGCGAGGAGGTCTATGTTCAACCAATTAGTAGAGGGGTGGTGAAGCAGATGGTTGAGTTTGCTCACCGGCATGAGATAGACCTTGAGCTTTATTCAGCGACACACTATTTTGCTGAGCGGGAAACATGGTCAACCGAAGCCCATCGCCAGTTCTTTGACCTAGAGCCTACTATAGTGGGCTTCACCAGGCTCTGGGAGCGGGAGAGAATCATTAAAGGGGGATTGGTGACTACCACTCCTGAGGAAGCCGCCAAGGCGAAGATTTTCTGCCGCCACTTTGACGATAGTCTTCACTTCTCCTGGGCAAGGACACCAGCTTACCCTGGCGTTGATTTTATTAACATACTTGCCCCTGAGGTATCTAAGGGGAAAGCACTGGAGGCATTGGCTTCCCATTTGGGGGTATCTATGAGTGCGGTTATGGCTATAGGGGACGGAACCAATGATATATCTCTGTTGTCCACGGCTGGTCTGGCGGTGGCTATGGGTAATGCCTATGATGAGGTCAAGGCGGTAGCCGATTATGTTACCCTTGATATTGACCACAGCGGGGTAGCCGCAGCTATTACCAAGTTTTTATTGTAAGCAGGGATAGTCTAAGAGAGGTGATGCCTTTCTTTTAAAATCTTCCCCTATCAAGAGTGTTTAGCAACCTATCCCCCTGGCCCCCTTCCCTTACTAAGGGAAGGGGGAGTATAGGTAAGAGGGGGGCTTTCGCCCCTCTCTAGAATCTCTCCCCCCTCTCCTTTGAAAAGAGTGAATACTAAAGGGGAGTCAAAGAGGGGCAAAGCCCCTCTTCTCTATTCCTTCCTCTTAAAAGGAGATTCAGAGGGAGGCGATACTAAAGGAGAGTTAAAGAGAGGCCATACTTAAAGAAGAGTTTAAGAGGTTAGCCCCCTGGTAAGGGGTGTCTAAGAGGGGCGTTAGCCCCTCTTTCAAAACTATTTCCCCCTCTCCTTTGAAGGAGAGGGGGATTAAGGGGGTGAGGTTAATAAAAATTAAGATTGACAGTGAAATTTAATCTGTGTAATATATCCTTGCGTGGCAGCGTAGCTCAGTGGTAGAGCAGAGGACTCATAAGCCTTTGGTCGTGGGTTCAAATCCCTCCGCTGCCAGTTTTTTATTGTCTTTTTATATCCCTCTCGAAAATAGTCCAAAGCCAAACCTAAAGCTATAT
>DAOWJS010000042.1 GCA_030640255.1 Dehalococcoidales bacterium | reverse complement strand
CTTCATCTGCATAGCAGTTTCAACATGAGTAACCTCAACGCCTACCGGCTCAGGGAGGAATGTGGGGGCAATAATTAGTGATACTGTCGCCCCTCTATCCCTGGCTGCCTCAGCCATGGCGTAACCCATCTTGCCTGAGGAGCGATTCCCAATATAACGGACAGGGTCAATGGGCTCTTGAGTACCCCCGGCAGTAACCACAATGCGTTTACCGGCTAGGTCTCCGCTTCTGCCCACCACCTGCTTTATGGTAGCGATGATTTCCTCAACCTCAGCCAGATGCCCGATTCCTATTTTGCCCGAGGCAAGACGTCCGTAGGTAGGCCCGACCACAATAAAGCCCCTGGCTTTGAGTTTAGCCAGATTATCTTGAGTGACGGGGTTCTGGAACATATCAGCGTGCATCGCTGGCGCCAGGATAACCGGCGCTTTAGTCGCCAGCACGGTGCAGGTAAGCATATCATCGGCGATACCGGCTGCCAGCTTGGCGATAACACTGGCGGTAGCGGGAGCAATAGCCACCACATCAGCTGCCTCAGCTAAAGCTACGTGGGTAATACCAGACTCTAAGGCTTGGTCAAACATGCTGGTTATTACCTGTCGGTCAGTAAGGCTGCGAAGGGTTAGCGGGGCAATGAATTTGGCAGCCGATTCGGTCATAATTACCTCAACCCTAGCCCCAGCCCGGGTTAGCTTACTGGCGATGTCAGCCGCCTTATAGGCAGCTATGCTTCCAGTTATACCCAACACTATGGTTCTGTTAGCGAGCATTATTGTCTCCTCATCATCAGAGATTGTTTAACCACCTCACCCCCTCTATCCCCCTCTCCTTCAAAGGAGAGGGGGAGGGATTATTGGTGAAGGGGCGAAGCCCCTTCAATCTACCCCTAATAACCAACCTCCTTATCAAGCTCGGTTCATCAGATAGATGAGCCTTAATCCAACCAGGGTCAAATTAGGGTTTACCACATCAATTACCGGTGTTTCTTTAGCGATAGGTTCAGCGTAGCCCCCAGTAGCCACCACCTTAGCCCTTTCCCCTAATTCCTGCTGGATACGAGACACCATACCTTCAATAAGGCTTACATAGCCGAAGATAATCCCAGATTGCATAGCCGTGATAGTATTGGTGCCAATAACCTGTTTGGGACGAGTTAATTCCACTCTAGGTAACACGGCTGCTCGCATAAACAGAGCCTCAGCGGCAGTAACTATACCCGGGGCAATAGCCCCCCCCAAATAGTCGCCCTCTACGGACACTACATCAAAGGTGGTGGCGGTACCTAAGTCAGTGATGATCAGTGGACCGCCATATAGATGATGGCCAGCAGCAGCATTCACAATACGGTCAGCGCCTACCTCTCTGGGGTTGTCCATGCGGATACGAACCCCGGTCTTAACCCCAACCCCCACCACCAGCGGCGAAATATGGAAATAGCGTTTAAAAAGCTCCTCAAAAGTGGGAGTCAATGGCGGGACGACGCTGCATAAGGCCACCTCTTTAATATCAGATGTGTCTAGCCGTTGGTAATGCAGCAGGTTAATCAGCAATCCAGCATACTCATCAGCCCGACGGTGAATTTCTGTCGATAGATGCCAAGTAGCCCGAAGCTCCTCATTATCAAAAACACCCCAAGTGATGTCAGTATTCCCAATATCAATGACTAGTAGCATAGCCTTTCCGTCTAACTTCGCTAACCAGTTAGGTCTCCTTTCAGTCGCTTAATAACTAGGGGCAGCTCTGATAAAAGGTCAGTAGCAATCATACCCGCATCGCCTAACCTAGCCTTAACCATCTCGCCAGCTTCACCATGGAGGTAAACGCCGCAGGCAGCAGCATCAAACAGGGACAGACCTTGCGCCACTAATCCGGCTATAGCCCCAGAAAGGACATCACCGGTTCCGGCTGACGCCAGCCCGGGATTGGCTATAAGGCTGACTGCCGATTGGCCACCTGGGGCAGTAATAACCGTATAAGCCCCCTTCAGGACAATCGTCTTGTGCCACTCTCGAGCCGCCTTTTTGGCAATGCGTACTCTATCCGACTGCACCTCATCTACTGATATCCCAGCCAGTCTTGCCATTTCGCCCGGGTGTGGGGTAAGTATGGCATCATCAGTTAGCTGTTGCCACCATTTCGAGATGTTCGCTAGGATATTAAGAGCATCAGCATCAAGGATTAGGGATGGTAGTGCCGGCTTCAACCTAAAAAGTATGGACTTAATGAGTTTTATGACTGACTGGCTTTGTCCCAGCCCACAGCCCAAGAGTAGGACGTTGTAGTGCTTTAATTCCTGCTGTACGAGCTTGGCTGCCTCGGAGGAGATAATGCCGGGATGAGATTCGGGTAGCGGGAGATAAGTTACCTCGGTTAGTTTGGAGGCTAGGATAGGCTGTAAACTGGTAGCCGTTGCCAGGGTTACCAACCCCGCCCCAACTCGCATAGCCCCACTACAGGCTAGGTAAGCAGCGCCTATGTAGTTGATTGAGCCGGCTACAACCAGAACTCTACCGAAGCTTCCCTTGTTAGCCTCAAGCGGACGTCGGGGAAGAACCAGCTTAGCCTGCTCACTGGTGATAAGCTCCTCAGTTATCGGTTCAGCCAAGTACATAGGTATACCAATATCAACTACGGACATTTCACCTACCCTTTTGGCACCGGGAGGGTTAAATAAACCTGGCTTGGGAAAGCCAAGGGTAATAGTATTATCAGCATAAAGGCAGGCCGGGTCCACCTCACCGGTATCAGCATCAAGCCCCGAGGGTAAATCCAGGGCAATGACACGAAGACCTGGTCGCTTCCTTTTGGCTCTGGCTACTTTGTCTAATGACTGTAAGAAGAGGCTACGAATAGAGCGAATTTTACCGGTGCCAAATAGAGCATCAATAACGGCGTCAGCCGATGGCAGTAACTCATCAAACCTGTCCAGACCTTCACCGTCAGTAGCGTCAACTACCGTCATACTACGTGTCTGAACCTGCTCAAGATTGGGGTCATTTGTTGGTCTCTGGCTAAAAAGACAGACGCTGACCTTGGCTCCCCAGTCGTGAAGATGGCGAGCGGCAACTAACCCATCCCCGCCATTGTTGCCGGGTCCTATCAGAACCAAGATGGATTGCTGGTTAATATTGCCTAGGATTCGTCTGACCTCTTCGGCTACTGCCTTCCCCGCATTTTCCATAAGCACACTGGCGGACAAGCCAACCTTGGCACAGTCTTGTTCTACTTGACGCATTTGAGCAGTGGTTAAAATTTTCACTATAGTCCTCCGCTATAAACTAAGCTACTGATTTGAAGTGTAACAATATCTCGGAGCATGGTCAAGGGATTGTTTGGAGATTGCTTACCAACCCCTCACCCTTTGTCCCTCTCCCCTTCATAAGGGGAGAGGGAAGGGAATTTCTTAAAGGGGCGAAGCCCCTTTTAATCCCTTTACTAAACAACCTAGGGGGGTGCAGGTAAGAGAGGGGCGAAGCCCCTCTCTAATCCTTCCATAGGAAGGACTTCCCCCTCTCCTTTAAAGGAGAGTCAAAGGGAGGCTTCG
>DAOWJS010000081.1 GCA_030640255.1 Dehalococcoidales bacterium | reverse complement strand
CAACTCTGCCAACCGCCAGGTAAGGGAAGGCGCCGAACGCATGGCGATAAATATGCCGGTACAGGGCACATAAGCCGAGATTATAAAGGTTGCCATGATTAACCTGTACCGGGAGATGAACAGGCGCCGGTTGAAAAGCAAGATGCTGCTCCAGGTGCACGATGAGCTTATTTTTGAGGTGCCTGAGGAAGAAGGGGAAGAGATGCTCAAGCTCGTGCCTGAAATAATGTCCACGGCTTTAGAGCTTAGCGTTCCATTAAAGGTAGACATCAAGACCGGCAACAACTGGGGAGAGATGGAATAAAGATAAGGTAAATAAATAATTTCAAAAAGGGTAAGCCCCACCCACAAAAGAACATTAGGTAACAAAAATGCCTGAGCTTCCTGAAGTAGAAACGATAAAGAACGAGCTACTGCCCCACATTGTCGGACATCAAATCACTGGCGTCACCCTATTCTGGGACGGGATAGTGCGCCAGCCCCCGGTTAAGGAATTCTGTTCCCGCCTTATAGGGCAAAGGCTCACCGGAGTAGCTCGGCGCGGTAAATATCTCATCCTTGGCTTAACCAGCCACGAGGTATTGATTATCCACCTCAAAATGACTGGCTCACTGCTACTCAAGCCGGCCTCAGCTGAACCTGATAGATTTATCCGCGCTATACTCCATTTAAACGGAGAAACCGCAATTCACTTTCGCGACCCGCGCAAGCTGGGGGCGATGTGGTTAGTAGAAGACAAGAATACTATTATTGGTAAGCTCGGTCCGGAGCCTCTGGAAGCCGACTTTACCCCTCAAATGCTGTTAACACGCCTGAATACTCGCCGGGCGCCAATAAAAGCCCTCCTCTGCGACCAGACCTTCATCGCCGGCATCGGTAATATGTATGCCGATGAAGCCCTGTTTGCTGCCGGAATCCACCCCCTGAGGTCAGGAGAAAGCCTCCCCCCAGAAGAAGTGGGACGACTTCACCGCGCCATTCAGCAGGTGCTGAGAAATGGTATCAAGAACATGGGTGCCAGCACTGACACCTACTACCGTCCCAGTGGAGAGACGGGCTTCGCCCACCACCACTTCCAAATTGCCCACCGCGGCGGTAAACCCTGCCCGGTTTGCGGCACCCCCATTGAGCGGATAGTAGTCCGCCACCGCGGCACCTACTTCTGCCCCCAATGCCAGCCCCAATCACTTTCCACCTAATGGATCAAAAGCTAAACACACGTACTCATATAAGCCTATGGAACTGTAACAACTTACCAACGCTCTGAATTTTCTTCCGCAACTCAGTAGACTTGCCTGTAAGCACATCCCCAAAGAGGTATTCATCTATGTTTTCCTCTCCGATCAACTCTTTGCCCATTCCCGTAAGTTCTACCAACATAAATAGTACTCTGCGCACGATGTCTTCTAACTCAAATATATTAGACTTAAACCAATTTCTTGCTTCATCCCGTTTTTTCCTTTGACCATGCACTAGTTCACTCCTGTAGTTATACGCTTTCTTTATGAACCTGTACGTCTGATACAAATTCTCACCACCAAAATCCAGTATACAACTTGTTCTGTAAGCTAACTTGAAGCTGATACTATCTGAGCCCTGGCTTAACAAAGACTCAAGGGCTGTTATGAGGTTCAAGCCCCTCTCAATAACATTAATATTGTAAAATGAGTCCTGAAATATCTCAATTGGCACTTGGTATGGATCTAAATCCACACCAGATATTTTCTCTGACAATTTAGTAATAAAATCACAGTCCTTTGCAGTAAGTTCGACAAGGGTACTCTCGCCAAAAGGCTCCGGCATTGGTTGGCCAAGCCCGCCCTTAGATACCGTATCTCTGCTGCCACCTTGCACTTTTGCAGGAATTGCTATGACCCTCGCTTTGGTGCCCAGTCGGAGCGGAAAAAGGACTATTTCAATCTCTCTTCTCACCTGACCTTGGAAAACATTCAGCCCAATGGTTCCAGTAGCCTCCACTGCTCCTGAGCCAGAAACAGAAACTTTCCAAGCCCCTGTATCAAGTGTTCCCCCAGGTGTATCTATTTCGACATCAACAAGATATTTCACAATGTCTCTGTCAATCTGCCGTTTCCCATCCTGTTCCTTATAAAGGGTCAAGTTCGCACCTTTGGCCAGACTCCAGTTCTCTCCTAATATAATAGGGTTCTTGAAAACCCGGCCAGCTACAAGAGGTAACTCAGTAACTGTAGAAGGCAACTCGATTCCGAATACCATCGCTATTATTGTAAATTTCATAGTTCACCTCCAACCCTATTTTTCAGGGTGTTTAAGAGGGGCGTTAGCCCCTCTTTTTTAATCTCCCCCTCTCCTTTGAAGGAGAGGGGGATAAAGGGGGTGAGGTAGATAACTAAATAATTACTTGGACAATCTACGCAGTCTATCTAACGACGCTTCAATTCGCCTCAGGCACCGCTCCTTACCCAGCACGGACATAGTTTGAAATAATGGCGGCGCTGCTGTCCGCCCGGTAACGGCTACCCTCAACGTGCCAAAGAGCTGACCGGTCTTCAGCCCCAACTCCACCGCCAGGGGTCTGAGGATAGCCTCCAGGGATTCAGCATCAAACGCCTCCGGTTGCCTGAGCCTCTGCTGTCCTGCCTTCAAGGCTTGGGTAGCCGATTCCCGGGTCATACCCTTACCTATTAGCAAGTCGGGAGCATAGTCAAGCTTACCAACAAAGAAAAATTGGGTCAGCTCAGCTACCTCAGCCAGGGTTCGGGCTCGCTCCTGAACAAGCGGCAGAAGAGCCCTCACATATTTTTCATTTGATATTAATGCCTCTCCAGCCAGTTCGTCCGTCATCAAATAGGGTTGCGCGGCGTCAAAGAATTCATCAGTGGTCAAGCTACGAATATATACTCCATTCATCCAGGCGAGCTTATCCCGATTAAAGATGGCCGCCGTCCGACTAACCCGCTCCAGAGAAAAGTTCTTTATCAGCTCCTGCCGGGACAAAATCTCGGTCTTATCATCCAGAGACCAGCCCAGCAAGGCGAGGAAGTTGACCATAGCCTCAGGTAGATAGCCCTGTTCATAATACTCTACGATAGACACCGCCCCATGCCGCTTGCTCAACTTGGCACGGTCAGCTCCCAGGAGCATCGGCAAATGAGCGAACTGAGGCGGTTCAAAGCCGAGAGCCTGATACAAAAGCAGGTGGCGGGGGGTGCTGGATAGCCACTCCTCAGCCCGGAGCACATGGCTTATCTCCATCAAGTGGTCGTCAACCACACTGGCGAGATGGTAGGTTGGGTAGCCATCCGACTTCAGCAATACGAAATCATCAATGGTACTATGGTCAAATACCACCTCACCCCAGATTAAATCGGTAAACTTAACCTGCCCCTCAAGCGGGGTCTGGAAACGAACTACCGGGATTACGCCCTCAGCCTCCTTTTGCGCCCGCTCTTCCTGACTCAAATTACGGCAGTGGCGGTCATAGCCCGGCGGCTGCTTGCGCCTGACCTGCTCGGCGCGCATCTCCTCCAGGCGCTGGGGAGAACAGTAGCAATAATAGGCATCCCCCTGAGAAATCAGGCGCTCAGCGGCTTTACGGTATAAATCCAGGCGCTGTGATTGAAAATAGGGACCATACTTGCCCCCCACCTCGGGACCCTCATCCCAATCCAGCCTCAGCCAGCGCAGGCTACTAAGGATAGCCTCCACCGCGCCCTTAACCTTACGGGCAACATCGGTATCCTCAATGCGGACGATAAAGCTGCCGCCGTAGCGGCGGGCGAAGAGCCAATTAAACAGAGCCGTTCGGATATTGCCCACATGAGGATGCCCGGTAGGACTGGGCGCATAGCGGACTCTGACTGATTGTTTCATCTAAAAACCACTTCTTTAGAAATCGAACAATTTTGGAGACTTAAACTCCGACAGAAAATCTTTGATTCGCCTTTCGGCTAATTTTACATATTCCTCACTTATGTCATACCCTACATAATGACGGTTTGTCTTTATGGCTGCTATCGCTGCCTGTCCACTTCCAATAAATGGGTCTAAGATTACCTCGCCCTCAAAAGTGTAAAGTTGAATCAACCGATAAGGTAGTTCTACGGGGAAAGGCGCTGGATGTCCAACCGCGTGAGCTGGCTCTGCTGGAAATGTCCACACACTCTTAGTAAACTCTAGAAACTCTTTTCTAGAAATAGTGCTTCGTCTCCGGGAAGCATTCTTTCTCCTAAACACGCCTTTAGAAAAAACCAAAATATACTCATGAATATCCCTTAAGGTTGGATTGGCAGCTGAAAGCCAGCTTCCCCAAGCCGTAGAAGGGCTAGAACTAGTTGCTTTATTCCAGATAATTTCGCCCCTCATCAGGAAGCCCAAGTCCAACATATCTTCGACAATAAAAGCATGAAGGGGAATATACGGTTTTCTTCCCAAATTCGCAATATTGATACAAGCTCTGCCCCCGGGGACAAGTGTCCTATAAACTTCTTTCCATACTCGTTTCAGGAATCGTCTGTATTCTTGGAGTGTCAGATTCTCGTCATACTCCTTTCCCACATTATAAGGTGGTGAAGTAACCATCAGGTGAACACTATTATTTGGCAATTCCTCCATGTTTTCGCTGGTTTTACAAAAGATTTTATCTAAAAATTGAGACGGGATAGAAACTTCTATATATTCGGTTCTTATCTCCGTTGGCAAGCCTTCATATAACTTACTGGTATAAAAGGGGGTTGAATCGTGATTTACTCTTCCTGGCGAGCCAAAGGAGCTTGTTTGGGTGCCCCTTTTTCTTTGACTATATTCCGCCTTCTTCATTCCTCCCTCCAATAATCAACCCATCTTTTTAGTCACGCTGTAATGTAGCCGTGGTACATCAACCATTCAATTTGTTTTATCAGCTCGTTGTGGATTGTTGCTTTGCCGTACGTAAATCTGACACCGAAATGCGTTTCGAATGCTCGATGATTTTCACGTAATAACTCCTCTGTAGATGCGGACTGTCCCTTGAGATGAAAAAGGATGACGTATCTTAGGAATTGAGGGATTTGTAAGCTTCTATCAAATTGAGGAATTCGTCCATGCCTCAGTGTAATATGCTTCAGTATATGTAGGGCGTCTAGTTTTTCGACCTGTCCCTCGAGTTTCTCTAGGTACTTCTCGCCTTTTGGCATGATAAAATGCCACCTTGGCATTCGGCTCATTGCTCTGACAACTTTCTCAAATGACTCCGGCTCAGCGCCTTCTCTAGAGTCTGATGTAGATGTCCACCGAAATGTGATTCCCGCCGGGGCTATGACTGTGGGAGACGCCTCTGGAATGTACCTTTGCACTATCTCAGTTACCTCGTCTTTGCGTATTCTATAAGGGCACTTGTACTTCCTTGAGGTAGAATCTGTTATTACAAGCATTTCGTGGTGGAAGCCGCCATCTTCAGGTTCTACGTCGTGACGTTCTAGCAAGCATCCGTGTTTTTCGAGCTCTTTCGTTAGCGTTCGTTTCATTGTTCTAATACCTCCGCTAAACACTTTGAGTGGTAAGGCTCGCCTTCGTAATGTATTGGTGCTAATACTTCCTTTATAAGGATGGGGGCATAGCGCACCCTAACCTTTTGATTCATTTCTATATCCATTCTTGAGTGTATTTTGAATAATTATATTCATCTATTCTTTTGAGAAGAGACCTGTCATCTGGAGAGGAAACATAAGACTTTACCCATCCTGCCATCTTCTGCATCTTGTTGCAAAATGAAACATACTCAGAAGCACCGAAGACGGAAAAAACAAAGGTGCAATTATAAGCGTCTGCTATTTGATCGTCCCAAAGCGGAAAGAAACTTGGGGCTAATAGATTTAAAGCCTTCGCTACTGCGACGGGACTTCGCCTGTTTCCTCCCCGCAACGCATCAAGAAACTTGTTGAAAAGCTCCTCTATTTCATCCTTATCAGCATCCGACAAGCTACTAATATCTCTATTCCTGAACTTGTTTATTACTTCAAGATTTCTCTCTATACATTCTCGTAGCTGATCAAAGTCAAGGTCTCCAAATCTATAGAAACCTTGATGCCAGATATGTAATAGTCCACTTATACCCCATGCCACTTCACTAGGGTTACCCCAGTTTTGTGAAACGTGGCTTAATGCCTTGAAATAAACACACCCTCGCCACTCGTTTCTTTCAAATGCCTCTAATCCTCTGCGAAACTCCTCACGGTCGGGAATTCTAAAGTCATCCCCCATTTGCTTCTCCTCAACAGCTAGGCTTCTATATTTCCCCCATTCTACCACCTCACCCACCAAGATTCTAGAAGTCGTTTATTAACCTCACCCCCTTTGTCCCCCTCTCCTTTCAAGGAGAGGGGGAATTAGTTATGTAAGAGAGGCTTCGCCTCTCTTTGACTTTCCTTAGCTCCAAAGCAGTAATCAGGGAGTTTTAGAGGGGCGTTAGCCCCTCTTTATAAATCTTCCCCTTCCCCTTGATAAGGGGAAGGGGATAAAGTCCTTGCCTGCTTTGGCAAGGATAAAGGGGATGGGGTTAAAATAAATCAATCTTAGGCTATATCTTCCAGTGCCTGCTCCAAATCAGAGGGGAGTTCGGAGGTGAACTCTACATATTTGCCGGTGGATGGCAGCTTGAAGCCCAGGCGGCAGGCGTGCATAAACTGCCGTGATAAATGGGCTGACTTTACACCATAGACCTTGTCCCCCACCACCGGATAGCCAATTGCCGACAAATGAACCCGTATCTGGTGGGTGCGACCCGTCTCAGGTCTGACTTCCAGCAGGGTATAGTTATCTATATACTTAATCACACGATATTCAGTCCGTGCCTCTCTACCCTCGGTCACTACCGCCATACGCTTTCGGTTACGCGGGTCACGCCCGATAGGTGCCTCAATAACGCCATTCTCCGGGGTGAGATGCCCCTTAACCAACACCAGATAGGCTTTTACTACCGAATGAGCCTTGAACTGGCTTATCAGGTTAGCCTGAGCCAGGCTATTCTTGGCCACCACCATCACCCCCGAGGTATCCTTGTCCAGCCGATGCACAATTCCCGGTCGCAGTGAGTCGTCAGGCAGGTCGGCCAAGTGCGAAAGAATAGCATTAACCAAGGTATGACTGGGGTGCCCCGGCGCCGGGTGAATGGTCAGCCCGGAGGGTTTGTCTATGACCAGAAGGTCGTCATCCTCATAGATGATATTCAGGGGGATAGCCTCAGGAGACAGGGGGCTGGGCGGAGCCGGGGGAATTATAATATCCACCCGGTCACCAACACCAAGTTTAAGGCTTGCCTTAGCCACACCACCATTAACCGTGACATAGCCATCAGCAATAAGCCTCTGAGCCTGAGTTCGGGAGAGTTCCGGGCACTTCTCACCAACATACTTATCCAGACGAGCCCCCGGCTTATCAACTACAAAACTATAGACGTTATTTATCAACCTCACCCCCTCTTTTGGTGAAATCACAAACTCTAATTCCTAATCCTTCACCTGTGAAGGACTAAACAAGTTCAAAATTCAAATCCCTAAAGTTTAGGATTTAGGGCTTAGGATTTAGGGTTTTACAAGGGAGGCTCCGCCTCTCTTTGACTCTCCTTACTAGGGGGCTAACCTCTTGAACTCCCCCTTCCCTTAACTAGGGAAGGGGGTCAGGGGGATAGGTCACCAAACAATCTCGTAACTTTATTTGAAGGGGCTTCGCCCCTTCAAACTTCCCCTGATAAAAGACCCTAGGTTTTGAACTCCCATCCCCTTTAGGTTTTTACCAAGTAGCCCCTTCCCCGTAAAGGAGAAGGAAAGTATCAACCCTTGTCCTTGACAACTCCGGCTAGGGAGCGGAGAGAGTAAGCAAATATGATAACCCCAACAACCACCGCCGAATCAGCAATGTTGAATGCCGGCCAGCGACAAACACCAATACCAACATCAATAAAGTCAGTAACATAGCCAAAGTTAAGTCGGTCAATAAGGTTACCAATGGTGCCGCCAAGAATGAGTCCGAGGGCTGACTTGCCTAGTTTATTATCTAAAGAGGGAAAACGACGATGAATAAGCAGGACATAGACGAGGAGAACGGCAACACCGATAAAGGCAACTATAGTTAAGGGGAATGATTGGCCTTGAAATAAGCCGAAGACGCCTCCGGTATTGTGGACATGAGTCAGTCGAAAGAATCCTGTCTCGGGCACCGATTGCCCCTCAGGTAAATAGTTCCTTATCCCCATCTTACTGAACTGGTCGGCAGCCACTATCAGTAATGCAGTAAGGAAAAAGACCACATTTCGCCACTTACCCTGGAGAGAATTTACCTTTAGCATTCTTCGCTTGCTTAGCCTTACAACTCAAGCACAGGTTCGCCTGGGGAAGGGCTTCTAATCGGGCGGGGTCTATAGGTTGACCACAAACATCACACAAGCCATAGGTTCCTTCTTCAAACTTGTGCAAAGCATGCTCCACGTTAGCTAACTGGTCCCGGGTACGCTGCTCTAAGGCTAGCCGCTTTTCCAGCTCAAAGCTCTCTGTAGCCT
>DAOWJS010000010.1 GCA_030640255.1 Dehalococcoidales bacterium | reverse complement strand
ATCTATTTGATTCAGGTTACCATTTATCACTGCCAGCATAATGTCTACCAGGTCGGTTTTGAGTTTGGGGAGGGTAACCTGAGCCTCCGGGTCGCCAAACCGGGCATTAAATTCTAGCACTTTCGGTCCATCATTGGTAATCATCAAACCACCATAAAGAACGCCTTGATACCGTCTTTTCTCCTGAGCCATAGCCTTTATCGCTGGTTCCAGGATGGTTTGTTTTACTGCCTTATCCAGTTTCGGATTATAGAAGTATGGTGGACTATAACTGCCCATACCCCCGGTGTTGGGACCCTGGTCGTTGTCAAATACTGGCTTATAATCGCAGGCGGCTACCATAGGGACTACCGTGTTGCCATCGGTAAAAGCGAAGGAACTCATTTCTCTTCCTGATAGACACTCCTCAATAATTACCCTGTCCCCGGCAGCACCAAAGACCCTGGCTTCCATGATGTCGGCCAGAGCCTCTAGGGCTTGTGGGATTGAATCGGCTACGGTTACCCCCTTGCCCGCAGCTAGTCCGTCGGCTTTAACTACCATAGGGGGTGTCTGTCGCTGGATATATTTCTTTGCCTTACTGTATTTAGAAAAGCTTACGCTTCGGGCACAGGGGATATTATATTTCTGCATAAGCTCCTTGGCAAATACCTTGCTTGACTCTATCTGGACTGCTTGCTTAGTCGGACCGAAAACGGGAATCCCTATATTCTGGAAGTGGTCAACAATGCCCTTAGCCAGAGGTGTCTCTGGGCCAACGACGACCAGCTCAACCTCCTTTTCCTGGGCTATTTTAACCAGTGACTCAATATCAGTGGGGTTAAGAGCCAGGTTACGGGCTACTTTAGCTGTGCCGGCATTGCCCGGAGCTACATAAATCTCCTTAACTTTAGGACTCTGGAGCAGCTTCCAGACCAGGGTATGCTCCCTGGCTCCTCCGCCAATAACCAGTATCTTCAGGGTGTTACCTCTTTAACGCTTATTTGTCAGCGAGCGAAACTCCGCTCTATGACTTCTCACTTAATTGCCTTTTCTCACGCTTCTCTCTCCACTTTTTCAACCCCGCTTTAATCGCGTCGTCAATTTTTACCACTATAGTCCCAATATCCAAAATCTGCATTCCTGGCATCGTGTCACGTATCTCCTTAGCAAGCCTCAGTTCTTCCTGTAACACTTGTTTGATTCCCTCTTTTACTTGAGGGTCACGCAAAAACTCCAAGGCGTCTCGCGCTGTTGGGCTTAGCTCTTCCGTATTCATAGTCTGTGTTACCTCCTTTTCTTCTGGGCTTCTAGCTCCACCCCCAACGACTAATATTTTTATCTACCTCACCCCCTTAATCCCCCTCTCCTTTGAAGGAGAGGGGGAGAGATTACTTTTGAAGGGGCGAAGCCCTTCTAACTTCCCCTTTTCCTGCCTATAGACCAGCCAGCGTCAAGTGCGGTAACTGCTCCCGCATAAAGGCATGCAACAACCGTATCGCCTTCATACTCGAGCCAAAGGTCCGAACGTCACCCTTATCCGGGTCACTACTCCAGAACTCGCTATCTATCCCAAGATACCGCAGGAGTTCCACCATCTTTGGCTTGCTGTAATCCCGTACCTCTCGGCAACGCTCAAACACATCCACAAATAGCATGTTTAGTGCCCACACTCCACTGCTTTTCCTCACGCTATACCATTTGGGCTCTTTAAACGCCTCAGGCCAAATCTCCTGAGCAGCCTCCCAGTAGTTGCTCAACAAAACTCCCAGAGAGGCGGGGTCTTGGTCTGCTAATACCTTAATCTTGTAAGCTCCCTCAAGCATCGCAACCACCATCGTATGTTGCTTCACCGCATACACGTGAGGTTTAGGCTCCCCAGGAACAACGACCATATCTTTCCAAACCGAGCAATGAGAACGTAAGTAATCTACCACTCCCACGGCCCTTGCCATGTTAAGCGCCCTCTCCCCCTTGCGCTCTTCCTTAGCCTCTCTCGTCTTAAGCCACTCCCACCCCTTCACAGCCAGTGTTCGCTGTAGATTGCGCTCCGCCACATCAGTCGGCACAGACTTAGCTCGACTATTAACTACATAAAAGTTCCGCATCTCATCAAACCTATTCGGGTTCACCATAATCACCACCGGAAGCGGATAGTCCTTAAGCTCCTGAGCCCCTTGTTTCATCGCCTCAGCCAGCCCAGCAACCCGGTGCTGCCCATCAATAATCCAAAGAGGTTCCTCATCAGGGATACCTAACACAGACCGCTTCTCATCGAACACATCTTTACTCCTTACCGACAACAAAACGGCGGTAGGCATCACACCTTCAGCATCCACTAGATAGTGAGCTACTTCCCCGACACGCTTTGGCACAAGAGGGCGCTGATACCCGTCAGTGCAGGTAGGGCTCCACATATCCACCTTACCCCGATTTATTAGCTCCTTTGCAGGAAGCCACCCCAGATACAGCTCCACATCCTTCTGCTTGATACGTGTTACTTCAAGTTCCATCTAACCCCTCCTTATTGTTTAGTCAGCAAAAACCTTTTTCTTGTTTTTACTGCTAAACCTAGCATAACAAACCTTAACACCTGTGTCAAGCCCACTGACAGCTATTGTCAGGCATCCTTGGTGCCTATAATGCCTTAAAAACTTGCTTATGCTCACTTTCTTGCTCATTATCTTGCTCTTATGAGGTTGTTCTTATAATGAGGTTTGAGGGGACAAAGGGGGTGAGGTTGACATAACTCGAAAAACAATTCAAAGCTAACCTCTTTTTTACTCCCACTCAATAGTTGACGGAGGTTTGGAGGTAATGTCGTAGACGACGCGGTTTACTCCGGGTACCTCATTAACTATGCGGTTGGAAATCCGATTCAGAAGGTCGTAGGGAAGGCGTGCCCAGTCGGCAGTCATGGCATCATCGCTGTTTACGGCGCGGACAGCCACCAAATAGCCGTATGTCCTGTAGTCCCCCATTACCCCTACCGATTTGACATCGGTGAGTATAGCAAAGCTCTGCCATAATTGACGATACAGCTTGGCTTTTTTAATCTCGTTCATTACAATCCAGTCAGCATTACGAAGTATCTCAAGTTTCTCCCCGGTCACCTCGCCGATAATACGAATAGCTAAACCCGGACCGGGGAAGGGCTGTCGCCACACCATCTCTTCAGGTAAACCCAGTTCCAGTCCCACTTGACGCACCTCATCCTTAAACAGGGAGCGCAGCGGCTCAAGCAAGGTGAGTCTCATCTTAGCTGGCAATCCGCCAACATTGTGGTGGGTTTTTATCTTGGCTGAGGCTTTGCTTCCTGAAGAGGCGCTCTCAATAACATCGGGGTAGAGGGTTCCTTGAGCCAGGAAATCAACCTTACCTATTTTTTTAGCCTCTTCTTCAAATACCCTGATGAATTCCTCGCCGATAGCTTTGCGCTTCTTCTCCGGGTCTCTTATTCCCTTCAGCCGATTAAGAAATCTTTCACTGGCATCAACATAAATAATATTCATACCTAGATTAAGCCGGAAGGTATTAAAGGTTCTCTCTACTTCCTCACGACGCAGCAGCCCGTGATTGACAAAGATGCAGGTAAGCTGGTCACCAATAGCTCGGTGGATAAGAGTAGCTACCACTGACGAATCGACCCCTCCTGATAGAGCAGCGATGACTTTGCCCTTGTTCACCTGCTTCCTGATTCTAGTTATACTATCATTTATGAAGCTGCTCATTGTCCAGTTGCCTTTGCAGCCACATATCTGGTAGACGAAATTCCTCAGGATAGTCTTCCCGTGGGGGGTATGGGCTACCTCAGGGTGGAACTGGAGACCAAATATCCCATCCTCATTGCCCATAACAGCAACAGGCGAGTTTTCAGTATAGGCTAGGGCAGCAAAACCTGGCGGCATTTCTTCAATTTTATCAGCGTGGCTCATCCATACCGGGGAGGAGGCAGCTACATCGGCAAACAAGGGCGAATCTACCTCACCCAGGTGAAGGATAGCGTGACCATACTCGTGCTTGGCTCCTGGTGCAACTCGCCCGCCTAGCTGTTTAGTAATAACCTGCATCCCGTAGCAGATGCCCAGTACCGGCAAATGGCTTTCATAAATATAAGCCGGAGCTAGAGGAGCATCAGGCTCATAGACACTGGCTGGTCCTCCGGAGAGGATGAATCCCTTGGGATTCAATGAGGCTATTCTCTCCCAGGGGGTGTCATAGGGTAGTAGTTCACAATATACCTGGCACTCACGGACTCGCCGGGCAATTAGCATGCTATATTGTGAGCCGAAGTCAATGATAATTATGGTCTCAGGCTCAGCACCAGCTCTAGCTTCCCTGGCGGCAACCGGCTGTTCACCACCCATTTCCTTAGCGATTTCTAAGTAAGTAGAAACTTCAATATCGCCGCTGGTAGCTACCCGGTGACTCTCATTTAAGGTTGGCTTTGACCCCTTTTTAACCATGTTTATGGCCAAAGATTACCATTATGGTATACTGTCGTCAAGGGGAAAGTCATTCTTAACAGATAGTAAAGGCAATGTTAGATAAGCTACCTTCACCAATCCAGAGGCAGGTTGAGAGGGGCATTTCTATCCTTAAGCAAGGGGGAATAGTTGCCTTTCCTACTGATACCGTCTATGGACTGGGGGCTTGCGCTAACCTGCCGTCGGCGGTGGAGCGGGTTTATCAGGTAAAGGAACGACCACGGAATATGGCGCTCCCTTTACTGCTGGCTCATACCTCGCAGATAAGCGAAGTTGCTGAGCCGGTGCCGCCGGTTGCCTGGCTTTTAGCTCGTAGTTTCTTGCCTGGAGCGCTGACCATAGTCTTGCCCAGGTCTAAATCAGTCCCTGATACTGTCACTGCTGGAGGGACAACGGTAGCTATTCGCATCCCGGCTCACCCGATTCCTGTCGCCCTTGTTGAAGGTCTGGGGATGCCTATCGTGGGCACCAGTGCTAATCTGAGTGGTCAGCCAAGTGCATTGACGGCTGATGAGGTCTACTCTCAATTCGGTAGTGAGATAGATTTAGTTATTGATGGTGGTCGGTGCTCAGGTGGCAGGGAATCTACCATAGTTGATGTGACCGGGGAGACGCCGGTAGTTCTGCGGGAGGGCGCTATATCAAAGGCAGAGCTCAAGCAGGTATGTGAGATTATTTAACCCTAGAGAGGATTAAGGAGGTTGAGGTAATGAGAATTGCTATTGGCTGTGACCATAGGGGACTAGACCTCAAGCAATTTATTATCAAGCTAGTTACCGAGATGGGACATAACTATGAGGACTTTGGCTGTTTTACTACTGACTCGGTAGACTACCCTGATATCGCTGAAAAGGTAGCTGAAGCGGTAGCCAGGGGCAATTTTGAACACGGCATTTTGATATGTGATACTGGCATTGGTATGAGTATTGCCGCTAATAAGGTTAGGGGAATAAGGGCTGCCCTGTGCCATGATATATTCAGCGCTCGCCGGGCTCGCCAGCACAATGGTGCCAATATCCTTTGTTTAGGAACCAACGCGGAACAAGGTCTGATATCTAAAATCGTGGAGGCTTATCTTACCGGCGAGTTTGAGGGGGGAAGACATGAGCGAAGGTTAGATAAGGTAAGAGCTATGGAAGGCTAATTATATAAGGGGAGATAGCTTGACTAACCTATGGGCATTATGTTATGTTTTGTTACCAGGGCTGAAGGTGGGATTTCGGAGTTTTTAATCCGTCCCCACAGGGACGGTTTTTTAATTATCACGGTAAAGGAACCGGAGAAGGTATGAAAAGCGATGTGGTTAAACGGGGTATAGAGCGAGCTCCACATCGGTCTTTACTACATGCCGTAGGCTGCACGCGGGCAGAAATGGATAAGCCTTTTATCGGCATTATTAACAGCTTTAGCGAGATTGTCCCGGGACATATACACCTGCGAGATATCGCCGAGGCAGTTAAGGCAGGGGTGCATAGCCAAGGGGGTGTCCCCTTTGAGGCCAATACTATTGCGGTCTGTGATGGTATTGCCATGAACCACCCCGGTATGAAATATAGCCTGCCCAGTCGAGAACTAATCGCTGACTCAGTGGAGATAGTGGCTGAAGCTCATGCTTTCGATGCCT
>DAOWJS010000103.1 GCA_030640255.1 Dehalococcoidales bacterium | reverse complement strand
CTGTTACTTTTAAGGGTGCGAGGACTAATGGTAACCCGGATAGGTATCCCCAGAAGGTCGGCATCGTTGAATTTTACCCCGGGGGACTCTTGGCGGTCGTCAAAAAGCACCTCTAAACCCTCAGCCTCAAGCTCAGAATACAGTTTTTCAGCAACTTCTGAAACCTTAGAGCCTTCCCCATACAGCGAACAAAGGTAGATATGATAGGGAGCAATAGTTAGCGGCCAGATAATGCCCTTATCATCATGGTTCTGTTCTATGACAGCAGCTAACAATCTGCCCAGACCTATGCCATAGCACCCCATAACAATCGGATGGGATATGCCCTCGTCGTTAGTGAAGAAGGCACCCAATTTTTCACTGAGGAAGGTGCCCAGTTTGAAGACGTGCCCGACCTCAATGCCGTGCGCCGATGATAGTTTACCTCCACATCTAGGGCATTTATCTCCGGCACGAGCTCGAGCAATATCAATTACCAGGTCAACCTTAAAATCCCTTGGGTAGTTGACATTTCTAAAGTGGGTATCTGGTTTATTGGCGCCAGCAACAAAGTTTGCCCCTGAGGTTATGGAGTCGTCAGCAATAATCTTGATACCACTGCTCCCTATAGGAGAGGCTGAGCCGGCGACTATTCCACTTTCTATCACCTTGGCTTCAGTAGCCAGGCGGAGCTCGACACAGTGCAGGGTGTTTTTCAGCTTTACCTCGTTTACCTCAAGGTCGCCCCTGATAATCACGAAGGTTAGCTCACCGTCGGCGGTATAGAATACCGCTTTAAGGGTGTGGCTTTGCGGTACTCCCAGGAAACGTGATACCTGTTCAATTGTGGTCATACCCGGGGTGTTAACCTCTTCCAGGGGTAACAGCGTCTCGTCGGCTAACTTATCCTTGATGCTCTGAGCCTTATCAGCATTAGCCGCATACTGGCAACCGGGGCAATAGATAATTTCGTCCTCACCAGTTTCGGTGATAACCATAAACTCGTGGGAATCCTTGCCGCCGATAGCGCCACTATCGGCTTCAACGAGTAAGGTAGGCAGACCACAGCGAGTGTAGACATTCTGGTATGCCTTGAGCATCTTGTCGTAGCTCTGGCTTAATCCCTCTTCATCAGTATCAAAGCTATAGAGGTCTTTCATGGTGAACTCGCGAACTCGTATCAGTCCGCCTCTGGGGCGAGGCTCATCACGAAACTTGGTCTGAATCTGATACAGTAGTAGGGGCAGGTCACGGTAGCTCTTAGCATTGTGGCTAACCAGTCGGGTGATGACCTCCTCATGGGTTGGTCCCAGGGCTAGCTTGCGGTCTCTACGGTCAGAGAGGATAAACAGGCTTTTGCCAAAGGCGAGGTCTCGTCCGGTTTCCTGCCACAACTCTAGAGGCTGGAGAACGGGGAGCAGTAGCTCCTGCCCGCCGGCTTTATCCATCTCGTCACGGATTATATTCTCTATTTTCTTGAGCACCCTCCAGGCTAAGGGCAAATAGGAATATACCCCGGCGGCTACCTGATGTATCATTCCGGCTCTTAGCAGTAGCTGGTGGCTGGCTGTCTCTGCCTCAGCCGGCACCTCTCTCTGTGTCTTACCAAATAGCTTTGATATCCGCACTTTTCATTTACCGCTAATTGACTCTAGGCAAACTCCTCTTTTGATAGGGCTAGGAATATAATAGACAATAGCCCCAAGGCGATAATAGGCGGTGGGAAGAGGGCGCAAATGGCTCCAGCCAGCGCCAGCCCCCAGACTCTTCTCCTCAAAGCAAAGATACCACCTACTATGGCGACTATCCCGATAATAATTAATGGCGTACCAATTACCCCGAACCACATAACCCCGGCAACTGTAAAGCCGGTAAGTGGACCTAAGCAATCTGTGCCTACACAGGCAAGAGTTATACCCGCAATCAAATTGAAAACCCCGGCAACTATGGTCAAGATGCCGGCAGTGGTCGGTTTCCATGTTCTCTCCATTTTGTTCTCCTTCTTTTTAAATTACAGGCAGTAGGACAACTTGAGGTATTAAACCATAGTGAGCAAGTTTATTCTAGTAGTTTGGATTCTTTCTAGCTCACCCCCTCTTTTGGTGAAATCACAAATTCTAATTTCTAATCCTTCACAGGTGAAGGACTAAACAAGCTCAAAATTCAAATCCCTAGGGTTTAGGATTTAGGGTTTAGGATTTAGGGTTTTACAAGAGGGGCTCCGCCCCTTAAACCCCTATTAGGAAGAGATTCTAGAGAGAGGCAAAACTCAATGAGAATCCGTTCACTTTAGGGCTTTCTCTATTCTATCCAAGCAATACTGCCACATCCGCTCCATTGCTGCTTCACTGCGTTGCTCTAGTTCCTTAAGGTAATTACTTAGCTCGGCATCTCCTATGTCGTCGGCTCTAGTTTTTAGCTCTATCATCCAATCAATTTCATCTTCAAATGCGAAGCGGGGAGTAAGCCCAGCTTCCTCAAAAAGTGAATACAGAAGTATATCCAAATACTCGGCATAAGCCAATGCTTGGGCACGCTTTTCCTCGGCAGCCTCTTTGTCGTCTTGCAGGGGCTGAATTTGTGCCTGGGCTTCAGCCAAATCACCTTGCAGCGATTGAACTTGTGCCTGAGCTGCGGTCAAGTCATCTTGCAGCGATTGAATCTGCGTCTGAGCGGCGGCAAGGTCACTGCTTACCTTGTCATATTCTTCCTGAGGTATCCCGCATGAAATTACAAACGAAAGCATCAGAATTAATGCCAGCCCGACCACGATAGCTTTTTTCATTAGCTCATAACCTCCTTAAATAGTTGATAATTGTTTACCACCCGCTTCTTTAGGCAATACGAGAACTCAAAGTATTAAACCATGTTGAACCGGTTCATTCTAGTAGTTTAGATTCTTTCTACCTCACCCCCTTTATAAATTTGTTAGCAACCTACCCCCTTTATCCCCCTCCCTTGTAAGGGAGGGGGAGGGTGGTTAATGAAGGGGCGAAGCCCCTTCAAGCTTCCCCTTATCTTCTCATTTTTCTGGTAAAAGTTACCAAGAATAGCGCTATTGTAAAAACCCCGATGAAAGCTTCTGCTGATCCAGCACCCTGTACCCAACTGCGCACCGAGGCGCCGGTGAACCAGGGACCATATCCTAGTGCGGTGAAGGACACTGCGCTATAGTACAGGCTACCTAGGAAAGCCTGCAAAGACAGGTTATATGGAGCTACACCACGAAGAAAGAAGTACAGCAAAGCTGACACAAATAGAACTAGCGCTCCCCATCTTACAACTCTTAGCGGTCTTTCTCCATAGCCAGAAACAAAAGAATGAAACGCAGACCATGTCCTATGCCAAGGTTGTGGCCACCACTTTACGCCCTTTCTTTTGGCTTCCATCTCCCTGAAGAAAAACTCTCCCGCTATGTCATAATATCCAGATTGGGTATACCATATCTTTAGTTGCCTGTATCGGTGTTCCGCACTGTAGTAGTCTTTATATTTTATCTCCTCTCCGATTTTATAGTTACCCCAATCAGCGTCACCTAAATGAGCTTCGGTAATATCAGCACCACGAATGAAAGTGCCCTCAAGTTTTGTATCGTAGAAAAACACACCATTAAAATCAGCACGAAACAGCTTGGCACCCCGAAGGTCAGTATTGTCGAGGTGTGCTTTCATATGCGATAACTCTCCTGATAACCCAAAGATTGCTTCGCAAAGCTCAGCACCCTTGAGTTCGGCATATTCCAAATGTGCACCTCGCAGGTCAGCGCCTTCAAGATTTGCAGGCTTGGAATTATGCGGGTTAAATTTAGCATACTGAAGGTCAGCATGAAGGAGCTGAGCGCTCGGCAAATCCACTCCATTAAGAATAATCCCTTTAAGGTCGAGACCGTGCAGGTCAATCCCTTGCTCAAATACTGCCCCAGACAGGTCAAGACCTTCGGCTGTTCCGCCATTTTCTTCTATGGCTTTGAGCACATCTTCGCGGGTAAAGGGATTTTGTTCTGTTCCGTCTCCCATAGCTAAAACCTCTCCACTTCTGCCATTAGTGCCGTCACGAAATCCCTTTCCTCTATGGTTCTGAGCTTCTTGCCTTTTTTGAAGAGGACGGCTTTGCCTTTGCCGCAGGCGATGCCGATATCGGCGTCTTTGGCTTCGCCGGGTCCGTTGACCACACAGCCCATCACCGCCACCTTTATCGGCTTATCAACCTTTAATAATCTTTCCTCTACCGCCTCAGCTAATTTTACAATATCAACCTCAGCCCGACCGCAGGAGGGGCAGCTGACTAATATCGGACCGTGCTGGCGCAGGTTCAGGCTCTTCAGAATTTCATAAGCGGCAATTACCTCTTCTCGGGGGTGGGCGGTGAGCGAAACCCGGATAGTATCACCAATGCCGAGGTAGAGCAGGGTGCTGATGCCTACCGTGCTGCGGATAATGCCCGTTCTGGGCGGGCCGGCTTCAGTAATACCGATGTGCAGAGGGTAGGGTATCTTCTGGGCAATATCCTGGTAGGCGCCAATGGTAGTCGGGACATCAAAGGCTTTGAGGGAGACCTTAATCAGGTCAAAGTCCAGGCTCTCCAGCAGGTGAATCTGGTGTAAGGCGGCATCTACCATTTGCCGGGCGATAGTTAATTTAGGATTGGCGGCTCTGGGCAGGCTGCCGGCATTGACCCCGACACGGATGGGGACGTTTCTTTCTTTGGCAGCTTGAGCTATAGCCTTGACCTTTTCCGGCTCGCCGATATTGCCCGGGTTTAACCGCAGCCCATCGCAACCAGCCTTCAGGGCTTCTAAAGCCAGCCGGTAATCAAAGTGAATGTCGGCAATTACGGGTATGGAAACGCCTCTTTTTATATCTCGTATCGCCCGGGCGGCTTCAATATCAGGCACTGCCACTCGCACCAGTTCGCAGCCGCAATCTTCAAGCTCCTTGATTTGGGCAATAGTTGACATAACATCACGAGTGTCGGTCTTAGTCATAGACTGCACCACGATGGGAGCGCCACCGCCGACAGTTACCTTGCCAATTTGAATTGGTTTACTTTTTCTCCGCAGGTTCATGGGACTATTTACCTACCTCACCCCCTTTATCCCCCTCTCCTTCAAAGGAGAGGGGGAGGAGTGGTTTTTGAAGGGGCTCCGCCCCTTAAACCCCTATTGGGAAGAGATTTTAGAGAGGGGCAAAGCCCCTCTCTCACCTGCACTCCCCCCTTCCCTTGGTTAAGGGAAGGGGGGCAGGGGGATAGGTTACCAAATAATCTCTTAACTTATTAGCCGGGGCTAAGCCCCTTCAAGCTTCCCTTGATAAATGAGACTGATTTATGGTATCAGGCTGCCTCCGCTTATGATGCGCAAAATATCCTGGTAGGTGATTACCAGCATTAGTCCGATTAGCATGGCGAAGCCAATGGAGTGCACCAGCCCTTCTATTCTGGGTGACACGCGCTTGCCCCGGCGGAACCATTCCAGAAGGACAAAGGCAATTCTACCACCATCTAAGGCGGGGAGAGGGAATAGATTTAATATACCCAGTATTAAGCTAATTAAGGCAGCAAATTCCAGTAACGGGCTTATCCCTACCCTAGCTATCTCCCCGGTTAGTTGGGCAATACCTACCGGTCCAGCTACTACTGCCGGGGCTGCCCCAATAATCACGCTGATTATTCCATTCTTATATAGAACAAAGGTTTCTATACATTCCCTGGCTCCCATAGGTATTGCCTTCCACAAGGGCTCATGCTGGCTAATAGTGGTTGGATTTGATGTAGTGTGCCAAATGCCAATCGCTCCCTCACCTTCTGGCGGTTTCCATCGGGGTATTAACTGAACATCCTTGGCAGTTGAGTCAAGGTGTTTAACAAGAATGGTAATTTCATTACCCAGGTTGAGGTAAACAAGGCGGTTTAGCTCACCGCTATTGGGCAGTGGTTCCCCGTTTATGCTGAGTAATAAGTCTCCAGATTCAATCTCAGCCCTGGCGGCTGGCGAATTCGGGGCTACCTCTTCTACTAGTACCTGTCCGACTACCAGGTTATGGGGAACCATAAAGGCAATTGAGAACAGAAGGAGAGGCAGCAGGATATTCATTAGTGAGCCGGCACTGAGCACCAGTAGCCTGGTGCCGATGCCCTTACTGGCTAAACTCCTTGGCGCCTTGGGGTCTTCTTCGCCGGCCATCTTGGTAAAACCGCCAAAGGGTATCGCATTCAGTGAGTATAGTGTTTCCCCCCGTCTTACCCCGAATAATCGTGGGGGGAAGCCCAAGCCGAATTCTTCCACTTTTACCCCGGAAGCTTTGGCAGTAATAAAATGCCCCAGTTCGTGGGCAAGGATAATCACTGACAGAACAACTACACCTATTATGATATTAATTACCATGGGTTATCTCCGGTGGCCAGTTCCGTGACTTTTCGCCTCGCCCAGGCATCAGCGGCTAGTATTCCCTCCAGATTGGGGTAAGCTATAACTTGATGCTGTTCCAGCGCTTGCTCTACAAGGTGGGCAATATCGGTAAATTTAATGCGTTGTGATAGGAAGAGTTCCACAGCTACCTCATCGGCGCCGCCAAGCACCGCCGGGTAAGTCTCCCCCTTCCTCCCCGCCTCAATGGCTAACCTGAGACAAGGGAAGGTATCCAGGTCAGGTGACTCAAAGGTGAGGCTATTAATCCGACTCCAGTCAAGCCGGGGGAGCTGGGGGTTGGCTAGCCGTTCCGGGTAGGACAGGGCATATTGAATGGGTAGGCGCATATCAGGGTAACCTAACTGGGCTTTAGTTGAGCCGTCGGCGAATTCTACCATAGAGTGTATAATGCTCTGGGGGTGAATTAAAACCTTGATATCCTCAAAAGGCAGGTTAAATAGCCAGTGGGCTTCAATTACCTCCAACCCCTTGTTCATCAGGGTAGCCGAGTCAATGGTAACCTTCCTTCCCATCTGCCACGAGGGGTGCTTTAGTGCTTGGTCAATGGTAACTTTATTTAGCTGCGCTGGTGAATAGTGAAGGAAAGGCCCCCCTGATGCCGTCAGCATAATCTGGACCGGTGGTTGCATTTCGCCTCTGAGGCATTGCCATATAGCGCTGTGTTCACTATCAATAGGCAGAATCTGGGCTCCATTTAGGTTTGCCTCATCGGTGATAATCTCGCCGGCCATGACTAACGATTCCTTGTTGGCCAGGGCGACCCTTTTGCCGGCTTTCACTGCCGCCAGTGTCGGGCTCAGCCCTGACTTCCCGGGGGTAGCGATGACCACGGTGTCCACTTGAGGGTGACGGGCGATGTCTTCCGGTGATAGGAATTCATATTCCCCGTTAGTCAGGCGAACCCGTGTCTCTCTATCCTGGTAGTAGATAAATCTGGGTCTGAACTCATTGACTTGCTTGGTCAGTAGCTCAAGGTTCTTCCCCGCCGCCAGCCCAACTATATGAAACCGGTCAGGTAAGGCACGGACTACTTGAAGCGTTTGCTGACCTATGGAGCCGGTTGAGCCCAGAACAGCTAGTTGCTTTACTATACCACCCATATTACATAATAATATACCACTACGCCAGCAAAGACAATGCTGTCTATACGGTCAAGGAAGCCACCATGTCCAGGTATTAGCTGGCTTGAGTCCTTTACTCCCATGTTGCGTTTGAGCAGGGACTCTATCAGGTCGCCAAGTTGCCCAAAGACACTGACCAGTAAGCCTAAAAGTATTGCCTGCCAGTAGCTAAAATCCTGAAGATAGAGGGGATTGGGTACAGTAAAGAGATTGGGTGTGATAAAAAGCAAGCTAATTATGATGGCACCAAAGACGCCAGCTATGGCGCCTTCCCAGGTTTTGCCGGGGCTAATATGCGGGGCAAGGCGGTGTCTGCCCAGGACTCTGCCGATGAAGAAGGCAGCGGTATCAGAAGCAAAGGTGGTAAACAGGGCAAAAAATACCCAATTTCTGCCTGTATCTAGACCCCTCAGAGCGACAAAATGACTTAGCATCCACCCTAGGTAGAGAATTCCGGCTATTGTCCATACCCAGCTAGTGAAAGCCTCCTTCTGCTGGCGTCCTACAAGGTAGATTAGGGGTAGTATCACTGCCGAGGTTAATAGCAGTGGTATAAGAGTGGCATAATCAAAATGGGGACTCAAGATAAATAGCAATGTCCAGATTAGCCCGAAGCAGGTAAGGGGCGGCACCTTGGCTACCGCCACCATTTTATAGAATTCAAAGGCAGCCAGCAGTCCCCAGATAGCCACTACTATGGTGAACCAGGGCAATGGTTGGTCAAACCAAATAGCCGCGACGAGGAGAGGAATAACCCATAGTGCAGTTATGGCCCTTTTCTTAAGCATGAGATTTCCCTTTACCTCTCTGGAGTAAAGAGTGTTACCGAGAGGCAAAGCCCCTCTTACATAACCGATTCCCCCTCTCCTCATCAGGGGGAGGGGGACACAAGGGGTTAGGTTATTAAATAGACTTTAGCTACGTGTTGCCGGGAGTAATGCTGTTTACTCTGTTTCCCTTTTTGCCTCTTTGTAGTCCGCCGAAGCGCCTTTTCCTCTGGCTATAGGCTATTAGTGCTTTCTCCACCTCTTTTTTATCAAAGTCGGGCCATAGAACATCGGTAAAGTAGTATTCGCTGTAAGCTGTTTGCCAGATTAAAAAATTGCTAAGACGGAGCTCATCACCAGTGCGAATTAACAGGTCAACATCGGGTAAGCCGGCGGTATAAAGGTAGTTATTAAATAAAATTTCGTCTATGTTTTGGGGTGGGATACCTTCAGCTACCAGGCAGCGCACGGCATCTATAATCTCAGCGCGTCCTCCGTAATTGAAGGCGAGGCCAAGTGTCATTCTGGTATTGTTTTTAGTTAGCTCTGCCGCTCTATTTATTGTTTGTTGCAGATTTTGCGGGAGTTCATTAAGGCGACCAAGGTGACGGAGTTTGATACCATTCTCATAAAATTCTGAGACACATTTATCTATAAACTCCCCCAGCAGCTGGAATAAACCTCTAACCTCATCTTCGGGTCGGCTCCAGTTTTCCGTAGAGAAACCATAAAGGGTTACATATTTTATTGGGTATTCATTAAGGTATTCGACCATGCGGCGCATGTTTTCTGCCCCTGCCTGATGCCCCTCAAGCCTGGGTAACCCGTGCTGCTCTGCCCATCTACCATTACCGTCGGGCACAATGGCTACATGATTGGGGAGTAGAGCAATCCTTTTCATTGTTGATGAAGTACCTACTGTTTTGCCACTCAATATTAAACCTCTTTAACCTTAGCTAGACCTCCATAAGTTCGGCTTCTTTATCTCGTCCAATTTGCTCGGTATCGGCTGTGAAGCTATCGGTAAGCTTTTGTAGCTGGTCTAGGACGCGCTTAAGCTCATCCTGTGATATATCCTTATTTTTCTCTAGCCCCTTTAGTTCTTCCATGGCTTCACGTCTTAGGTTGCGTATTGCAATCTTTCTTTCCTCAACTCTACTTCGCACCATCTTAATTAGCTCCCGTCGTCGCTCTTCAGTAAGTGGTGGAATATTCACCCGAATTATACGCCCATCACTAGTCGGATTTAGCCCCAGGTTTGACTTCAGGATAGCTTTTTCTATGTTATGTATACTGCCTGGGTCCCAGGGTTGGACGACGAGGAGCCTGGCTTCAGGCGCCGAAATACCAGCAATTTGATTGAGTGGAGTGGGAACGCCAGCATATTCCACCTTGATATGCTCTATTAAGGCGGGGGTGGCGTGCCCGGTGCGAATAGTGGCTAACTCCCTCTTCAAGCCCTCAACAGATATTTGCATTTTTTCTTCAATAGTCCATAGAGTGCGGCTAGCCATTTTCTTATTCGTTGGACACTAGGGTACCAATAGAGTCACCGATTACCGCTCGTTCTATACTGCGGGGGGCTTGAAGGTCAAAAACAATTATAGGCAGCTTGTTTTCCAGACATAAAGAAAGGGCGGTGGTATCCATTACTTCCAGACGCATATTTAAGGCTTCTTGGTGAGTAAGTTTGTCAAACTTCTTGGCATTAGGACTCTTGCGGGGGTCAGCACTATAGATGCCGTCAACATTATTCTTGGTCATAAGTAGGACTTCAGCTTCAATCTCTATAGCTCGTAGGGAGGCAGCGGTGTCAGTAGTCATATATGGATTGCCGGTACCCCCAGCGAAGATAACGGCTCTACCTTTCTCCAGGTGACGAATAGCCCGGCGTCTGATATAGGGTTCAGCTACCTGTTGAATGCCTATAGATGACTGGGTTCTGGTAGTTACCCCTTCCTTTTCCAGCGCATCCTGGAGAGCCAGGGCATTTATCACTGTGGCTAACATCCCGGCGTAGTCAGCAGTGACCCTGTCCATTCCCTCTTGTTCAGCCTTAGCCCCGCGCCAGATGTTGCCGCCACCAACCACAATAGCTACCCCCACCCCCATTTCTATCGTCTGCTTAATTTGCTTAGCTATCTTGGTTAGGGTAGCGGCATCAATACCATAGTCGGCTTCGCCACGGAAAGCCTCGCCACTAAGCTTGAGTAGAACTCGTTTATATTTGGTAGTGGTCATTTTGTTAAATACCTAACTGCCTACTTCAAATCGAGCAAATCTACTTACTTTGATATTCTCTCCCACCTTGGCAATAGTTTCGTTTATAATATCCTGAATGGTCTTGTCGGGGTTTTTAATGAAAGGCTGGAGAAGCAGGCAAGCTGATTGAGGTTCTATCTCAGCTCCTTCGGGGACTTCTTCTTTTGAGACGAAGTGGGGAGGCATGGCGGCTACTTGCATTGCCAGGTGGTGAGCCAGTTCCTTGAATTCGTCAGTATGAGCTACAAAGTCAGTTTCACAGTTGACTTCAACCATGGTTCCTATTTGCCCACCGGTATGGATGTAAGCTTCAATCACTCCTTGAGTGGCGGCACGTTCTGCTTTCTTTTGTGCCTGAAGACAGCCTTTCTGCTTTAGAATTTCGAGCGCCTTTTCTATGTCCCCCTCGGCTTCAAGTAGGGCATTTCTACAATCCATAACCCCGGCTCCAGACTGGTCTCTTAGCTCCTTTACTCTGGTGGTTGGAATTTTCAACTTCTCCCTCTCTGTTTTTATTATTCATTCGGGGTGAAAGTAGCAGGTTCGGTAGTCTCGGTAACTTTAAGTTCCTCTAGACCCCTTTCCTCACCTTCCTCTGTCGGAATCACTACCTCACCGGTTTTGCCTTCAATAACGGCATCAGCAACTTTATTACATATCAGTTTTATGGCTCTAATAGCATCGTCGTTGGCGGGAATGGGGTGGTCTATATCGTCGGGGTTACAATTAGTATCTACTATAGCTACCACTGGTATTCCTGTACGCTTGGCTTCAGCTAGAGCAATCCTTTCCTTGGTAGGGTCAACAATGAATAGAGCATCGGGCAGGCTGGTCATCTCTTTGAAACCACCCATCTGATGATTAAGGCGTGAGATTTTCTCCCCTAGTTTTAGGGCTTCCTTTTTAGGTAGGCAGTCAAATTCCCCTCTAGTTTGCTGGTCCTCCAAGCGGACGAGATAGTCAATACGGGCTTGGATAGTGGCAAAGTTAGTCAGCACTCCTCCCAGCCAACGTTGGTTGACATAATACATACCACAGCGATTAGCCTCTTCCTCAATAGTTTCCTGGGCTTGCTTTTTAGTGCCGACAAAAAGGATAGTGCCGCCCTCCTCTACTACTTGCTGGATAAAGTCGCAAGCCTTGTCTAACATGCTGACGGTTTGTTCTAGGTCAATAATATGAATACCGTTGCGCTTAGTGAAAATGTAGCTCTTCATACGAGGATGCCAGCGACTGGTCTGATGCCCAAAGTGGGCACCAGATTCTAAAAGGTCCTTAATAGTAACTCTATTTGGCAATCTTGAATCCCTTCCTTATGATTAATTGTTGTTTAATAAATCTGTTAACAAGTATACAAGTATATCTTATGCTGAAGGTAAAATCAAGAAGGCTTGCTATCTAGGTTGTTTAGCAACCTATCCCCCTGCCCCCCCTTCCCTTAATAAAAGATTGTTTAACAACCCCTCACCCTTTATCCCTCTCCCCTTCATAAGGGGAGAGGGAAGAGAAATTCTTAAAGGGGCTTCGCCCCTTTAAATCCCTTTGCTAAAAACTCTTCCCCTCTCCTTTTAAGGAGAGTCAAAGGGAGGCGAAGCCCCTGTTCAAGAGTAAGAGTCAGGGGTGTTAGAGGGGCGGAGCCCCTATTTAATAAAAATACTAAATACTAAATTCTAGACTTTAGGGATTTGAATTTTGAATTTGTTTAGGATTTAGAAATTAGAGTTTATAATTTCACGAATGAAGGGGATAAAGTCCTTGCCTGCTTTGGCAAGGATAAAGGGGATGGGGTTACCTAATAAAAATCTAAAGGGGTGAGGTTAATAAATAATCTCCTTGACAAAAATTGGCAAAGCTCTATTATATAAACTTCCGATATAGAGTATAATAAATGCGGGGAATCAGGTGCAGATTAGGAAAACATACCAAGATGTAAAGCCTGAGTTGCTATATGATGAGGTGAGAGATTTTGTCCTCAAGCAAGGAGCGGTTATAGGTGAGGCAAAATTTGAAACATACTCTCTGCCTACTGACTCGTCATCATTTATCTCTCGGGGCACACTAACCTTCAAGGTTCAAGGTGAGTCGGGCAAGGCGGAAAAGGAATGCCTCAGAGCCCATATCGTAGGCTCAGCTAAAGGTGAAACCAAGGTAATGCTGGATATAGATGAAAAGCTCTTTTCCCGGGAGAAGATTTCGGCTTTGCAGGACGACCTGGACTTCATTTTTAGCTCCTACGAGATAAAAGGTCGCTAGAAGGTCATCTATAATTTAGTCCGCCTCGCCACGGTAAGCTATTAGCAAAATTAGGCCTAATACAAATGACACGCTACCAGGTGTCCCTCCCCGACATCCTTGAGCGGTGGCTCTTCTTTATCACAAATTGGTAATACCCGGTGGCATCGAGTGTGGAAGCGGCAGCCGGCGGGAGGGTTCAAGGGAGAGGGAACACTACCCGGGAGCAGGATTCTAGCCTTCTTCCTTTGCCTTATATTGGGGATGGCAGATAGTAACGCCTCGGTATAGGGATGAAGGGGATTCTGGAAAATCTCACCCTTTTCGGCTAGCTCAACAATTTTGCCCAGATACATTATGGCCACCCGGTGGGAGATTTGTCTTATCACCGATAAATCGTGGGCAATGAATAAATATGCCAGACCAAATTCCGTCTGCAGGTCTAGCATTAGATTTAAGATTTGAGCCTGAATAGAAACATCCAGGGCGCTTACCGGCTCATCAGCGATAATAAGCTTGGGATTTACCGCCAGCGCTCGACCAATGCCGATGCGTTGCCTCTGTCCGCTACTGAACTCGTGAGGGTAGCACCAGGCGTGTTGGGCTTCCAAGCCGACTCGCTCCAGTATCTCTACCACTCTTTTTGCCCGTTCCTTCTCATCTTTCATACCGTGGATGAGTAGAGCCTCGCCTATGGACTGGTTGACCGTCATCCTTGGGTCGAGAGAGGACTGGGGGTCCTGAAATATTATCTGGATTTGCTTTCGTAATCTTCGTAGTTCCTTCTTGCCCAGCCTGGTGATATTGATTCCCTGGTAAATAATTTCCCCTTCGGTCGGCTCCTCTAATCTCAATATTATCCTGCCCAGAGTGGATTTCCCACATCCTGATTCACCGGCTAACCCCAGGGTTTCTCCCTCTTTAATATAAAAAGATACCCCATCAACTGCCTTTACTTCACCAACCTGTCGGGCAAGTAGCCCGCCGGTAATTAGGTAGTATTTCTTTAAATTCTCTACTTCCAGTAGCTTATGGTTCAACATTATCCCATTTTACCTTTCAAGGTGAGAATATAGATGGCAGAAGACAGTATGCCCCTCGGCAACAATAAACGGTGGCGGCGTCTCCTCCCGGCAAATAGCCAGAGCTTTATCGCATCGGGGGTGGAAAAGACAGCCACCAGGGGGGTCAATAAGGCTGGGCACAGTTCCGGGTATGGTCTCAAGTCTATCTTTTACTTGGGTTATATCGGGCAAACACCTAATCAAGCTAGCGGTGTACGGGTGTTTGGGATTGTTGAGTAATCCTGAAACGGTAGCGGCTTCAGCGACCCTGCCGCCGTACATGACCAGAATCCTATCCCCAATTTCGGAAACTATACCCAGGTCGTGAGTTATGAAGAGGAGGGACATCTGCCGGGTATTTTTGAGCTGGTTAAAAATGTCCAGAATCTGGGCTTTTACCGTTACATCAACCGCCGTGGTTGGCTCATCAGCAATAAGGATTTGCGGGTCACAGGACAAGCTCATGGCTATCATGGCTCTCTGTCTCATCCCACCGGATAACTGGTGAGGATAATAGTTAGCCACTTTTTCCGGTGTTGGTATGCCCACCTCTTCCAGCAGGCTTAGCGCCTTTTCCTTTGCCTCCCGCGTGGTCGCCCCGAGGTGGAGCTTTACCTGCTCCACTATCTGGTTACCTATGGTGAATACTGGATTGAGGGCTGATTGCGCATCCTGAAAGACCATGGCAATTTCTTTGCCTCTGATACGCCTGAGCTGGTCAGGGGGACATTCCAGTAGATTTAGATTGTTGTAGTATATTTCGCCGCCGACTATCCTGCCCGGTGGACTATCAATTAAACCTAAAATAGACAGCGCGGTCACTGTTTTCCCGCAGCCGGATTCGCCCACCAGACACAGGCATTTGCTCTTCAGAAGGTCAAAATCGATGCCGTCTACTGCCTTAACCGTACCCCGCCGGGTGAAAAAATATGTCCTCAGATTTCTAATTCTTAAAATTGTCTCAGTCATATCAAACGTTACTCCTGGGGTCAAAGGCGTCCCTGAGCCCATCGCCTAGGAAATTAAAGGCAAGCACGGTGAGGAAGAGCATAATGCCCGGGGCTACGGCTACCCACCAGGTAGTATCCAGATTTTGTTGCCCCGCTTTTAGAATCATCCCCCAACTGGCTACGGTGGGGTCACCTAAACCGATAAAGCTCAAGGCAGCTTCGGCTAAGATTACCCCGGGGATAGATAAGGTGGCTATTACTATAATCAGGCTAATGACATTGGGGATAAGATGGGACAGAATGATTCTGCCATCGCTTGCTCCCAAGGCTTTGGAAGCCATAATGAATTCCCTTGTCCTTAATGAAAGGGTTTCACTCCTGATTAGCCGGGCGGTGCCCGTCCAGCCGGTAAGACCGATTACAATGACGATAAGAGCTAGGTTGGGACCAAAGATAAAAACGATGAACACTAACAACAGGAAGAAGGGGAAGGTCATCATAATATCAGTGAATCTCATCAGGACATTGTCCATCTTGCCACCTAAATAGGCAGCAGTAACACCAATAAGCGTCCCCAGGGCTATAGCGATACCGGTGGCAAATAGACCAACCTGCAAAGAGACTCTGGCTCCGGAAATTATCATCGCCAGTAAATCCCGCCCCTTATCATCAGTGCCCAGGGGGTGTTGGGTGGTTCCGGTTATTCTATTGGTGATAAATTGCCCCGTCTTGAGGTCATAGACCGATTCCTCAAGGGTGAAACCCGGTGGCGGCAGGTTTTTCTCCTCAAAGTTGACCGCGGTTGGGTCAGCAGTGAACAAAGGACCGATTAAAGCCAGCAGGATTAGAAACAGAATGAAGGCTAATCCACCAACAGCCAGTTTGTTCCGGCTGGCTCTCTGCCAGTAGTATTGAATTAATCTCCGGCTGGTGTAGAGGAGCGGTATTCCATACCGGACAAACAATATGCCCAGGACAATATAGAGGTAAGTAAGTGGGTTGAAAATCTTCTCAACTACAAAAATGTCCAGTAAAAGAGTTATGCCCAGAAGAGCGATGACGGTGATAAAAATAGAGTTCTTAACATCGCCGACTTTTTGGGCTATAGGCTTGATGTTCTTTAGTCGGTTAGTCATATCTTATCCTCGGGTCAAGGTAGGTATAGGTAATATCAGTTATGAGGTTAATCATCAATATCAAGAAGGCTGAGATAACGGTTACGGCGACGACTACCGCATAATCATCGGCAAAGATGGCATTGAAGGATATCTGGCCTAAGCCGGGGATGCCAAAGATAATCTCGGTGAGGTAGGCGCCGCCAAAGACGATGCTGCCCAAATCAAACATAATGATGGTGATTAAAGGCAGAATAGCATTCCTGAAGACATGCTTGCCGATGACTGTCCTTTCCGGTAGTCCTTTGGCTCTGGCGGTCCTGACGAACTCCTTTCTCAAATTATCCAGCATTGCCGACCGGGTATACCGGGTATAGGCTGCCATCATCCCGGTACCAAGGGTAATCACCGGCAAAATTAACTGCTGGAGATTGGCTAAGGAAAAGAGGGGTATACCGGTATCATAATAGGTCTTGAATAGTCCCAGCTTCACCGAAAAGAGGAGAATAAGCATCACGCCCAGCCAGAAATTGGGGATAGATATACCAATGAAAGAGAAAAAGGTAGCTATGTAATCGGTCTTACTGTATTGCCTGACAGCAGAATAAATGCCGATTAAGATACCTATTAAAGCCGCCAAAATGGAGCTCAGAAATATTAACTGAAAGGAGTAAATCCAGTGGGTTTTAATTAGCTCCATTACCGGCATTGAGGTGCTTAATGACCACCCCCAATCCCCACGTCCCAGGTTGACTATATAATTTATGTATTGCTCATATATTGGGATATCAACCCCATATCTAGCCTCTATGGCAGCCACCACCTGTGCCGCATCCTGCCCCCGGGCGGTCAGGTTAGCCAGATATTTGTCGGCTGGTGATGTCGGTCCCACCCTGACCAGAACAAAGGTGATGGTTAGTACTGCCCAGGCGATAAATATCGCCAAAAGTAGCCTTTTAATGATGTAATCTCTAAGCCAGGTCTTTTTCATTGGTTCTACAGTAGGCTTCAGGTATGGGCAGGGAGAAATTACCCAGAAGCGCTTGCGGTTTCTCTACCCCCAAAGTTCACCTCATCCTGATAAGCAGGGTTTTAACGAGCTTGATTGGAATAGGCTACTCAAAATACCACAGGTGATAGTTATACCCCATGTTTATGCCCGGTTCTATCCCCTTGACGTTCTTCTGGAAGCCGGCGTTGGCCAGCTGAAAAGCGAGGAAATTCACCGGCTGTTCCTCAGCAACAAGCTGGGATAGCTCAGCATATAATTGCTTCCTCACCCCTTCGTCAAGGGCTTCCTCTGACTTTATCCTTTGGAACAACTCATCAACCCGGCTATTGGAATAGCCCCAGAAGTTTAAGCCGCCTTGGGTAGCATAAAAGACATCCTGGCCTGAAGGCGATAGGGGGTGGGTATTGAAGCCCATTACCATCAAGTCCCAGGGCTCTTCACTTACGGCTCTGGGGCCATTATTGTATCCCAGTTCCTGCTCGGTGCCGGGAACCTTATTCATAAGGTATTTTCTCAGTTCGGTTGCCCAGGGGACAAATTTGAGTTCTACCTCAATGCCAATAGCTGACAACTCTTCCTTCACCAGGTGCCCTACATTTTCGCGTATATCGTTCCCGGAGTTAGTTACCAGGGTCAGTTTGAGCGGTTTGCCTTCTTTATCAGCAACTTCTATGCTGCCGTCAGCTCTCTGGGTAGCATAGCCCGTCTCAAGTAACCGTTCTTTAGCCTTTTCTTCATCCAGTAGAGGCTCAACCCCATATTTGGCGGTAGCAATGTATACATACCAGGGTGAGGGTTTAGGTATGAAGCTGTAGGCAGGCTCACCAAAGCCAAAAAGCACCTTTTCTATCAGCAGTTCCTTGCTTATGGCCATAGACAGAGCCTGCCTCACCTCTTTCTGCTTAAGCCCTTCCCAGCCATTATCTCTCAGGTTATACGCCAGTAACAGATAACCGGTGGTAGGCACAGTATAGACATTAATCCGTTCTATGGCTTTGAACTTAGCCACATGAGGGGGGTCGATACCGGCATAAGCGATATCTCCGGCTTCAAGGGCGGCGTGGCAGGTGGCTGGAGTGCCAAAGAGCTTCACGATATACTGCTCAAAATAAGGGGCGCTAATGTCTTTGCCGAGATAATACTCCGGGTTTCGCTCGACGACAAACTTGTCATTTCTTATCCATTCCACGAACTTATATGGTCCCAGGTTCCCGGTGTAGGTCAAATTATTAAATTCTGGAGCCTGGGTGAAGGCATCAATATCACCTTCGTATTTAGTGGCGATATATTTGGGGTAGGGGGTCAGATTGCGCACCGTGTATATAAATTCGGGGTCAACCGTCTGACGGGTTATGGTAAAGGTGGTCTTATTAACTACTTCAGGGGTGACAAACACTGTTTCGTCATTCACCTGTTCTTGCCAGTCGCTCTGGTAGGTGTAATTGAGCCAGTCGGAGAACATCAAATCCTTCAGGGTGTAGACATAATCTTCAGCCGTAACCGGAGACCCATCGCTCCACTTTAGGTCATCTCTAATGGTCACGGTATAAACCAGACCGTCTTCGCTTACCTCAACGTCTCTGGCGGCGCAGCGCAACTGGATATTCCACTCATTATCATAGGTAGCCAGGGAATCCAGGGTATGCCCGACATAACCTAATGAGGCACTATCGGCGGCCAGAATCCAGTTGAGCGTTTCGGCATCTCCGGCTGATGTTCCCGATATATAAACTCCCTTGGTCTCTTGGGCAACCTGGCATGAGCCAGTTATTAGGATGGCAATCATTGAGAGAAGAACGAGGATTTTTAGTTTCTCCATCTATTAAATCTCCCCCGTCTTCCCAAGCATCAAACGGTTAGAGTAGAGAGGTGTTTTATCCTTTTGAGCATGTTAGGATGGGTGGTGAAAAGCTCCATCAATTTATGGGCAGTGCCCAGCCGCACTTCCTTCTGACGCAGTTCCATGAGTTCGTCATAGTCGATAGTGCCACTCATGTCACGGTCAATCTGGGATAGCTCTCTAATTTCACCCCACGCCCGGGAAGGGTCATTAATGAAGAGGGCCTTGACTCCCTCAACCCGCCTCAATTCCTCCTTGTCCCTGAGGCGAGCATTTCCGTAGGTCAACTTATATAGTGCCGAAGCCAGGTGATGGGGCATATTCCCCAACTGAACGCTTCCCAGGTCAGCATAATACTCACGTATCCTAGAGCCATAGAGCACCAATAGGTTGGTAATGAAGTAAAGGAGGAAGGCACCGAGCCCGATTAGCGCGGCATAACCACCCCCCGCTCGGCGACCACCGAAAGCCCCTCCCCACATCATGCTCCAGGCGAGCCAGTACATTATCAGTGGGATAGCCGAAAGTAAGGTAATGATTACCATGTCCCGATGCTTGATGTGAGATAGCTCGTGCCCGAGGACAGCTCTCAATTCGTCTCGGCTCAGTAGCTTCAGGATACCCTGAGTAACGCAAACCCGCCCATCATGTTGTGTTCGACCGAAAGCAAAGGCATTGGGTATAGCCAGCTGGGAGATGCCAACTTTAGGCTTGGGGAGACGTGCCTCCTTGGCTAGTTCAGTAACTATTCGGTGTAGCTCTGGCTCCTCTTTTTCCGAAACCCACCTTATCTTCATTATCCGACCCACTATAGCCGGGCTAATCAGATACTGGATACCGAGGAAGACGAAGGCAATGATAATGTAGAACGCAGCACTTCCGGCTCCCATCCAGGTGCCGATGCCGGTAATCACGCCATAAAGGATGCCAAAGAGAACGGCGACTAGCAGGAACATCCTGGTTTGAAGCCACATACCTTTCCTCCTTGTCAATAGTAGTTTTCTGTGCTTAATAATATAACAGGGGCTTAGGGTTAGGCAACAATAAATAAATGTGGAGACTAACAGTTCATCGGATTGTCATGGAATTACCTTGAAACGCCACATCCAGGTAACAATCAGCCATTTCATTACTTATCACACATAATGGACTTTCCTTCAAAGGGGTAACAATTCGAACAAATGTTGAATTTCAGAATGAACCTATATTTTCATCATATTTCTAGCAGGGCATTTTTGAGGGATAAATAGAAAGCCCTCTCGCCTAACAGCCTCAACCACTACAGAGGGGAGGTCAGGCGGTAGTTGGCATAACGTTAGAGTGAATAGCTCGTATGCCGATAGCACTTCATATCTCTGGTATGCCTTAGGTGGAGGTTTCGGGGCCTTTAGCTTAATGCCATTCAGAGGGTTTTGGTTAAAATAGTCTTCCTTCGCCGCCCAACTGAAGAAGCGCTTTAACGCCCGGTAATAATGCCAGCGGGTACGCTCGCTACGCTGGGCTTTACAGATAGCGCCGTTCCCGCCTATCCACATCTCCGAGTTGCGAACAATCTGATAAAGGAAAGCCTGAAGGTGGCGCTTAGTAATGAAGTAAGGGTCATCTAGGCCCTGATTTTGGGCCCACCTAGCACATAACCTAGCGTGCTTATAGTAATATTCAACGGTTCTAGGTTTAACTTCTGTCTCCAGCTCAAACTTGAAGCCCTGCAGTAGCCATTCCCAAGTTCCACTTTGCACCATGCTGTTTTGGGGAGCCCGCCCGGTGCAGGTTGTTAGGCCTAGCTTTGTTCCCTATTTGAATGTGAGCCGCGGAGGACTCGAACCTCCAACCGGCTGATTAAGAGTCAGCTGCTCTTCCAGTTGAGCTAGCGGCCCATATTTGTGTAACTGCTGTTCCTTATTCTAACACCCAGTTGAAGACGATGGCAAGAGAGGTCAGTAGCTGGGGGTATTGACCAAAGTCACGATTGGTGCTGACTCAGATACAAAAGACCAAGCCAAAATAAAACAGGGGAAACTGGCACCAACTCCAATCTCCCCTGTTTATTAGTTTGCCGTTGACTATAATGAGATAACTTTTACCCTTAGGACTGGTGCCGATGACTGCTTTCTCCATAAACTCAGCGGCTTCGACCATCTCCAATGTATAATCGGAATAGACACCCTCAGCGGCTTGCTTTGCAGCTAGCAGTCGAGAAATAATCGTGGTTTCTACTCCAGGGTAACCAGCTTTATTCGCACATTCTTGTAGCCAGTTTCAGTCGTGGGGTCCTTCACCACTTTCCAGAGCTCAAAGCTACCGGAAGCGCGGTCACCCTTCTCGTTGAAGCTGATAGGGCCGCTGGCGCCTTCGAATTCCAGTTTGGTCAAGGCAGTCCTTATGGCTACGCCGTCATAGACACCGGCTGCCTCTATTGCCTTGGCTGCTGCCCATACCGCATCATAGGTAGTATCACAGTAGATTTCGGGAGCCTCGCCGAATTCCTCAGTATATTTAGCCACAAACTCATCGTAGGTTGACCCTGAGCCAACAGTTCTGGTTCCAGCAACAATGGCCTTTTCCATGAACTCAGCGCTCCTTGGTTCTTTAAATAAGCCTGAGCCATAGTTACCATCACAGCCAAGCCAGGCGATACTATCCAAGCCCATCTCTAAGGCTTGCTTAAAAACTATAATGCCGTCATCAGCATAGCTAACAATAAGGACTACATCAGGATTGCTATCCTTGATTTGCCCTAGCTCGGTGCGATAATCCTTCTTAGCCTCGTCGTAGTGTACCGTTACTACTACCTCTCCTTGCCACCCCCCCTCTTCAAGTCCCTCAATAAGAGCTTTTTCCACACCTTTGCCGTATAGGTTATCCAGTACTATGGAAGCTACTCTGGTATAGCCTTTGTCCATAATGACGTCGGCTAACACCCGACCTTGGGCATCATCCATAAGACAGGCGCGGAAGAACCATTCTGTCCCCTCTAGTTCAGAGAGTTCAAATGCCGTAGCTGACATCGTTATCAGAGGGACTTTATGTTCCTTCGCATAGGGGATTGCAAGCTTAGAGGAGCCGGAGATCATAGGGCCAGCGATTACCTGTACCCCGTCTATCTCGATTAACTTTTTGACTCTGTCCAATCCTGCGGCCGGGTCTGTCTTGCCATCCTCCGCCACTAATTCCACCTGTTTTCCCAGTACACCCCCAGCGGCGTTGATCTCCTCAACTGCTAGCTTTGCGCCGTCCAGCATCCTAGCCCCCATAGGAGCCAAGTCTCCACTGAGGTCCAGTATACAGCCTATCTTGATTGTCTCAGCCTCTGCCGGAGCACAAGCTGTAACTGGTATAAGCAAAGCTAAGGTAGCTGCCACCAATAATAATCTTTTAATCATGTATCACCTCTTCTTCAAGGTTTAATGTTAGAAACTAATTTACCCTGGAAAATAAACTATTCCTTCACCTCCTTTCTTAACATACCCAATTTTAATACTAAATTTAATACCAGATAGGTTTACGTCAATCCTTTTTAGCTTCTAATCCCAAATAGCGCTGTTTGGAGGAGTCTTCGGCAAATAGAGAGGCTGCGTCTCCTTCTATAGCACAGGTGCCATTAACCAAAACATAGCCCCGATTAGATACGCTCAAGGCCTTTTTGACATTTTGCTCTACTATTATTATAGCAGTGCCGCTTTCTCTTATGTTTTCCATCTTAGACAGGATGGCTGAAGCTGGCTTGGGAGACAAAGAAGCTAATGGCTCATCGAGGAACAGAACTTTAGGCTGTGCCATCATAGCTCTGGCTATAGCCAGCATTTGCCTTTCACCACCGCTTAAATTTCCTGCCAAGCCATTTTTCCTAGCTTCAAGCTCAGGGAACATGTCATATATCTCGGCCATCCCAGCTTTAATAGAAGCCTTACCTTTTCTGTGATAGGCTCCCATATCCAAATTTTCGGCTGTAGTAAGATTGAGGAAGACATTGTTTATCTGAGGAACATAGCCTATTCCCAGGCTCACTGCTCGATTAGAGGCTATGCCTGTGATGTCCTTCCCTTGATAGAAGACGCTGCCTTGAAATAACCTAGCAAAGCCAAGGAAGCTTTTAATCAAAGTTGACTTGCCGCTGCCATTAGGCCCCACGATGGCTACGGTCTCACCCTCGGCCAACTGGATAGAGACACCTTGAACAATAATGACGTCGCCATAGCCAGCATTGATGTCTTCAGCCACAAAGATAGGGTCCATTTATTCTTCCCCTAAATATATTGTGTAGAAAGTGGGGTCGCCGATTATGTTTTGCGGCTGTCCGGCAATTGCTATCCTGCCTTTATCCATAACATAGACCCAGGAGGCAAACTCGAACAGTATCTCTAACCGGTGCTCCACAACGAAAAAGGTTATGCCGTTATGGGAGAAATCTGCCAATTTCTGAAATATTTTCTTGCCCAGTACGGGATTTATGCCTGCTGCTGGTTCGTCTAGGAGCAAAAGTGTCGGCTTGGCCATAAGCCCCCGGGCAACTTCAAGAAGTTTTCTCTGTCCACCAGAAAGCTCACCAGCGGGAGAAGAAACCCATTTATCCAGCTCCACAAGTTCCAGGATATCCAGAGCCTCCTCAATCAAGCCTTTTTCCTGCTCCTGCCATCTCCGTCTCAGGAAAAGGCTATTAAACAGCCTATCGCCCTGGTGACCCCGTGCCGCCACCAGCATATTATCCAGTACGCTGAGGTCATAAAAGAGTCGAGGTAATTGAAAGGCATTTACCAAGCCTAACTCATAAATCTGGTGAGGAGCCAGGTTATTGATACACTCGCCGTGGAAGTAGATTTCTCCCTGGTCAGGTCTATGAAGGCCAAGGATGGTATTAAACAAGGTCGTCTTGCCACTGCCATTAGGCCCCACCAATCCACAAACCCCACCATGAGTGATGTCCAGGCTTACCCCGTTGACGGCGTAAACACCGCCAAAGTGCTTGCTAACTTCTCTTATTCTTAATAGAGCGTCTTCCATTGTAGGCTAACCTCAGTGCCTTTGTCTTGATAGAGCTTTCCTTTAGCAGACCATGCGGTCTATATAGTAGCACAAATATGATCAAAGCGCCAAATAGAATATACTGCAAGTTGCTGGGGTCAATAGGCAAAACGAAATAGTCCTTGACTATATTTGTACCCCTATCGAAAATCTCTACCAGAGCAGCACCCAATAATGCACCCCAGTTATTAGCTGGTCCTCCCAAGAGAACCATTATCCACACGGTAAAGGTAATCATAGGCATAAACATACCGGGGAGGACGCAGTGGAGATACTGAGCGTAAAGCCCCCCAGCTACTCCAGCCATAGCCGAACCCAACATTAATGCTTGAGCCTTAAATTTAGCCCTGCTCTTACCTAGTGTCTCAGCGGCTATTTCGTCTTCTCTTATGGCTCGCATTGCCCTGCCGTAGGGAGAGTTGGCCAATAGCTGAGCCACAGTGAAACAGATAAACAAACAGAAATAGACTAGAGCAATATTTACCAAAGCATCAACGCGGTGAGAAGCACCCGCCAAGGAAATAGCTGAAGAAACCGTTATTCCCCAATCGCCGCCGGCAAGCCAGTCCTCAGATTTAACAATCAACCTCAAGATTTCTCCAAAGGCCAAGACGGCTATGGCCAAGTAATCAGCCCTTAGCCTCAGAGCAGGCAAAGAAACAAGCAAACCAAAAATAGCTGAGATTAAGCCACCAGCGATAAGGCAAAGGTAAAAGGGAAGGCCAATTTGAGAGAGAAGGGCATAGGTATAAGCACCGATGAGGAAGAAAGCTACCTTGCCAAAATTGGCAAGTCCGGCGAAGCCAAACTCCAAGTTAAGGCTTAGAGAGACAATGCCAAAGATGCCAATAAAGACGATGAGGTCAAAGACATAAAGTAAGGGATCCAAATTAAGCCCTCCTAAACAACATAGCTAGTCCCTGTGGCCTTACAATTAAGGTTATTATGAGAATCAAGAAAGCTATACCTGTACGATATGTTGTAGAAAGCCCCAAGGCTATCAAACCCACCACCCCGATATTTTCAGCTAATCCAATGATAAAGGCGGCGGCTATTGCCCCATAGAAGTTGCCGATGCCACCAAGTATGGCAACGGCGAAGATGGGTAATATGATGTCCCAGCCTGTCATGGGCCAAATCTGAGTATCTGCACCGCGAAAGATGCCAGCAACGGCAGCGAGTCCAGCACCAATAAACCAAGTTATCCAAATCACTCGATCAACGTTGATGCCGGAGGCTAAGGCAAGCTCGGGATTACTGGAGCTTGCCCTGATGGCTTTGCCTATCTTGGTATTCATCAAGAGGAAGTGCATGGCAAGCGATAAAACTAGAGCGGCAAAGATAAGCCAGAGCCAAAGGCCAGTGATTCTCAGTGGACCTGCATCGAAGGCAGACCAGGTAGCAGTAAAATACAAGGGTTTCCAAGTCCAAGCAGCACCAATGGAATGCCTGAGGATAAAGCCCAGGGCTATAGAAGCCACCATAAGATGGATGATGCTGGCTCCCCTTTTAGCTAGGGGCTGAAAAATACCACGGTAACATAGAACCCCCACTAGCCCAGCAATCAAGAAGGCAACAAGCAGAGCTAGCGGTAAGCCTAATCCTAATTGCTCAGCCACAAAATATCCTATATAGGCACCCAAAGTCATAAATTCAGCATGAGCAAAATTTGGGAATTTAGACAAACCATAGGTTAAGGTAAGACCTACAGCTCCAATAAGATACAGGCTACCGGTGACGCCGGAATTAAATATAACTTGTGCCCAGTTAACCATTGTTATAAATGTATCATAAAAAACCGATTCTTGGAAATAGACTACATTCTGGTGCTGATAACGGGCGTTTTTAACAGTAAAGCCATTGCTTTTCGGCTTGAAGCTGAGTATAGTAAAGAGTGATGCTTACCCAAGCTGGTGAGTCGAGTGTAGTTCGCTACGGGTGGAGGAATTAGTGTGCGCAGACTACGAATAGGTATGGCTCAGATCAATACTACCGTTGGTGACCTTCAGGGTAACACTCAGAAGATTCTGGAAGCCATCACCGAAGCCAGGTCTTTAGGGGTTGACCTCCTTACCTTTCCTGAGCTTGCCATCTGCGGCTACCCGCCGGAGGACCTTCTGCTTAAGCCACGGTTTATCGAGGAAAATCTAAGGTCTCTTGACCAGGTGGTTGAACACTCCTCGGGGCTTACCCTGGTGGTTGGTTTCGTTGATGCCAAAGGTGACATCTACAATGCTGCCGCTGTCATCCACGATGGCAAGCTGGTTAGTGTCTATCACAAGATATACCTGCCCAACTACGGAGTCTTTGATGAGAACCGCTACTTTCAGGCGGGGAAGGAGTATCCCGTCTATATCATAGCTGGCGTTGGTGTCGGCATCAGCATTTGTGAAGACCTCTGGTACGAGGGCGGGCCAACTACGGTACAAGTCTACTCCGGGGCTGAGGTCATAGTGAACATAAGTGCTTCGCCATATCATTTTGGCAAGGGAGACTTCAGGGAAAGAATGATGGGAGCCCGTGCCTCGGACAATGTAGCTATCGTGGCTTACAACAATCTGGTAGGAGGGCAGGATGAGCTGGTCTTTGATGGCAATAGCCTGGTGCTGGATGAGAAGGGGCGGCTGATAGCCAGGGGTAAGCAGTTTGAAGAAGACCTGATAGTAGCTGACCTTGATGTTGAGGCTGTCTTTCGGGCGCGTCTTCACGACCCTAGGTGGAGAAAGGGGACGCCGCTTCTGGAAGAGCAAGGGTGGCGTGAGACCAAATTAGTGGTGTCTGAAGTGCCTTCGGCAGCTCCAAAACCACCGCTACCGCCAAGGCAACTTGAGGTGCATGGCCTGCCCGGGGAGGTCTATGATGCGCTGGTGTTGGGCACGCACGATTACATCATCAAGAATGGTTTTGAGAAGGTACTGATTGGTCTTTCTGGAGGCATTGACTCCAGCTTAGTGGCTGCTATTGCCGTTGACGCCCTGGGGCCATCAAGCGTGGTCGGGGTAGCGATGCCCTCAAGATACTCTTCTCCGGGCAGTATTTCAGACGCTGAGTTGCTGGCTCATAACCTGGATATCAGGCTGATAACTATCCCTATTGAGAAGGTTTTTCAAGACTACCTTGAGATGCTGGCTCCATCTTTTGAAGGGACTGAGCCCAATGTGACTGAGGAAAATATTCAAGCTCGTGTCCGAGGCAATATCCTCATGGCGTTATCCAACAAATTCGGCTGGCTGGTTCTGACCACGGGCAACAAGAGCGAAATGGCCACCGGCTACACCACGTTGTTTGGGGATATGGCCGGTGGCTTTGCCGTGCTAAAGGACGTATACAAGACCATGGTCTACAAACTCGCCAGATACCGAAACTCAATAGCCGGGTTGGAGCTTATACCTTCCACCATCATAGACAAGGTGCCCTCGGCTGAGCTAAGGCCGGAACAAAAGGATACTGACACCCTGCCTCCCTACGACCTGCTCGACCCGGTGTTAACCGCTTATGTCGAGGAGGACAAAAGCGTAGAGCAGATTATGGCTATGGGAATTGATGAAGAGGTGGTCAGGCGGGCTGCCTGGTTAGTGGACACGAGCGAGTATAAGCGTCGCCAGGCGCCGCCAGGGGTCAAGGTAACTCCCCGGGCATTCGGTAGAGATAGGAGATTGCCCATTACCAACCGATTCAAGGGATAGCCCCCTCCTCCGCATTACAACCCGAAATTGTTTTGCTTTTTATTGGTGTGCTTCGTGTGGCGGATGTGAGGAGACAGTAATTGACCTTTTGCCATACCTGGAGTTTGATATTCAGACTTTTTCTCAAGCAATCAAGGGGATAAACAAGAAAGTAGAGATTTTTCAAGTCTCTTGTGTCACTGGTCAGGGAATTGAGCAATGGGTCTCCTGGCTCCTGACCAAGATGGGCAGGAAATAAGCTAAAAAGAATCAGTGCCCTAACGTGTCATATTTGCATTGGTATCCCAGCTTTGCTAAAATCGGAGCGTATAAACAAAGTATCGCTGTGACAACTCACTAAGGTTAAATACGGGCCGTTAGCTCAGTTGGCAGAGCACCTGACTTTTAATCAGGGTGTCGCAGGTTCGAGACCTGCACGGCCTACCACTCAATCTAAAAGCAAGAACTCCAACACTTTCCCTACCGGTATTGGATATGGGCATCGGAAGAGAGTAGTTTACAGTAACCTCAGATTTGGATACCTCAATACTTCTGACAAATGACTTCAAGTATGCTTTTTGCTCGAGTATTGGAGCGGATTCCAGTAAGCTCTTCAGAACAGCCACATAGCTCTGCGTAAGCGACATATCTTCGATATCAAGCTTCCTATCCGATAGAGAGTTCTGAACCTCGAGTCACGCCCGCTCTAGTTCCTAGGTGGTCAAAGCTCCGGCCGACGCAGTAACGTCTCCTCCTGATTCAAAGAGACAACGTCAGGCCTTGATGCTTGGTATACTGTCACTACACCCCTGAGACTGGAGAATGCCTGTCGTATGGCGCTAATGTCTTCAGGAGCTAGAGGTGGAACGGCACAAGGGCGTAGCGGCGTGTTAATCTGTACTTCATCGGGTAAGAGCTGTTCAGCTATGTTTGCCATCTCCGGTGCGTAGCTCTTATTTGCCTCAACGAACATCATCTGGAGAGCCAGCTTGCCTTCATATTCCTGTCTGAAAAGCTGGATAGAGCGGATAATTCCATCAAGAGTGCTGCATCCTACAGAAGGCCGGTTAATTTGCCGAAACAGCTCTTCACTTGGGGCGTCCACCTTGGCTACCACCACATGAGCTAAACCAAGCTCGTGGCGCACATCTTCTCTGGTCATTAGTGAAGAATTGGTGATCACGGCCACTGGTAGTTCTAAAACTGACCTTACCAGCGCTATCGCCTCACCAAGGTTAGAAGCCAATGTTGGTTCTCCTACCCCGGAGAAGGTAACATAGTCGGCAGCAATGTCTCTTACTACTTTCAGTTCCTCGGCAAGCTTATCCAGGCTGACAAACTCCTTTCGCTCCACCAGTGGGTGAGTAGTCCTTCCCAGCTGACAATAGATACAATCAAAAGAGCAGGCCTTTCCTTTGGTGGACAAAAGGTCTATACCTAGTGACCTGCCTAGTCGCCAGGATGGTACCGGTCCATAGATAATAGAATTTACCATTATCCTGCCTCCACATGCCTTAGCCCTGTCAACATTGGCGGCGGAAGGCTTTCTTTATATCTCCAGCACTCGCATCTCTGCTTACACCAAGTATCTGGTAGTAATCTTTCAGGCTCATGTTCGCCCCTTCTTCAAGAAAATCTGGAGATTCCTGATTTCTCCCACCCCCTTCAGGCAGGAGGCCATAGCCAGAAGGACATTGCTTATGATTTGCTTAGGGAAGGCGGTTAAGGTTATGGGCGTATTATTAACGTGAAGAGATACCCGCTCTGCTTGTGGCTTTATAAAGCCTTTCTCTAGAAGGTCAGCAATGTCCTTAATACCGTCTAGGGGGAACTGCCTTGCCTTGGTTTCCAGAGGTTCATCGGTGACTATGCCAATAAGTTTCTTAATATCTTTGAGGGGTGAGCCTGCATCCTTACGGTGGGCCTCTATCTTGGGGACATTTCCCTGCTTAAAGCCTTCAGTTAAGATAATGTCGTAGTCCTCACCCAAGAGGCGTGCTATCTCATCAAGACTAGCATCTTGAGCAACAGGCTTTATCATCACAATCTTATCCGGGGAGCTAATAGCTGTAGCCTCGCTCCCTGCCTGAATGTGGCGCCAGCTATCCTTACCTGGCTCATCAAAGCTAACGCCCTGAGGGATATGCTTGATGGTAGCCACCCGGTAACCACGCGACCTTAATTCTGGAATCAGCTTCTCAATAAGGGTTGTCTTACCTGATTTTGATTTACCTATGACTGAAACTATGGGTGGCATTGTCTATTCCTCTCCTTAATGTTTGCGGTAAGCCCTTTTCCATGGCTCCTTCTTCATCGCCAGGTAATCTCTTATTGCTCCCCTCAGTGTATTTGCCGCCAGAAGAGCACAATGTTCGCTTTCCTCCGGCAGCCCGCCTAAAGCACTTAAGACATCCTGCTGGTTAATCCTTCGGGCTTCACTAATGCTCTTTCCCTTGGCCAGCTCAGTAACTATGCTACCTGCGGCAATGCTGGTTCCACAGCCATCAGTCATGAAAGTAGCATTGGCAACAGTGCCGTTCTTTACTTTGAGCCATATCTCCATAGTATCACCACAGGGACCAGTTACCTTAGCAAAGCCATCGGCATCCTTCATATCGCCTACATTTCTGGGGTTCATGGAATGGTCAATAGCTGTCTCGGAGTAGACCTTCCTCATCTCGGCTTTGATAAGTTCTTCAAACTGCTCCCATGATGAAGTCATGGCATTGCCTCCTGTATCAGCCTGCCTTAGCTGATATCGCTTCGGAAAGAGACTTACTGAAGCTATTCATAATTTCAGCATCATAACGCTCAATATTTCCCTCATCACACAGCTTAGCCAACTCTGGGTCTATTGGTAGTTGTCCCAAAAGCGGAGCATGGGCTGCTTGTGCCATTTCCTCTCCGTGACTTTTACCAAAGAGTTCAATTTTTTTATCTATTTCAGGTACATATAAATAGCTCATATTCTCCACCACACCCAGGATAGGTTTTCCCATTTTTTGAGTCATGTTTATTGCCTTTCTAACTATCATCTCAACTAGGTCTTGAGGGGTGAAAACGATAATAACCCCTGATACCGAGAATGATTGCATTACAGTAAGTGGGGCGTCAGCTGTGCCCGGAGGCAGGTCTATAATTAGATAATCAAGTTTGCCCCAGAGTACATCTTCCCCAAACTGGGTAATTGTTTTCCCAATCAGGGGTCCACGCCAGATAACGGCATCATCCTCGCTGGGTAGAAGAAGATTGATGGACATCACCGCTATGCCTGACCTTGACAGCACCGGCAGTATGCCACTTTCGCTGCCAGCAGGTCGGGCAGTGATGCCAAACATCTTGGGAATACTGGGGCCGGTGATGTCAGCATCAAGGATACCCACCTCATAACCCTGACGCTTTAGCACTACCGCCGCCAGGCTAGCTACTAACGACTTACCCACACCCCCCTTGCCACTCATTACAGCAAAGGTGTGGCCAATCTTGTTCAGCTCTGCCGGCTTAGCCTCAATAAATTCTACCTCTACTTTGTTTACCTCAGGTAGCTTCTCTATGACTTCTTTCGTCTTGGTCTTAACCCAGTCCTGAGCACCACTACTTAGCGCTGCTGAAGCCAGAGTAACCTTAACCTCTTGGTCAGACACAGTGACCTTACGAACCAGATTCAAAGCTTCTAGACTTCGCTTGATACCGGGAACCAGCACCTGACTCAGGCTTTCCCTTACCTGCTCCTCAGTTACCATAAGCTTTCCTCCATTTCAGTTTCCGTCCTAGTGGTCACATATATTATCCCCAATAGCCAGCATGCCATTCAGATAATTCAAGACTGCCTTCTCCGGGTCGCTCTCAAGAGCGCCAATGACAACGCCGATGTGGTTTTGGTTAAAAAGGCTCTGAGCACGGGAGCCCATCCCACCAGCAATCACCACTGAGACTCCCTGCTCAGCCAGCCATTGGGGGAGAAGTCCAGGCTGGTGCCCCGGTGAGGGGACAAGCTCCTTTCCCAAAACTTTCTTTTTTTCTTCATCAACGTCAATCAAAGCGAAATGCTCGCAGTGACCAAAGTGTGCTGATAGCCCGCCGCTACTTACTGGTATTGCATACCTCATTTATAGACCTCCTGAGCTAATATCTGCATATATATGCCTTTACTCTCTGCGGCATACGCCCTCTGTAGAGCAGGGGGCGTTTCACAGCGCTCGGTTCTGCCGCAGCAGGTGGTACCTGGCGCTGAAGCATTCATCTTTATCATATAGGATGTTGAGAAAAGCCTCTCCATATTATCACTCCCACAGCCAGAGCAGCGAGCCATCTGATTGGTATCACGAAGAAATATCTTCAAGACTCTGCCACACTCCCGGCACCTGAAGTCATAAATTGGCATAGCTTTCCTCCTCCTTAACGTAGCTTCACTACAGCCTCTTCAGCGGCATTTACAATCTGATAAACTAATGGTGATGCTGTCAGCGCAGGGTGGGTGCCTATCTGGGCAGCAGCTATCTCATCTGCTGTCATTCCACCAGCGATAGCTTGAGCCATGACATTGGCAATCTCACCTGCAGTTATGCCTCCACAGGCCTCACCACCTATCATTTTCCCTGAACTTCGGTCAAAGATAAGCTTGACACGCAGTTCTCTAGCACCTGGCATTGCTCCGGGATGCTTGTCCATCGCGGCTGCTTCTCCGGTAACTAAATCAAAGCCTAAATTCTTGGCTGCTCTCTCAGTGAGCCCGGCTACTCCCATGGCAGTATCAGTAATCATAGTCCCGAATACACCTATGGTGCCCCGGTTTCTACGCCGCCGTGTCTGGAAGAGATTAGCCCCAGCGATTCTAGCCTCTCTGGTAGCTACTGAGGCAAGACGGGTGGCCGTGGGTTTACCGGTGAAGAAGCAGAACTTCTCAGCACAATCACCGATGGCAAAGATATTAGGGTCACTGGTTATCATATACTGGTCAACCCATATGCCTCTCTGTTCACCAATCTTCAATCCGGCATCATGAGCCAGCTCAGTGTTGGGCACTACACCTATGGCTAGAATTACTACGCCTGCTTTAAAACGCAGCCCTTTATCACACTCCACATGCTCAACTTTCTTATCGCCAACAATTGATTTTACCCGGCACATAGTATTCACTTGTACCCCAACTTCTCTCATCTTGTCCTCAATTCGGATGCATAAATCCTCATCACAGTTTAACATGAGACAGTGATCTAGTAATTCAATAATGGTTACATTAACTCCCATCTTGCGGCACTCATCGGCAAATTCGGCCCCGATGAAGCCACCACCAACGATGACTACATCCTTAGCCTGCTTTAAAGCCTCCTTCAGTTTCTGGAGATAATCTATCTCCTTTCTGATGGTAAAGACATTCTCCAAATCAGCACCTGGTATGGGAGGTACCGTTGGCCGTGAGCCTGTAGCCAGTACCAGCCTGTCATAGCCAATAGTCTTGCCTCCAGTGGTAGTTATACTCTTCGCTTCCCTATTAATGGAAGTAACCTCATCAACTATTAACTCGACATCGCCTAAAAGGGCGGTAGGTATCACATCCTCCTCTGCAGACCCCAAAGTTCCCATAATATAAGGGATACCACAGGGAACAAGAGTCTTTTCTTCCCTTCGAACAACAATAACCTTCTTAGAAGGGTACTGTTGTTGGGCAATAATCGCTGCCTCAATGCCAGCAGCACTTCCCCCTATAATCCTTACATCAATCTTTCTCATTTTACTCCTCCTTT
>DAOWJS010000063.1 GCA_030640255.1 Dehalococcoidales bacterium | reverse complement strand
TTAACTTTCACCTTATTATTTCTCTTCATTATTAATTAGCCACGGGTCTTGTTTTGAACTATTGCCACGATAGTGAGTAAATTCTGCATTCTGTATAGGTAGAGGTGTTTTTATGGCAACGACACGCATTGAAAAGGGAGTCCCCGCCGTTTCTAGAAAATCTTATGCTAGGTTACCACAGATACTGGATGTTCCTAATTTGATCAAGGTTCAGTTAGGCTCGTTTCAGTGGTTTCAAGAAGAGGGACTAAAGCAATTGCTGGAGGGGGTATCGCCTATTGAAGATTTCACCGGCAACAGACTGGAGCTGAGCTTTGTCGGCTACGAGTTTCGTGACCCTCATCACTCTGAGCAAGATTGTCGCCAGCGAGACCTGACCTACTCAGCTCCCCTCTATATCAAGACACGGTTGCTGGTTAAAGGAACCGGGGAAATCAAAGAACAAGAGTTATTTTTTGGCGATGTCCCCCTAATGACAGCTAAAGGCACCTTTATTACCAGTGGTGCGGAACGGGTAGTAGTAAGCCAGTTAATCCGTTCTCCTGGAGTTTATTTCACCCTTGGCGAAGATGCCAGTAGTGGACGCGAATTATGCCGTGCTAAACTAATTCCTACCCGTGGGGCTTGGCTGGAGTTTGAGACCAGCAACCGGAATGTACTCTCAGCTAAGATAGACGGTAAACGGAGGGTGCCTATTACTACCCTTTTGCGTGCTATTGGCTACGGTAGTGATGAGCAACTGCTCAACCTGTTCCCCGAGGATAGCTCTCCGGAGCACCAGTTTATTAAGTCAACCATGGAACGTGAGCCTTTGATTAGGGATGGGTCTGAGGCTCTGATTGATATCTATAAGAAGTTGCGCCCTGGCGACCCACCTAATATTGAAAATGCCAGAAAACTAATAAAAAATCTGTTCTTTAATCCCGCCCATTATGACCTGGGCAATGTAGGTCGCTATAAGCTTAATAAGCGATTGGGGCATGATGATTCGAAAAAGATACGAGCTCTAGACGAGGAAGATATTGTAGAGATAACCAGGCGTATCATTATGGTTAATAACGGTAGTGATACCCCTGATGATATTGACCATCTCGGCAATCGGCGGGTGCGCACTGTTGGCGAGCTAATTCAAAATCAGTTTCGCATTGGTTTATCGCGCCTGGAGCGAGTAGCCAGGGAGCGTATGAACATTATCAACATTGAAGCCGTTACTGCCACGGCTCTGGTCAATGTTCGCCCGGTGGTGGCCGCTATCAGGGAGTTCTTTGGTGGCTCACAGCTATCACAGTTTATGGATCAAACCAATCCCTTGGCTGAGCTAACTCATAAGCGTCGTCTATCAGCCATGGGACCAGGAGGTCTATCTCGCGAACGGGCTGGCTTTGAGGTTCGGGATGTCCACTTTTCTCACTACGGTAGAATCTGCCCCATCGAGACGCCAGAGGGACCTAACATCGGTCTTATCGGCTCTCTGGCTACCTATGGCGTGATTAATCAGTATGGTTTTATTGAGACGCCATACCGCCGGGTTATTTCCGAGGTGAGCAATACCTATGAAGTGCTGCTGGGGAAAACAACCCGGGAGGTAGTGCTGAATAAAAGTGGCAACACCGTGATAGAGGCTGGAGTTACTATTACTCCTCAGCTTGTTACCAAACTACGTCGTCTGTCGCCTACAACCATAAAAGTGGTGCCTGTTGTCTCTGATGAAGTCGTTTACCTATCAGCCGACAAAGAGGATAAATTTACCATTGCTCAGGCTAATGCCAAACTTGACCAAAATAATCAGTTCGTCGATGAAAAGGTTGAAGTCAGGTTGGGCGACCGTTACCTAAGGGAAGTACCCGATAAGATTGATTTTATGGATGTATCCCCCAAGCAGATAGTCAGTGTTGCCACATCATTAATACCCTTCCTGGAGCATAACGATGCTAATCGGGCTCTTATGGGGGCTAATATGCAGCGTCAGGCGGTGCCATTACTTCGCCCTGAGGCGCCTCTGGTAGCTACCGGTATGGAAATGGAGACCGCCAAATACAGTGGACAGGTACTCTTTGCTCAGAATGCTGGAGTGGTAACCTCGGTTACCAGCTCACAAATTGAGGTTATCAGGGATGACGGCGATAAGGACACATACCAGTTAATGAAATTTGTGCGCACTAACCAAGGGACTTGCATTAACCAGCGCTCCATAGTAACCAGGGGTGACCGGGTAGAGACGGGGCAAGTGCTGGCTGATAGTTCAGCTACAGAACAGGGGGAGCTGGCTCTGGGGCAGAATGTGCTGTGTGCCTTTATGAGTTGGAAGGGTTATAACTTTGAGGATGCTATTATCATTAGCAGTCGCCTAACTGAGAGGGATAAGTTTACTTCCATTCACATTTCGAAGTATGAGGTAGAAGCCCGGGATACTAAGTTAGGGCCTGAGGAAATCACTAGAGATATACCTAATGTAGGTGAAGAAAGCCTGCGCGAGCTTGATGAAGATGGCATTGTTCGGATTGGCGCCTCGGTAAATCCAGACGATATACTGGTTGGTAAAATCACCCCCAAGGGGGAGACTGAGCTATCGGCTGAAGAGAAGCTACTGCGGGCTATCTTTGGCGAGAAAGCCCGAGAGGTGAAAGATACTTCGCTACGGGTGCCTCACGGGGAGTGGGGCAAGGTGATTAATGTTAAGGTCTTCTCTGGTGATGACCTACCCGCCGGGGTTAATCAATGGGTACAGGTCTGGGTTGCCCAGAAGCGAAAGATTTCGGTAGGGGACAAGCTAGCCGGACGACATGGCAATAAGGGGGTCATTGCCATTATAGCTCCGGCGGAGGACATGCCTTTCCTGCCTGATGGCACACCGGTAGATATTATCCTCAATCCCATCGGCGTCCCGTCACGGATGAATATTGGTCAAGTTCTGGAAACCCATCTCGGTTGGGCTGCCCAGATGCTGGGCTTCAAGGTGCTTACCCCCGTCTTTGATGGTGCCGACGATGTGGCTATTGAGGATTCCTTGGCCATGGCCTGGCTGGCTCAAAAGGCAGGAGCGGTTAATCTTGAGCCTGATAATGAGAATCCCACTGTGCATCTGGAGTTGGCTAAGTCATGGCTTAGAAGCCAGGGCTATGATGGGGATAGGGTGTTCAGTGGTGACTACCCTGGAGAGGCAAAAGAGGTTTGCCTGCGCCTATGGCTCGAAGACCAGGGTATAGCTAGTCAAGACCTGAACCCGAGAGAGCTGGAACAAGTTGTGGACAGGGTAAAGACGGAAAGGAATCTCCCTCCACCTATTATGGGCAAGGTTACGCTTATCGATGGCTGCAGCGGTGAGCCATTCAGCCAGCCGGTAACAGTGGGTAACATCTATATGATGAAGTTAATCCACCTAGTTGAAGATAAGGTTCACGCCCGCTCCACCGGGCCCTACTCCTTAATTACGCAACAGCCTCTGGGCGGCAAGGCTCAGTTTGGAGGTCAACGCTTTGGTGAAATGGAGGTATGGACTCTAGAGGCTTATGGTGCCGCTCACAACCTTCAGGAAATCCTGACTATCAAGTCAGATGATGTGACCGGTCGGG
>DAOWJS010000049.1 GCA_030640255.1 Dehalococcoidales bacterium | reverse complement strand
TTATGGAAGCAGTGGTTGATATTACGCAAGTGGAATTTCCGCCAATCTTGGTAGAAATGGAAATTGACCGGCTCCTTGACCAACGGTTACAACGCTGGCAAAGAGGTGGTAGCGATTTAGAGGAATATCTGGCAAGTATTAATAAGACAGAGGAGCAGATACGGGAGGAACTACGCCCGCTAGCTAGAAAAACGACTATCTGGTCGCTAGTGCTAGGGGAGCTTGCCAAGGGAGAGAAAGTTAAAGTAAGGGCTTCTGAGATAGATACTGAGATTAAAAACATGCTCAAAGATGCTGATGAGGCTAAAAAGGATGAACTGAGGGGATTCCTGAATATGCCACAGGCTCGTGAGTCAATCAAGCAGACATTAATTGCCCGAAAAACTATCCAGCGACTGGTAGCAATAGCCAAAGGTTCAAAAGAGGGGTAGAATATAAATATCCGTGTTTAGATTACATAAATAATGTATAATACCGAAGGGAGGAGAAAAATGAATACCCAACCGATGAATGTTATTCCTATGGTGATTGAAAGCGGTGCCAGGGGGGAGAGGGCTTTTGATATATACTCGCTACTGCTCCGAGAGCGCATCGTCATGCTGGGCATGCCGATTAACGACCAGGTGGCTAATGTCATTGTTGCCCAGCTTCTCTATCTGGAGCGAGAAGACCCAGACAAAGACATAAGCCTCTACATTCATTGCCCCGGTGGTATCATCAGTTCTGGTCTGGCTATCTATGACACTATGCAGCTTATACGCCCTGAGGTATCCACCATCTGTGTTGGGCTGGCAGCCAGTATGGGCACACTACTCCTTTGTGCTGGAGCTAAAGGCAAACGCTATGCCTTGCCTAATTCAACTATACACTTGCACCAGGCGTTTGGTGGCGCTCAGGGACAGGCCGCCGATGTAGAAATTGCTGCCCGTGAGATTATGCGGATGCAGGAGCTGATTAGAGGTATTATAGCTAAACACACCGGTCAAACAATAGAAAAAATATCTCATGATACCGACCGTGACTTCTATCTTAACCCCGAGCAGGCAGTAGAGTATGGGATTGTGGATGAAATTCTGAGCAAACCGCCAAAATAATTATAGCTCCTGGTTATAAAGCTCCCGGTAGCGTTTAGCCAGTTCAATTAATGTGGGCAAGCTCTCTCTTGTCCCTATTTTGCTAATTGAGAACCAGGCTACAATATTACCGAGACGACCACACTCCTCCAGTCCCTTCCCTTGAAGTAAACCATAGAGGAATCCAGCGGCGAAAGCATCGCCAGCGCCAGTAGTGTCGGCTTCAGATATTATGGTTTGACTAGTAGCTTCAATGGCGTATTCGTTATCAGCATCTCTAATGTAGCTGGCAGCGATAACTTCTCTATGACTAACCCCTTTGCCTAACTCCAGCCTCATTCCCTTACCCAAGGTAACGGCAACTATATGGCAGCCCTGCTTAAGGCAATTCTCAGCACCAACTATAACATCCTTCCCAGTCAATTGCCGTAGCTCATTCTGATTGATGAAAAGAACATAAGTCCTGGCCAAGATGGGGGTAAGAGCCTTGAGTCTCTTGGTAGAGTGTAGTACTCCAGGGGCGAAACTAACCTTAACCGATGAATCCAGCCTGCCCATCAGCTCCAGTAATACTTTGAATTGCCTATCATCAGCAAAGGAAGAGATGTGGAGAATTCCTGTCCGGTTTATATAGGTTAAATCCAAATCGTCCATAGTTAGCAGGTTATTGGCTCCGGGAGCGACATAGAGAGAACGCCTACCCAGCCGGTCACTGAGACATAATACTGAGCCCGTTCTCGCTCCCGGTTTCACCCTGATTTGACTGGTATCTACTCCAACGGTTTGGAAATCCTGTATTGATACCTTGCCCTCAGCGTCATCACCAACGACACCCATAACGCCGGTGTTCACCCCAAGCTTGGCCAAGCCATAAATGGTATTGGCTGCTGAGCCGCCAGGCGATAATTTAGTCTCATTTACCACCGCCTCCCCGTCATCAAGGATGCGCTCTACCCGGTATAGGTAGTCGGTATTTAGTGCCCCTAACCCAGCTACTTCAATAGCGGTCATTTGGAACCCCATCCCCCTTTATCCCCCTTCTCCTTAGTAAGGGGAAGGGGGAAGACAATTTCTTTAGAGGGGCTTAGCCCCTCTTAAACTCCCTGATTATTACTCCTCTTTAACATCCCTTTGAGACAAGTCAGCCTAGCTTGCCGGCTTCTTCTCTGACCAGTCGCCTTATTCTTTTATGAATCTTAACGACCTCGTCTATATCTTTTCTGCCCGATAACCAGTGAAAGTAACCCCTATCGCCTGCACCCCCGATTTTCTCTTTTTCCTTTACTACTTTCTCCACTCCGCTTCGGTGACCCTTTGGCCACATCTCTAATACTTCCATAAGGTCACTGATAGATGTGGAAGCCAGGCTCATAGCTGAGTAGGGTAGGGCATACTCATTAGCGTTAAAGGCAATAGCTAATCCTCCTGTCTCCTCCACCGCTTGGAGCATTCTGAAATCGGTAATGCTATCACCAATCACTACCCAGTTGGCTAAAGGCTGCCCATACTTATCAGCAAATCTGTTTAAAGCGGCTACTTTACGCCGTCCCCCTACCGGCTTTACCTCCTTTATTGCCATACCTAGATTAGTAGTCGGTAGTTGCTCCCAGAAGAATTTGTCCAGACTTTGCTTAATTCTATCATCATCGGTAACCGGGCGCATCGTCAGGATATCCTGCTCAGCCTGCTGCAACAGTAGGGCGTCTTCTTTACATAAAGTTTTACCGAATTTATCCAGAGGGAATGGGGTGCAGGCAACATTATGGGCATAGATACCCAGTTTTTGGGTAATGTGAATGGCATATTGTTCATAGCTGGTGCTGATACAAAATACTTTCCAGTTTTTAGATTGAAGCTGGGAGACGAGTTCAGTCGCTCCGCCGGTCAAGCTGGCTTTGCTGGCTAAACTGGCAATATCATCTTCCGAAATTTTGTGGAGCACCAGAAAGGGGACAATAAGAGCTAGGGTATCTCCGGGTTCATAATCATCTTTTTCCTCCAGGGTGAGCAGGTCATCGTAGCGGCTGATAACCTCAAAGAGCTTATCCCCATTGGGGAAAAGCTTCATTAACTCATAGGCATTATCTTGAGGTGAGAGCGGTCCCTCAAGGTCAAAACAGATAAGATTGTTTATCTACCTCACCCCCTTAATCCCCCTCTCCTTCAAAGGAGAGGGGGAAACTAATATGTAAGAGAGGCTTCGCCTCTCTTTGACTCTCCTTTATATTTTCTCCTTCAAGGGAGAGGGGGAAACATGATTTTGAAGGGGCGAAGCCCCTTCACCCTTCCCTTAAATATGAGTTAGCCACTTATTCCACCAGTTCGTTTATCTCGTCGGTCAGATTATAGCCGTTAATAGGTCTCCTCTCAGCGTTAACAATCTTTTTATCAGCGGTGAGCTTAACCTTACCCTGGCTAAACGCCTTCAGCGTAGTTATTATCAGGGGAAATTCCCTAGCCAGACCGTGCTGGCGAATGAGCTTAAACAGGGGGCTTTCTTCACTGTGCCTTTCTGGGCTAGTTAGCGGTAGCTTTTCTATTTCCCGCCAATATTTATCAAACGGCTCGCCCCTAATGGGGAAGGTGCAATAGGTTACTGGCGGTCCCTTGTCCAGCTCAGGGGTTACCAGGTGCATCATTACCCCGGTTTCCTGAGCCTTATTATCAATCAGTTGCCAGATTACCTCTTGCCAGGTTCCGGTAGGCCCACCTGGAGCCGCCGGGTGAAGGTTAATCATATCGTATCTCTGGCACATCTCCTTATCCACAATCAGCATATAGCCGGCCAGCACACACAGGTCGGGATGAAAATCTTGCAGCCGATTCATCACCTCTCTATCATAGTCAAGCCTCCATAAGGGCAAGGTTCCTGCCCGTCCGGTGATGGTAGCCCCCTTCCTGGCTTTAAACTTCTGGTAAGACAAACAGACAAGAGGGATGTGCTCATCCTCAACCAGCCTGAGGAATAAATCACCCTCTTTTGATTCACCAGGTTCACGGCTACTAAAAACAAAGGCTATCTCAGCCTCAATCTCACCCCGTTTGATGCTGCTGATTACCGCCTGTAAAAGGTCTCGGGCAGCTTTATCTCTTCCTGTAGAAAACCAGCCAAGTTGATACATAACTCATCATTCTATTTGAAACGGCTCTTTAGGCTCTGGGCAAGGCTATTAAAGTGAACCAGGGGGTTTGTCCTGTGTCCAAAAACCTTACCCCTTACTAGCGCCTGAAGAAAGTCATCCCGGCCATTAAATTCAGGCATCTCAACATAGGCATTACCTATTTCACCGATAGTATGGGCATCACTGCCAGCGCTTCCCGGAATGCCATACTTCTGAGCAAAGTTTTGAGCCTGAGTGGAATCGCGAAGACGAATGGCTCGCGAGTTGAACACTTCTATAATGTCAATTTGCTCCACTATTTCCTCTACCGTCTTAGCGCCTAAAGCGGAACGCCTAAAGGTATCAAAAGGGTGGGGTATACATACCAGTCCACCTTGAGCCCTGATGCGAGAGAGCGTCTGCTCAACAGACAGCCCACTGGGTATAGTCTCGTTAAGGAACATGCCCATTATCTCGCCCTGTGGGGTTAATATTTCCTCAGCCACAATTACCGGGAAGGGGGCTATAGTCTGCATCTTTAGTGCCCCCTCAGCCGTGCCATGGTCAGCTATGGCAATGCAGTTTATCCCTAGCTCTAAGCAGCGATTTATAATCGGCTCCAAAGGTGTATTGCAGTCCATTGAATACTCGGTGTGAATATGAAGGTCGGCTTTCAACAATTTAACTTACCTCACTAAACCCTTTCTAGATAACTACCGGTGCGAGTGTCAATCTTGATAACATCGCCTTCATTAACAAACAGGGGAACCTGGATAGTAATACCTGACTCCACTTTAGCCGGTTTGGTGCCCGCAGTGGCGGTATCCCCTTTAAAGCCGGGCCCGGTTTCAATTACCTGAAGCTCGACGGTAATGGGTAGCTCCACGCCTACCAGTTCACCCTTATAGCTTGATACCTGCAGGGATATACCTTCCTTTAAGTAATTAAGGACTTCCTCCAATTGGCTGGCACTAAGGGGCATCTGCTCAAAGGTCTCCTCATCCATAAAGTAATACAAATCACCATCGTTATAGAGATACTGCATACTTTTGAAATCAAGCCGTGCCCGAATAAATTTCTCAGTGTTCTGGAAAGTCTGTTCAATGGTATGACCATCTTGAATATCACGAAGCTTGAGGCGGACTAATGCCGTTCGCTTCATCCTGATACGCTGGAGGTCGAGAACCTGATATAATTTACCCTCCAGCTCAATAGTAATTCCCTTTCTTAGTTCACCACTACTTATCATGTCAAACCTTTCTAGCTTTTGAAATTACCCTGATTTTACCTCCCTCCATTACTACCACATCCTCAATCCTCACCCCTCCCCAACCCGAAAGGTAAATACCGGGCTCAATAGTAAATACCATACCATTAGTAATCTGGTCTGATGAATCTGGGCCAAGGCGCGGCAGTTCGTGTGGAGCTAGCCCTATGCCATGACCCAGACCATGACCAAAGGCTTTACCATAGCCTGCCTGTTCAATAACTGTCCTCGCCAGATGGTCAACCTCGTTACCACTCATACCTTCTTTTATCATTGCCATTGCTGCTAGCTGGGCTCCAAGAACAATATCATATATCTTATTAAAGGTAATATCAGGAGAACCAGGGCAGATAGTACGGGTCAGGTCGCTGGAATAGCCTTCATACCTGGCTCCAATATCAATTACTACCGGCTCACCCGAGCCGATGGGGTGCTGGGAAGGCTTGGCATGGGGTAGGGCAGAGTTATGACCAGAGGCAACAATAATATCAAAGGGGATAGCCTGACTACCCTGCTCACGCATGAACTTCTCTATTTCCCAGGCTACTTCTTTCTCAGTCATACCGCTATGAATCCTGCCTTCAATATAGTCAAAGGCGCTATCGCTTATTTCTACCGCTTTAGTAATAAGCTCAATCTCCTCAGGCTCTTTTATCGCCCGGAGGGATTCTACCAGTCCATCTACCGGAACCAGCCTGAGCCTGGATGACACCTTGTTCAGTATATCACTTAACCGCCGATATTGGGCAAAGGTAATATGTTCGGTTTCAAATCCCAGCCGCCTCAAGTTTAGCTCAGCCACCAGCCTGGGGAACCAGTCGTCTATATCACCGGTTATCGGAAAGAGCTCATAGTCAGGGGCTTGTGTCTTAGCCTGCTCCAGGTAGCGAAAGTCGGTGGCTAAAATGGTATGTTGTAGCGTGATTAGCAAATAACCTGACGAACCATCAAAACCGGAAAGGTAATACCTGTTCTCCGGTTGAGAAATTAGGATAGCATCAATCTCCTTCTCAGTGAATCTCTGGCGCAACTTTTGCAGCCTACTATCTATGTTCAAGCTTATCATCCGTCTCTTGAGCCATGGGGTGAGCTGATAGATATACCTTTCTTGCCTGGCTCTTGGTTACATGGGTGTAAATCTGGGTGGAAGATAGATTGGCATGCCCCAGAAGCTCCT
>DAOWJS010000038.1 GCA_030640255.1 Dehalococcoidales bacterium | reverse complement strand
TATAGAAGGGGCTCCGCCCCTTAAACTCCTATTAGGAAGAGATTCTAGAGAGGGGCGAAGCCCCTCTCTTACCTACACTCCCCCTTCCCTTAACCAAGGGAAGGGGGTCAGGGGGATAGGTTACCAAACAATCTCTTACACCTTGGCTCTGGCGCTTGTTGCCCTTATAGCTCTAGTGCTACAATAAACTTTGGATATGGAGGGAGCATGCCATTAGATGCTATAGTGGTCAAGGGAGCTAGGGAGCATAACCTCAAGAATATAGACGTAGTTATCCCCCGGGATAAGCTGGTAGTTATTACTGGTGTCTCTGGCTCGGGCAAGAGTTCGCTGGCATTTGATACCATCTATGCTGAGGGGCAACGCCGCTATGTGGAATCTCTATCGGCCTATGCTCGCCAGTTTCTGGGCAGGATGGAAAAGCCCGATGTTGATTACATTGAAGGCTTAAGCCCAGCCATTTCTATTGACCAGAAGGGTCCGAGTCGCAACCCACGGTCTACCGTGGGGACGGTAACCGAAGTTTATGATTACCTGCGTCTGCTTTTTGCCCGGGTGGGTCATCCCCATTGCCCCAAGTGTGGACGGGAGATTGCTATGCAGACAGTCCAGCAAATTGTTGATGCTATTCAAAATCTCCCCGAAAACAGCCGCATTATGGTTCTGGCGCCACTGATTAGAGACCGCAAGGGTGAGTATCAGGCGGTGTTTGATGATTTGCGCCAGGCGGGCTATGTCAGGGTTAGGGTCGATGGGCGTATCTGTGACCTGTCTGAGGAAATTAAACTGGACAAGAATAAAAAGCACTCCATTGAGGCGGTAGTGGACAGATTGGTAATCGGGCAGAGCGGAAGCCAATCTCGCATTGCTGATTCGGTAGAAACGGCTCTCAAGCTTGGGGCAGGGGTGGTGCTGGTATTTATTGTTGGTGGTGAGGAATTACTGTTCTCGGAGCACTTCGCCTGCGTGCACTGCGGAATTAGTCTGGGTGAGATTGCCCCCAGAACATTCAGCTTTAACAGCCCTCACGGTGCCTGTCCTGTCTGCACCGGTTTAGGGGTTAAGCTGGAGATAGACCCTGAGATGGTTATACCCAATAAGGAACTGTCCGTAGCTCAAGGGGCAATTCACCCCGGGTGGTGGCTCTCCTGGCATATGAACGAGCTGGAAATTCTAGCCCGACGCTGCGGCTTTTCTCTTCATACCCCGGTTAAGGAGCTATCAGAGCGCCACCTTAAACTTATACTTCATGGAGAGGGTGGGGAGCTGGTGAGGTATAGAAATCGTTATGGTCGGGTCAGGGAATATTTTACCGGGTATGAGGGGGTTATTCCTTATCTGGAGCGCCTGGCTCGTGATACCCAGTCAGAACATACTCGTGCCGAGATTGAACGCTATATGATGTCCCGACCGTGTCCCGTTTGTCAGGGCAAGAGGCTTAAGCCAGAGTCTCTAGCCGTAACCATCGGGGGCAGAAATATTGTGGATGTTAGCTCAATGTCGGTTACTCAGGCACTGGAGTGGGTAAGTGTTATTGGTGGTAAGGAAGCTGTACTTAGTGAGCGTGAGCAGATAATAGCCCATCAGATTCTCAAGGAGATTGGGGCCCGTCTCGGTTTCCTCAAGGATATAGGCTTGGACTATCTTACCATTGAGCGTGCCTCGGCGACCCTTTCTGGTGGTGAGGCGCAGCGAATTCGCCTGGCCACTCAGATTGGCAGTGGACTTATGGGGGTGCTTTATATTTGTGATGAACCAACAGTCGGACTTCACCCCGCTGACGACTTTCGTTTGATTGAGACCCTGAAGCGGCTGAGGGACCTGGGTAATACCATACTGGTGGTGGAGCATGATGAGGCTATGATGCGGGCGGCAGACCACATTATTGATATGGGACCCGGGGCGGGGGAACACGGGGGCTGGATTGTAGTCACCGGGACTCTGTCTGATATTATGAACTCCAAGGAGTCAATAACCGGTCAGTATCTTAGCGGTGCCAGGCAGATTGCTTTACCGCTGAAGCGCCGCCCTGGCTCAGGCGAGGAGATAGTAATAAAGGGGGCTAGGCAGAACAACCTGAAGAATATAGATGTCCATATTCCCCTGGGCAGGTTTGTTGGTATTACCGGCGTCTCCGGTAGCGGTAAGAGCACCCTTATTGATGAAATCATGTATAAGCGGCTGGCGCAGCTCTTTTATCGGTCGAGGGAGAGGGCTGGCAGCTGTGACGATATTATTGGAGTTGAGCATATTGATAAGGTAGTCAATATTGACCAGTCCCCTATTGGGCGTACCCCTCGTAGCAACCCGGCTACCTATACCGGAACCTTTACTCCGATTCGTGAACTTTTTGCTACTGTTCCTGAGGCTAGGATGAGAGGCTATGCTCCC
>DAOWJS010000005.1 GCA_030640255.1 Dehalococcoidales bacterium | reverse complement strand
TTGCACCAGAAGGATTCCTATCATAATGCGACCGTGTCCTGAGTCAAGTTCCCCCCGCTCCATAAGGGTTTTGAGAACAATCATCGTGCTACTAAGGGCAATGAGAAAGCCAAAGAAGATAGCTTCAAGCATCTCCCAGCCTAGCAACTTGCCCAAAGCTAAGCCCACCGCTGCTGTAAGTAGTATCTGAACTATGCCACCTAAAATGGCGACCTTGCCCATTCGCTTGAGTTCACTCAAGGAGAACTCAAGCCCTAAGGTGAACAAGAGCAGGATTACCCCGATGGTAGCCAAAGTATGGATTGTCTCTAGGTCATGAACCAAGCTAAAACCATAGGGACCGACAGCAATACCCCCTACTAGATAACCCAAAATTATGGGTAACCTCAGTCGGCGGGCTAGCATGCCCCCGGCTATGGCAACAGCTAAGACAATGATTAAGTCAAGACCGAGTCCCAGTTCTTCCATAGGTTCTGCCCTAAATTGATAAACCAGTGTAACACAGCCATTCTAGCATAGAACCGAAGGCAAAACGTAGCGGTTGAAAGCCGGTTACCATTGCTAAAGGGAGTGAATATATGCTACAATTAAGCCTCCCAAGAGGAGGAGAGTTAATGCCTAAGATTTATATTATTGATGTGACCAATCGGGACGGAGTGCAGACGGCCAAGCTTGGCTTGTCCAAGCTGGAAAAGACCATGATAAATATTTACCTAAATGGGATGGGGGTCTTTCAGTCTGAGCTTGGCTTCCCTACCACCAGGCACGAATCCCTTTACCTACAGGCTAACCTGGAACTAGCTGAGATGGGAGTTCTTAAACCTATCCGTTTGGAGGGGTGGATAAGAGCTATCGTCCCTGATGTAGAGACGGCGTTTAAGATGGTACCTAATATCCGGCATCTCAATCTCTCGATATCTACCTCAAACCAGATGATTGATGGCAAGTTCCAGGGAAGAAAGAAAAAGGATGACATTATAAATGATATGGTCGAGGCGGTTGATGCCGCTTGGGCTCTCGGGGCTGAGAGCATAGGGGTTAACGCTGAAGATGCTTCACGGGCAGACCTGGATTTTCTCATCAAATTCGGACTGGCGGCTAAAGAGCACAGGGCTGATAGGCTCAGGTACTGTGATACCCTTGGCTATGATAACCCGTTCACTATCTATGAAACTGTCAGGGCACTGGCGGAGAATATCGGCATGCCTATTGAGCAACATTGCCATGGTGACCTGGGGTTGGCGGTGGCTAATTCCATTGCTGGAGCTAAAGGAGCCATAGATGGTGGTCAGGATGCTTATATCAATACCACCGTCAACGGTATTGGGGAAAGGGCAGGGAATACCGACCTGGTGGCGGTCATTTTAGCGGCAACTAAATCAAAGGGGTTCGCCGAGAAATATCAGTTGGGCGGTTCAATTGATTTATCCAAGGCATGGAAAATAGCCAAGTTTGCCAGCTATGCCTTTGGGGTGCCGATTCCAGTAAACCAGCCGGGAGTTGGCGCTAATGCTTTTGCTCATGAATCTGGCATACATGCTGACGGTGTACTAAAGGACCCGCAAAACTATGAGCTATATGGCTTTGAAGAATTGGGTAGGGGTGAAGCCGAGCTTGTAGAAACCGGGAGAGAAATTAGTGCCGGGGAGTATAGCGGGATATCAGGCTTCACCCATGTAATGGGGAAGATAGCGGGGAAGGTAGCGATACCTTTTGCTAGCCGAGAGGAAGCTACCGAGGTTTTGGAGTTGGTAAGATATGCTAATGTTGAGTCACAGAAGCCACTGGTTGAAGATGAATTACTCTTCATCGCCAAGTATCCCCAGATTGCCAAGAAGCTCCTAACCCTCACCCCCCTGGAATAGCGGTACTGCGGATAATACTGAATAACCGAGAGGCTGTTGTTAAAAGGCAGCCTCTCTTTGTTGGTGGTAAATATACTGTTATAATGGCTAGAGGGAAGTACCAAAAATGACTGGAGAGTTACTTGACATCAGCCTAAGGGTGATAGGTATCGTCAGAAACGGAATTAAGCAGCGACCCGAGCTAGGCTGGGAGGAAATCGTTTCTGAAATTGTGGTTGATAGCCGCTTGACTGAGGCTCTGGATGGACTGGAGGAATTCTCCCACATCATAGTTATCTACTGGATGCACCGGGCTTCTGCCCCGGGTCAGGTGCCGACTAAGATTCACCCCCGGGGCAGGCAAGAACTGCCTCTGGTGGGGATTTTTGCCACCAGGGCGCCATATAGACCGAATCCAGTAGGCGAAACTACGGTTAGGCTACTTGAGCGCCAGGGTAATATATTGAAGGTTGAAGGGCTTGATGCCATTGATGGCACACCAGTAATTGATATAAAGCCCTACATCCCCGGACGTGATTCGGTAACTGAGGCTAAAGCGCCTTCATGGGTAACCAAGCTATAAGCCAGAGTTTACTAAACATCTACCATCAACTTATGGCTCGCTACGGACCTCAATATTGGTGGCCGGCACCGGAGCCATTTGAGATAATAGTCGGCGCCATCCTTACCCAATCAGCCGCCTGGCTAAATGTAGAGAAGGCTATCGCCAATCTAAAAGAAGCTAAGGCACTGTCACCAAGAGCCCTGCGCCAGTTCAGCCGGTCTGAAGTGGCTAAGCTTATCCACCCCTGTGGTTACTATAACGCTAAAGCACTAAAGCTCAAGTCCCTGGCTCACTGGCTAGGGGAATGCTATGATGACGACCTGGATAAGCTGTTTGCCCATAATACTGACCACCTTCGCCAGCAGCTTCTTTCCATCCACGGTATTGGACAGGAGACAGCCGATTCTATAATACTCTATGCTGCGGGCAAGCCAATTTTTGTTATTGATGCTTATACCCGTCGCATCATCAACCGTATTGGCCTAGCCCCGAATAGTAATAGCTACGCTGCCTATCAGACCCTTTTTATGGATAATCTGCCCACTGATGCCGGGTTATTTAATGAATACCATGCCCTGCTGGTTTGCTTGGCTAAGGACGTCTGCCGTAACCGTCCTCTTTGCCCGCGGTGCTGCCTCAATAACCTTTGCCACTACTATGCCAGCCTTGACGCTAGAAACAAAGACAATTAAGATGAGAGTTAAATTTAAAGCGGGTTAATTTAATGGCGCCGCAGGAGCTTGACACCCTTATTGACCAAGTAGCTGACCTGATTCTTAATTCCAGAAGGATGGTAGTCTTTACCGGGGCTGGGGTTAGCACTGAGTCGGGAATTCCTGACTTTCGCAGTCCCGGCGGCATCTGGGACCGGTATGACCCTGAAGATTTCACCTATCAGAAGTTCATCAGTGACCCTGAAGGCAGGAGAAAGCGGTGGCAGATGTTTAAGGAAGGATACCTAATCACTGAGGCTAAGCCAAACCCGGCCCACTATGCTATTGCTGAACTGGATAGATTGGGTAAGCTGGATTGTGTCATTACCCAGAATATAGATTATCTCCATCAGAGGGCAGGGGTGCCCGATGATAAGGTATTTGAACTCCACGGTAATACGCAGTGGGTAGTATGCTTGAGCTGTGGTCAGCGTTATCCCTTGACCCAGATTAAAGCCAGGTTAGACCAGGGTGAAGAAATTCCAGATTGTGAGGCGTGCCGTGGCATCCTGAAACCAGATATTGTTTTCTTCGGCGAATCACTGCCCAGGGAGGTATTACAAGAGGCGACCTCCCGCGCCTACCAGTGCGACCTATTTATCGTGATTGGCTCGACCCTGGTGGTTTATCCTGCCGCCTATATGCCTGAATACGCTGTAGAGCGGGGAGCCAAATTAGTTATCATCAATCTCAGCTCCACCCCTCTGGACGGGCAGGCTACAGTGGTAATCAGGGCTAAGGCTGGGGAGGCAATGTCACGGGTGGTAAAGCGGGTAACTGAAAAAATAAAGGGTTGATTTTAGGTAAGTATCCCCCGTAGACAAGTATCTGATTCTTATAATTGATAATCTCTGTATTTATCAGCGAGGCGTCCGTTAGGAGACAAGAAACGAACGAATGGTCTTTCTAGCGTAAGCCATAGCAGTTCCAAAGTATCCCACTTTGTAAGTAGTAACTTCAACACTTTACGATTATATTCTGAACCGTTGGTGAGAAAAATGATACCTACTTTTTCACGAATGACGGTCTCTCGTTCACTTGGCACTTTAAGTATCTTCTTGTTTTCGCTAAATACTAACCATCCTTTTTGACCAGCTTTGGCTAACCACACCGGGTCTGGCTTACCAGCTAAACCTAATCGGCGCAAGTACCTAGTCTCGCAACCAACGAGCTTAAGAGCTTTAGGTATACCAGTGCCCACATCCTCATCACAAAGGAGAATCAAATAGCTACTTTCTCCCTATAGCGAATTACTTTCTCAACTATCCCGCGCTGAAGTTCAAAATCTCTTTCAATGAATGCTATGTCTTGGTCTGCTTTGAAGCGTTTATAGATTGCCTCAACGGTGATTCCCCTACCCTTAATAGTTGGTAAGCCCGCACTTATCTGTGGGTCTACCACAATTGGGACATTTTTACCAACAGGATACCATCTAGCTGCTAACTCGTATTCGTATTCAAGTTGTCCGATTGTTTCTTGTACTAAGTCAGGAAGCGTGAATTGCTCTGGTTGGTCTACAGCTTGTAAAGCAGCCCCAGGGATACGCATAATATGTACAATGTGTCCACCGATAGCTTTCAGTTCTAAACTAGCGAAAGGATATTCAAGATGAGGCCATATTTTTCGGGCATTGTCATAGGCTTGGCGTACCATCTTGAATGGTCGCCGTTCCGCCTTTCTGAATTTAGCAGCTACAACGATTTCTATTAGCTGTAAAAAGGAACATGCCCTTTCCTCTTCTGGATGTTCCTTAAATAAAGGCTGAACTTCACCTTGTGTGGTGGAATAACCAAGCAACCAATTACGAACAGTACCAACAGAGACACCAGATAGATGAGAGACCTCACTGAAGCTGTACATTGGTTGTGTCCGCCAGCCATTCTGACCATTGTTAGACATGATAACTTCCCTCTAGCCACCCAAGGGTTGCAAAAACTCCCCTCTCGGTGTATACTAAATTTGCGAGACTTAGACTACACCCCTTGTATCTATCCTGATAATATCACGGAAGCTCGACTATAGCAATATGGTCGAGCAATTTATTCTAGCCTACAAACCACAACCGAGCAGAACCTTCTAGCGCAAACGGGTTACAGCTACAAAAATACCCAGAGCCAGAGCGAGCAGGTCAATCACCAGAAATCGTAGGCTAAATAGAACCAAAGCCGGCCCCCACGGGGAAAGGAGGCTAACTAGGTAGCTTATGGCTACGGCGGTGCCAGCCACGATGGCTAAGCCGGTGCCCCGCTTACGGTTGACCGAAAGGCTAACTACTTCCCCGATAGCATAGCCGACGCCAGCAGCCAATAGGAAATTAAGGTAAAAGAAGGGCATTAAACCCAGCACTACCCCCCAGACGAGGCCGCAAACGATAGCCATACCCAACGCGGTGCCTACCGCTCTCAGGTAATATTGGGTAGTAACCTTAAAGGTAGGTAGCTTGTACAGCCTGGCGCAATCCGGGCATCTGGCTCCCACCGGCGTCTGCACCAGGCACTTGGGACATATCGGCTTACCACACTTGCCGCACCTCAGGCTAGTTTCAATATCAGGGTGAATGGCGCATCTCATTTTGTTGCCGTCAACCTTCCCCTGGCTTCTTCCGTTGTTCAGATACCAGATGTCTCCAGGCTTCCCTGTCCCTTATATCTCGGTCAAAAAGCAGCCGGTTAAGGAGTATCTGTTTTTTACTGATTGACGTAACCCTAACCGGTGGCTGAGTCACTAATCTCCTGATGACTAGTACCAGAAACATAGCTAGGTAACCCAAGGTTAAGGGGAGGGGCTCACCAATCCCCCAGCTAACTAAGGGTAGAGCGGCTATGCCAGTGACTACTCCCAACGGTGTGTGGTGAGTGATAATGTAACTAATTGTTACTATTGCACCCCATACTATTATTGGCCAGGGCGGCACTACATTATTTAGCCAGGGAAGTATGAGGACGACGCCTAAGGTGGTTAGAACCCCTCTCCCCCCGTTAAAGCGGAGGAATACCGGCCAGTTATGTCCAATAATGGCGGCTAATCCTACTGTTACCTGTTGGACAATACTCATACCCACTAGTTGAGCTGCCCAAACCATTACCGCTCCCTTAACTAAATCAAAGATGATTACCGGTAAAGCAAGCCTCCAAGAGGTCATCCTCCACAGGTTACCTGCTCCCACCTGACCGGTGCCATACTGCCTGATGTCTATGCCACGGAACCACTTAGCCGCTAGATAGGCGGCTGGCGCCGAACCCAAAAGATAGGCACCTACTATTAATAGCCCAAACTCAATAGCCATAAGTTTCCTTGGTGAGACCGTTTATTAGTCCCCGTTTAATTTAACTCAGAAATCCTGACTTTTGGGGACGCTATCTAGAGACTGGGGGTTGGCTAGCTTTGCCGGTTGCTGCTATCTGCCCGAGCTATAAGTTGCTCCGCCGCTTCCATGGGCACATCGGCGCCACCAATCATAGTCTCAGTAACGGCATCCAGACCATGATAGTCACTACCCCCGCTGGCAATAAGATTATATTTATGGGCTAGGCTAACCAGCCTATTGATTTCGCCAGCAGTATAGTTATCGTAGTAGGCTTCAATGCCTACCAGACCGGCTGCCTTCAGCTCAACCACCATCGTCTCCGGGTCGTTGATAGTGAATGGGTGCGCCAATACTGGCAACCCGTTACACCGCAGTATTAGCCTCACCGCCTCTGGTGGGGTCACCTTATCCCGTGCCGCATAGGCAGGTCCATCCCGACCTATATAATTAGTAAATGCTTCCTTAATTGAGGCAATATAACCCTTCTCCAACATAGCCTGAGCCAGGTGAGGGCGGCCTATCGAGCCGCTACCAGCTATTTCCTGGACTCGTTGCCACTCAATGGGGATGCCTAAATTCCCCAGTTTGGCAATCATCCTCTGAGCCCGTTGCTGCCGGGAATGGCGCATCCTCTCCAGAGTAGCCTGCAGCTTATAGTCAGTGTAATCTATAAAGTAGCCTAGAACATGAACCTCATCAGTCGGCATATCAGTGCTAATTTCAACACCGGGTATAACTTTTAGCCGGGGAAAGGCTTTAGCCGCAGCCAGGGCAGGAGCGACACCGTCCACAGTATCATGGTCAGTAAGGGCAATGATGGTTAACCCCAGCTCCACCGAGGTATGGACAATTTCTGCCGGACTAAGCCGACCATCAGAGGCAGTAGAGTGTATATGGAGGTCTACCTTAGACATTACGGCTCAACTTCCCGGTGGATTCGGTCAATGCTTATCGCCTTACCATTATCCTTGTCTATGCTAACTAGAACGGCGTTAAATATTGTTTTGCCCTTCCCTACCGGTAGGCGACGAGGTATCATAGTCAGAAAGCGGTCAATTACCGCCTCGGTGTCAACACCTATAACCGAATCAACAGGGCCGGTCATGCCAATATCGGTAACATAGGCGGTGCCTTGAGGGAGCAACTGGGTATCAATGGTTCCTACATGAGTATGGGTGCCGAGCACAGCACTGACTCGACCGTCAAGGTATCGCCCCAGTGCTATCTTCTCCGACGTTGCCTCAGCATGGAAATCAACAATAATAACTGGCGGCTTGGGCTTAAGCTCGGTCAGTAGTTGCTCCATAGCCCTAAACGGGCAATCGAAATTCTCCATAAAGGTTCTCCCTATCAAATTAACCACCAAAGCCTGACCTTTAACGATGTAGCCCCTACCAGGCACGCCGGGAGGATAATTTAATGGGCGCAGAATAGGCATTTCCTGGTCAAGGTATGGGATAATCTCCTTCTGAGCCCATATATGGTTGCCCGAGGTCAAGACATCAACACCAGCATCAAGTAACTCCTTAGCTGTAGTTGAAGTTAGTCCTAAACCGCCGGCAACATTCTCGGCATTGACAATAACCAGGTCAAGCCCATATTGCCGTCGCAGGTCGGGCAAAAGCTTGTTTACTGCTCTCCGGCCCGGCTTACCAATTACGTCACCAACTGCTAATACCAACACTAGCTTTCCCTACTTAGCATAGTCTACGGCTCTTGTCTCCCGGAGCACAGTAACCTTTATTTGCCCTGGGTATGCTAAGCCTTCCTCTATCTTCTTAACGATATCTCGGGCAAGTCTCATTGCCCCTAAATCATCAATCTCTTCTGGCTTGACCAGGATACGGATCTCACGCCCGGCTTGAATGGCAAAGGACTTCTCCACCCCCTTGAAGTTATTGGCTATGTCTTCTAGCGCCTTTAGTCGCTTCAAGTAGCTCTCCAACGATTCACGCCTAGCTCCTGGTCTAGCGCTACTGATGGTATCAGCCGCTGAGACGATAAAGCCCCAAATGCTGGTAGTACCAGTCTCTCCGTGGTGCTCAGCGACGCCCTGAACTACCTCAGGAGATTTATCCCATTGCTTAACCAGGTCGGCTCCGATGGCAGCGTGAGTGCCCTCCACCTCACGGTCTACCGCCTTACCAATGTCATGAAGCAGCCCCGCTTTCCTAGCTATGGCAACACTGGCTTCCAGGTCGGCAGCAATCATACCAGCTAAATGGGCGACCTCAATACTATGGGCTAAGACATTCTGTCCGTAGCTAGTGCGAAATTTAAGGCGACCCAGCAACCTGATTAACTCGGGGCGCAATCCGTGAACTCCTACCTCATAGGCTGCCTGCTCTCCAGCGCTATAGATAGTTGCCTCCACCTCCTCCTTGGTCTTGGCTACCACCTCTTCAATGCGAGCCGGATGGATGCGACCATCAAGGATAAGCTTGGTCAACGACAGGCGAGCCACTTCTCGCCGCACCGGGTCAAAGCTAGACAGGGTCACTGCCTCAGGGGTATCGTCAATAATTAGGTCAACGCCGGTAGCCTGCTCCAGGGCTCTAATATTACGACCCTCTCGTCCGATAAGCCGCCCCTTCATCTCATCACTGGGAAGAGGAACAATGGCTACCGTAGTCTCAGATACAACCTCAGAAGCACAACGCTGGATAGCCTGGGACAAAATCTCTTGAGCCTTCTTATTGGCTTCCTCTTTTAACTCAGCTTCCCATTGGCGAAGGTGCCGTGAAGCTTCCTCCTGCAACTCGATTTCCATAGCCTCAAGCAATGATTGCTTTGCCTCGGCGCTAGACATGCCCGAAATTAGCTCTAGTTGCTTTATCTGCCTATTTCTAATCTCTCCGAGGTGAGCGCGAATGGACTCCACCTCCTTTTCCTTGTTAGCCAGGTTGCGCTCACGCTGCTCCACACTGTCTAATTTGCGCTCCAGAGACTCTCCCTTTTGAGACAGGCGGTTCTCCTGGCGCTGCAGCTCGGCGCGCCGTTCCCGATGCTCCGCCTCAGCGGCTAACTTGGCTTTCTCTGCCTCCTCCTTTGCCTCACGGAGCACCCCTTTGGACTCGGCGCTGGCTGAAGCCAATATTCTGGCGGCTTTCTTCTCCGCAATACGCATCTGGCGGTTAACCATCACTCGCCTAGAAAGAAAGGCAGCCATACCACCGAATATCACGCCGATAACAAAACTGAAGAAAACGGCTAATATGATTGGTAATCCCAATAATTCCATTTTCACCCCCTCTTTCCTATATAGTTTCTATTTATGGGGGTAGGCTATAGATAGCTAATACTACCCATCTAGCTAATTTAATGTCAAGGTAAAATCTATCTAGACCTGCTCCCCCTGTTCTTGCCACACCCGTTCCACGGTGTGATTTACCACCCCGTAACCAAAGCCGCGACGCCTGAGATATCCGCCTAACCGTCGGCGAAAGCTCTGATAGTCAGACAATGGCAGGCTACGAGCTTTACTCAGGGCGGCACGATAGGCACTACTCTCATCGTCAACCGCATCAACCACCTGAGCTATGATGTCATCAGCCACTCCCTTTCGCCCCAGCTCTAACCTAGTCAGTCGCTGACTGCGGGGACTAAACGATTCCCGGTTATCCTTCCAGAATTGAGCAAAAGCCATATCATCCACCAATCCCTGCTCTTTAAGCTTGACTATCACTGCCTCTACGCTATCGCCATCAAAACCGTGCTGGTGAAGTTTCTGTCTAAGCTCAAACTCACTCCGAGGGCGATAGCTGAGGTAATGGACAGCAGCATTAAGGCTGCGGTGGAATTGGTCAGACCTAGCCAGGGCTCCAATCTGGCTGGCAGATAGCTCCTGCCCAACCTTCAGGTCTTCTTTTATTGCCACCTCAGCTTCCAGGCTAAAAGCAAACCTGCCATCTAAGAATATGTTTACCCGCTTTCTCCGTCCCTTCCCGGCACGGATGGCAGTAATCCTGTTCACTAACCTGTCATACCCCCTTCAAAACACAAAGCTGAAGCCTAAGCCTCAGCCTTATCTAATCCTGTTTCCTATTGATTTATCCGATTAAAATACCATTAGTTGCTAATTATAGGATTATGACTGGTGACGGCTGAGGCTTTAATCTGCTGCTCAATTTCTTTAGCAAGTTCAGGGTTCTGATTTAAGTATTGCTTAGCATTTTCCCTGCCTTGCCCCAGGCGAATGTCACCATAGGAGAAAAAGGTGCCGGCCTTCTTTACTAGACCTAAGGCTACACCGAGGTCAATAAGATTACCCTCCTTGCTTATCCCGTGGTCAAACATGATGTCAAACTCACCGCTTCTGAAGGGAGGGGCGACCTTATTTTTGACTACCCTAGCCCTGATGTGACTGCCAATTGCCTCAGTTCCCTGTTTAATGGTCTCAACCCGCCTTAGGTCTATCCTTATTGAGCTATAGAACTTCAATGCCCTGCCGCCCGGTGTCACCTCAGGATTACCAAAGATAATACCAACCTTTTCTCTTAGCTGGTTGATAAATATCACCGCTGTTCCCGATTTGCCAATAGCGGCGGCTAGTTTTCTCAGTGCTTGCGACATTAAGCGGGCTTGTAAGCCAACGTGAGCGTCCCCCATCTCCCCTTCAATTTCAGCCCTGGGTACCAAGGCGGCCACGCTATCAATTACTATAGCATCAACAGCCCCGCTCCTGACCAGAGCCTCGGTAATCTCTAGGGCTTGCTCACCAGTATCAGGTTGAGAGATGAGCAGGTCATCAACATTGACGCCACAGTTGGCAGCATAGGCCGGGTCTAGGGCATGCTCCACATCAATATAGGCAGCCACGCCTCCTTGCTTTTGCGCTTCAGCAATTATGTGCTGACCCAGAGTAGTTTTCCCTGAGGCTTCAGGCCCAAAAATTTCGGTAATCCGTCCTCTGGGGATACCCCCCACCCCCAGAGCTAGGTCTAGTGCCAGTGAGCCGCTAGAGATAGCCTCTACCGGTGACATGATGGCTGTCTCCCCCAGCTTCATCACTGAGCCTTTACCAAACCGCTTTTCAATGTGGCCAATAGCTAACTCTAGCGCCTTCTCTTTCTCCGTGGTCATCTTCGCCTCACTTGCATCATAACACATTATTGGTCTGGTTGCCAGTCTTTATCGCCGTAGAAACCCAGCCCAATGGTTCCTGGACCCAGGTGAGTCCCGAATACCGGTCCCAGCTCCAAAAAGTCTAGCTCTGCCCAGTTGAAGCGAGCCCGAAGTCCTTTCTCTAATGCCCGGGCGGCCTCAAGGGCGTGGGCGTGGCGGATGGAACCATAAATAGAGGTGCTCCCCTCGGTCCGTTTTTCCACAAACTTCAATATATATTCTATAGCCCTGGTCATGGTTCTCACCTTAGCCAGGACTTTAGCTTCTCCGCCCTCAAAGGTAAGGATTGGCTTAATCTTTAGCAAGGTGCCCACTAGAGCCTTGGCTCCTCCAATACGCCCCCCTTTTCGGGCGTAATCTAGAGAGTCTAATGCACCAACCACATTTATGCAGGCATTAAGCTTTTCAGTGGAAGCCTTGACCTGAGCCAGTGTTCGCCCCTTTTCCGCAGCCTCAGCGGCGGGGGTAACCAACATCCCCATGGTTAAAGACTGCGCATTCACTATCTCAATCTGAGCTTGGGGCAATGACTTTCTGGCCGTCATCACCGAGTTAATCGTTCCGCTCAGCCAGCTGGAGATATGAATGGAAAGGATAGGATGCCCCTGCCGGGCAAGCTCGGTATACACCCGAACAAAATCGCTGACGGGAGGCTGAGAGGTAGTCGGAATCGTGTTTAATTTGGCCAGCCTTTGGTAGAATTCCTCATTGGTGATGTCCACGCCCTCACTATAGACCTCGGTTCCGAAGGCAACCTTGATAGGCACCACACGAATATCATATCGGGCAATTACCTCCGGCGGCAGGTAAACCGTGCTATCAGTAACGATTTTGACCTGGCGGGTCACCTTTCTCCCCCTCACCAAAAATTATACCAGACCTCAGACTGATATACTATTATTTATTTGGGCGTGGTTTGGAGAGCTTGACTGGCTGCTTGGGATTGATTAAACTAATCATGGGGGAAGAAAATGCCGATATATGAATATGTTTGTTCCAGTTGTGACTGTAAGTTTGAGTTGCTACGCCGGTTAAGCCTGGCTGATGAGGAGGCTTCTTGTCCTCGTTGCCATAATAGCGCTAAACGGATATTCTCCACCTTCGCCTCCTTCTCCAAGAGTGGTAGCGGACAGACCACTCCTCTAGGTGGCAGCTCTTGCGCCAGTTGTGATGCTACTAGCTGCAATATCTGTAATCTCTAGTTGAGGTGGGGTATGCCAGCCCCTATTATTCCTACGCCCACGGCGGCAAGGACGGCATCCCCTACCCCGTTGACCGCAAAACCTACGACCAGTCAATAGAGCTTTTAAGCAAAGCCCTCGACAAAACCAGACTCGGCATCAGGGAAAAGAAAGAAGCCTTAAATAGACTAAATAGGCTGAGGAGTATATAATTAAGCTTGTAGTTCGAATCTTGCTCGGGGAGCGTTTTTTGTTATTTCTGAATCCGATCAAATACAAAGTAATTCGAACTGAGGCTTCATTTGAAGTGACGATGCAAAATGAACCATAAACGGCAAGTTTTTAAACATTGAAAAGGAGAGGAAAATGGGTTGGTTAACAGTCATAATCGCAGCAATTATCTCTGGTTTGTTGGGTGTAGTAATCTCACTGATATACTATCGAAGGCATGAAAAATACTTGAGTAAATTGAAAACATTAAAGGATTTTGCTGGTTATAGATATGACCTACGGGGTGAAAATTTTACAAGGGCGATGAATGAGATATTTATTGTGTTCAGTGATTCTACAAAAGTAAAACAGGCGTTGAAAAAATTCTATGAAAATACAGTAAGCCCTATGCGAAGCAGCACCCTAGCTGATCAGTATTTAGTTGAATTGTTCAAAAGCATGTGTGAAGATTTAAACATTAAAACAAGCGATTTCACTGACAGTTTCTTCTTAACCGCCTTTAATATTAAAAAAGAAGCTGCTCCTAGTAAATAGCAAATAACCCCCCTCACCCCGCCCAAAATTACCACCAGCCCGGAAGCGAACGTGATAACACCTACTCCACACCAACCCTGCCTCTGCCTTTGCATTTGGGGCAGGTTTCCATGCCTAGTTTGTCAGCCCGTGTTTGTGGTGCCCTCGGATTAGCCCGGAAGGGTAGCGGCTTGGGCACCTTTCCCGTTCCTTTGCAGAGTGGACATTTAGCCAGTATCGCCATTCCCCACACCTGCCTTTCACATTATTCCCCTACCTAAATTATAGCATCTTTTAGTGGATTTGCTAACTTGTCCTTTTCAAATGTGCTCCCGCCACCCCACCCAGAATTACCGCCAGCCCGGCGGTTATGCTGGCGCAGAATATAGCCGCATCATACCAGAAGCCCCGGGGGAAGAGCATTATCAGATAATCTTGAGTCGGGTCGAGCATCCATAGCTCGTTGGCGAAGAAAATAAAGTGAAATTGAGTAAAGAGGGGGTCAAAATTCAGTCGAATTCCTAGTCCCAGAGCCAGCATCAGGGCTAAGGTAATACCACCCCCACCAACCACCCCCCACGCCAGTTGACGCCAATATCTTTTTCTTCGCCAGAAGAGGCTAACCCCGGCGTAAGCCAGAACATAAGCCAGCGTCCCCAGTAGCAGCCGATAGTCCAGCCAGATTAGCCCCTTTACATCCCTGAGGTGAATTATCTCCCGCTGATTAAATAGCTCAAGAGTAATATACTCCTCATCCGAGTTAAAATAGTTAATCAACCCTTTGGCTGTCGTCTCCAGCTCTACTTCCGCCAAGCCGGTAGTCTGGCTGACATGGTATCTCTCAAAGCCATATTTATACAGCCAGAGGCTATTTGCCGCCCAGCCGATGCTAGCCGTCAGCAGCAGGATGGGCAGACAGAGGATGAATAGCCATTTAGCGACAATCCCCAGAATCCTCAGATTTTGCCCTCCAATCGTTAGTATTCAGATTTTACACTGTCAAAGTTAAAAAGCATAGTATTATCTACCTCACCCCCTTAGGTTTTTATTGGGTAACCCCATCCCCTTTATCCTTGCCAAAGCAGGCAAGGACTTTATCCCCTTCCCCTTGATAAGGGGAAGGGGAATCAGTTATATAAGGGAGGCTTCGCCTCCCTTTAACCCTCTTTTAGTACCTGCTTCTTCAAAGGAGAGGGGGAGTTTTTATTAAAAGGGGCTCCGCCCCTTAAACCTCCATATTGATGAACAGCCTTATTGCCAATTGTATACTTCTACAAAGGAAGAGGAAGAGATTTTAGGGAGGGGCAAAGCCCCTCCCTTACCTACATTCCCCCTTAAACCACCTTACATATCCTGAATTATTTCCCACCACAAAATAAAGGTGACTCATGAGGGTAGTTTGAAGGGGCTAACGCCCCTTCAAAAGATAATCTTTCCCCCTCTCCTTCATAAGGAGAGGGGGATAAAGCGGGTTCCCAGGAAAATCGAAGATTTTTCTGGGTGCTTAAAGGGGGTGAGGTTCACCATGAGAGGAGCCAAAACCTCCAATCTATTTTGGGATAAATCCAACCTTAAAAGAATACCCCACAAACTAACCCTGTGCTATAATTAGTCAAATGCTGAGCTAGAAGGTGCT
>DAOWJS010000054.1 GCA_030640255.1 Dehalococcoidales bacterium | reverse complement strand
TTCTTATTGCCCTTAGTAGCACTATGATTGTGCTCAAAACCCTTACGGAGCGGGGGGAGCTTGATTCAGGGCATGGTCGCGTTATGATAGGAATTCTCCTGGTGCAAGACCTGAGCCTAGTGCCCCTGATGATTATTTTGCCAGCTCTGGGTGGGGCAGGAGTAGAATTATGGTCGGCTTTAGGAATAGCCACACTCAAGGCAGTGCTTTTTATTGGAGCGATGCTGGTTCTGGGAATGTGGGGATTGCCCTGGCTACTGGGACGCGTGGCAGGGGGAGGTTCCAGAGAGCTATTTCTGCTCACTGTAGTCGCCCTGTGCTTGGGGGCAGCTCTTGGTGCTTACTTCTTCGGCTTATCTGCCGCCGTCGGTGCTTTTATTGCCGGGTTACTAATTAGTCAGTCAGCCTTCGCCCGTCAGGCTTTTGCTGATATTGTCCCCCTGCGTGATACCTTCGGCGCCCTCTTTTTTGTTTCCCTCGGAATGCTTGCCTCCCCACATTTTGTGATAGAGAATCTAGCCATTGTTGCGGTGGTGGTAACGGTCATAATTGTGGCTAAATTTATCATCTGCTCCCTTATTCCCTGGTCTTTTGGTTATAGCTTCAAGACAACACTATTTGTAGGTATGGGACTAATACAGATAGGGGAGTTCAGCTTTGTCCTGGCAGGAATGGGCATGGAAGCCGGCATCGTCTCACCATATCTTTACTCGTTAACCTTAACCAGTGCCATCATTACTATGTTGCTGACCCCTTTTGCTTTAAGCTTTGCCTCATTCCTCTACAAACGGCTCAGCCAGCAAAAAAGATTTAGCCAGCTAGTGGCCACTCGCCTTGACCCAGGTTGGCAGAGTAAGCAGTGGCAGTTATCAGGGCATGCCGTAATCTGCGGGCATGGTCGTGTTGGGAGCAATCTGGCTAAAATTCTAGAGCGGCGGAACTTTTCCTACTTGGTAATTGACCTTGACCCTCTGGTCATCTCAGAACTACGTGCCAAGGGGATTCCCTGCATCTATGGAGATGCTTGCAACCCTGAGATACTTGCCCATGCTCAGTTAAATGAGGCTCGTGTTCTTATTTGTACCTTCCCCGATTTTATAACCGTAGAATTAACCACCAGAAATGCGCTGAGAATTAACCCCAGGCTTGATATAGTAGCCCGGGTTCACCATGATGCTGATGCTGAAGTATTTAAGGGCATTGGCATCTCTGAAATCGTCCGCCCTGAGTTTGAAGCCAGCTTAGAAATAACTCGCCACACCCTGCACCGTTTTGGCTTAACTAGCCTTGAGATTCAACATATCCTTAGCGAGCTCAGGGAAGGAAGGCTAACCTAAGACTGGATTACCCTGGTATGACTGCGGGGTGAGCTTGTGATATACTTTAACCAAAGTCAGGTGAAAGGGGCTGGAGAAGGCAAAAAGTGAGTAAAACTAAGGTTGGTATTATCAATGTTACCGGTTATGCCGGTGTCGAGCTGGCAAGGCTACTATATCAGCACCCACAGGTAGAGCTTACCTCAGTTACCGGACGGAGTGCCGCCGGGAAGAGGCTGGGCGAGGTTTTTCCTCACCTGGCTAGCACCGAGCTAACCATTGAAGCTGAACTGGGGGAGGTTGATTTTGCCTTTTCGGCTATGCCACATCGGGAGAGTGCTAAAGAGGTCATACCGTTGCTCAATCGTGGTATTAAGGTAGTGGATATCAGCGCTGATTTCAGGCTGAAGGAGGCGGCGGAATACTCGGAGTGGTATGGCTTTACTCACCCTGCTCCACAGCTACTTAAACAAGCAGTGTATGGTCTAACCGAACTACACCGGTCTCAGGTGGCTTCTGCTCAACTGGTGGCTAACCCTGGCTGTTATCCCGCTGGGGCGATTCTGGCTCTAGCCCCGGCGGTCAAGGCGGGGGTAATTGAGCCTGACATTATTATTGATAGCAAGTCTGGGGTCTCTGGAGCCGGTAGAACCCTAAGCCTTGAGACCCACTTTTCTGAGGTCAATGAAGACGCCACCGCCTATGCCCTAGACGGACACCGGCACCTGCCCGAGATTATTCAGGAACTAAAGCTGCTTCGCCCCGAACCGTCACCGTCGGTGACCTTTGTTCCCCACCTGATACCGATGACCAGAGGCATACTAACTACTGGCTATGCCCCCCTAGCCCCAGGCAAGGCAGTTACTGGCAAAAAGGGGAAGGAAGAGTTAAGGCATATCTATCTGGACTTCTATCAGGGTGAGCCCTTTGTCAAGGTAGTAGAATTTCCTCCCCACACCAAGCACACCCTGGGGAACAACCTCTGCCTCATTTACCCCACCATTGATGCTAGAACGGGGAGGCTCATAGTTACTAGCAGCATTGATAATCTGGGTAAAGGGGCGGCGGGGCAGGCCATCCAGAATATGAACCTTATGCTCGGCTTGCCGGAAACTACCGGGCTTGAGGCGTTAGCCCTCTACCCGTGAAATTCTAGGTTGTCCAGCGAAGGGATTGGAAGAGGCGGAGCCCCTTTTAGAAATTCTCCTCCCTCTCCCCTTCAAAGGAGAGTCAAAGAGAGGCGAAGCCTCTCTTATACAACTACTTCCCCCTCCCTTATGAAGGGAGGGGGATAAAGGGTGAGGGGTTGGTAAACAAACTCTGAAATTCGTGGATTGACTCTATCCCTGCTATCCTTAAACTATATTAGATGAGAAAAGCAGCAGATACCGGCACCGGGGCTAAGGTAAGCGGATTTAGCCGAATTGACTACCTAAAGATTGCCATCTTTGGCTTTGGACTATCTGCCCTCTGGGGAAGTTTACATACTATTATTATTCCAGTGCGGCTACTGGATTTTGTTGCTGTGTCGCAGCAGAATACCTACCTCGGACTGCTTACCTTTACCGGCTTAGTGGTCGCCATGGCGGTTCAGCCGGTAGCCGGGGCGATTAGCGACCGCTCTAGCTTTAGCTGGGGGCGTCGACGACCTTACATCCTTATCGGCACTGTAGCGGTTATTCTGCTTCTGTCTGGAGTAGGCTTTGGTGGCAGTTATGCCGCCATTTTCATCATTTATTGCCTGCTCCAGGCTAGCTCCAATACGGCACAGGCTTCCTACCAGGGCTTTATCCCCGACCTTGTCCCTGAAGGGAAGAGAGGCATTGCTTCCGGGGTGAAGAGCCTGCTGGAGATAGTGGGTGGGGTTGCCCTACTAAATCTGTTAGCCCCCTTTATAGACCGCTACCGTGTCGGTGAGGGAGTCTCCTGGTTATGGTTGGTGTTGGGTGTGCTGGCTATTGTCCTGCTGGGTGCTCTGCTGGCTACTGTCCTGATGGTTAAGGAGCGACCTGGAGCTGGTGGTTCTAAATTACCTTTACTGCCCACCCTGTATAAAAGTTTCAAGATTGATGTCAGGGCAAACCGTGATTTTATACTCTTTTTAGTCTCTCGCCTCTTCATCTTTATGGCGTTCACTACCTTGCAGACCTTTGGCTATTATTTTTTTAGCGATGTGGTTGGTGTGGCCCATCCAGCTACGGCGATGGCAAGGTTTTCTATGGTGGCTGTTGCTGGCATGCTAGCCGCAGTGTATCCTGCCGGGCGTCTGTCGGATAGGGTAGGCCGCCGACCAATTGTGGTCACTTCGGGGCTCCTTGGTGCTCTAGGTATTTCGCTAATATTCCTCTTCCAACACAGCCATATGCTTATAATGCTCTGCGGCGGTCTGGTGGGAATCTCCTTTGGCGCTTTTATGAGCACTAACTGGGCTCTGGCTACCGACCTGGTGGCTAAGGGCGAGGAGGCAAGATACCTAGGGATAACTAATATGGCTACGGCTGGGGGGGCGGCATTGGCACGCCTCATCGGACCGGTGATTGATTTCTTTAATGCCTATAGCTCTGGACTGGGCTATCAGGTTATGCTGCTAGCTTGTTTTATCTATTTTGTCGTCGGTTCGCTACTGGTAGTGAAGATTAAGGTAAGGTAGCACCGCTTCCCACCCCCAGGCTCCAGCCAGCGCGGCGCCTATATAGAGTATGGTTCTGCCCAAGAAGCACAGCAGGAAAAACTTCCAGAAGGGAAAACGAAGGATACCGGCAGCTATCCCGACTAGGTCAAAGGCGAAGGGCACTAGTGAGAAGATAAAGATAGCTATAGCCCCCCACCGCCTCACCCAATCCTCCACCCGGCTATATGCCTGGCTTCTTTGGGCAATCCCGCGCCCGCTATAGCCAGCCATATACCCGGTTATCTCTCCGATAGCGGCTCCAACCCCACCAGCTAGCCCGACCACAGCCGGTAAGGGAAGAACCGCCCCCAGAGCAAAAACTATCCCGATAGCGCCCATTGGTAAAATGACCGTGGCATTGAACAGTAAGCTGAGAAGGAAAGCTCCCAGATAGCCGTAGCCTCTTAGTTGGTCAAATTTGTCAGGGTAGTGTTGATAAAAGTAGAAGATACCAACCCAAATGGCTATGACCGCAAGTAGTATTAAGAGGGGAATAAGTATATTCCTTAGCCTATTCCCCCCTACAGACTGCTTAATGTAGTTAATTATCTGGCTCATCTTGTCTCCAGTGGCATTGTAGCACACGGCAAGGTCAAGGGGATAAAGGGGGAATAAGATTATATATAGCGTTGTCGACTGGTTCGGTATCTGCTATACTTGGTTGGTGTGCCCCCATCGTCTAGAGGCCTAGGACATCGGCCTTTCAAGCCGGCAACAGCGATTCGAATTCGCTTGGGGGCATTCTAATTCACCCTTTGGCGGGAGAGACGCCGAAAACAGAACCAAGAGCAAAACTACCAGGCGTTGCTTCGTTAAGAAGTGGATGTCAGAAGAAACTCCGGTTACCTTTGCCCATTGTAGAAGCTAGCTCTTCCTATCTAAACTGGGCGGTACTGGACTTGAACCAGTGACCTCTTGCGTGTGAAGCAAGCGCTCTAACCACTGAGCTAACCGCCCGCAAGCATATATTTTAGTCCAGAAATTCCTATTTGTAAACTAGGAACTCTTGCTGTTGCCAAATAAGGTCATGAGGTCTCCCTTTTTCATATGATATAATTGAATGCAATTAGCTCAATGATGGGCGAAGGGTAGTGGAGGCGAAGTGATGAAGGCAGTTATCCTTGTGGGTGGAGAGGGAACAAGGCTACGCCCCCTGACCTGCAACGTACCAAAGGCGATGGTGCCTATCTTGAACCGGCCCTTCTTGGAATACATGGCAGGCTATCTCAAGGAGCACGGTGTGGAAGATATTATCCTGGCTACGGGTTCTCTTCCTGACCCAATCCAAAGCTATTTTGGCGATGGCACCAAATTTGGGATTAGGATGACCTATCTGGTAGAGGAATCGCCGTTGGGCACAGCCGGGGCAGTGAAAAATGCTGAGGCATTCCTCGACGAGTCGTTCTTCGTTTTCAATGGCGATGTCCTGACTGAGATAGACCTGACGGCTATGATGAGACGTCACCAGGAAATAGGGCCTAAAGTAAGTATAGCGCTTACGCCGGTGGACAACCCCACCATTTATGGCGTGGTGGAGACCGATGCCGAGGGTAAGGTAAAGCGCTTTATGGAGAAGCCAAGCCGGGATGAAGTGACCAGCAACCTGATAAATGCCGGTATATATATCCTGGAACCTGAGGTTCTGGAACATGTCCCGGTGGCAACTCCCTTCATGTTCGAGCATCACCTTTTCCCACGGCTCCTTGAGATGGGTGAGGTTATCTTGAGCTATCCCTCTGATGCCTACTGGATCGACACCGGCACGCCGGAGAAGTATCTTGAGGCACATCATGACCTGCTTTGGGGGTGGGGTGACCGAGGCATTCGGCTCGGTAGAGGAAGCAAAATCCATTCTACAGCTCGGATTGAAGGACCAGCGCTGATCGGTGAAGAGTGTGTTATTGCTGAGGATGCGCAGGTCAAGGGTCCCACTGTTCTGGGGCCAAGGTGTGAGGTGGCTAAAGGTGCCGTTGTAGAAGGGTCAGTGCTGTGGCATGACTCAAAGGTAGGTGAGGGGGCGATACTGAGAAATTGCATTGCTGGCTCCTATAGCTGTGTTCAACACGGTAGCCCTGTTCTTGATGGCTGTGTTCTGGGTGATAATGTAACTGTGGGTAGGGGAAACCGGCTGGCTAAGGGTGCCAGGGTCTGGCCTGAAAGCCACCCCAAGCCAAATATAACGTCATTCTAGGAGTATGGAAGCAAGCCAAGCTAGCCCCATCTCTCCAATTGTAAAATCAGGGTCATCTTTGGGGGTTTAATTTGTCAGGATATGGAGATGCTCAGGAAAACTAAGATAGTGGGCACTATCGGACCGACCAGCAGCTCAAGCCAGCCATTCAACTAGAGGTAATAGCTACTACTGATATTGAAGTCAAATGTAAGGTGGTTGTTGGTGGATTACTTGCTGTCGTAAATGAATCATCTGATATCGTGCAAGTGAAGCAGTTTTTACGAGAAAAAGGGGCAGATGTGCCCCTTATTGCTAAGGTCGAGAAACACGAAGCCGTGGATGATATTGATAGTATTATTGCTGAAGCTAATGGCATAGAGGTGAGGTTATGGAGGAGTCAACTACCGAAGTTACTATTAACCAGGCTAAGCTACGCATAATTCAGGGAGACATTACCCAACAGGATACCGAGGCGATAGTTAATGCCGCCAATCCCAGCCTTATGGGGGGTGGTGGAGTAGATGGAGCCATCCACCGGGCAGGCGGTCCGGCCATTTTGGAGGAGTGTAAGCAGATTGTATCCAGACAAGGGCGCTTACCCACCGGTAAGGCGGTTATTACCGGTGGTGGCAATCTTAAGGCAAAATATGTCATTCATACCGTTGGTCCTATCTGGCATGGTGGCCAGAAAGGGGAGACAGAGTTGCTGGCTAGCGCCTATCAGGAGAGCTTGAAACTGGCCGCCGAGAACAACATCAGAAGCCTTTCTTTCCCGTCAATTAGCACCGGTGCCTATGGCTATCCGGTGGCTCAGGCGGCAAAAGTAGCTGTCGGTGCCGTTACTGCCTTTCTTCGCCAGAGCCCTACCTCAGTCAGGGAGGTGGTGTTGGTGCTGTTTGATTCTCAAACCTTTAGCGTCTACTTATCAGCTCTCAAGGAGCAGTGAAGTAGGTTTTAGCTCTCGGCTTGGTAGTTGTCTCCGAGACCTCGACTTGGGGGAGCAGTTCTTCTACATCAGCTCTGTGAGCCAGTTCGGTGCCGGGGGTTAGTACGGCGGCAGTACCCATGGCGGCTGCCAATCGGCAGGCTTCAGTTAGGGGCTCTCCCTTGGCTAGCTTTAGGGCGAGTCCAGCTATGGTGCAATCGCCGGCGCCTACAGCACTTCGTACCTTTACCGGGGGTGGGACTGCCTTAACAATTCTCTCCTTGGTGGCGGCAATAATACCATCCTTACCTCGGGAGATGACCGCTATCTCAATATTCATCTCAACCAGGTTAAGGGCTGCCTTAATGATGGCTTCTTCAGTAGGGAGTTCGGTATTAAGCAGCCCCTCAGCCTCGCGGACGTTAGGTTTAATGAGGTAGGGTTCAGCTCTTATACCCTCCATTAACCATTGACCTTCAGAATCCAGGATACTTCTTATCCCGAAGCCTTTACACTCGGTAACTATATCGTAATAAATATTAGCCGGAATGCCAGGTGGTACACTGCCGCCAGCCACTATTAAATCTGGTGGTTCCATTTGCCTCATTTTCCTGAAGAACCTCCCTAGTTCCTTTTTTGAGATATATGGACCTGGGGCGTAAATCCTGGTTTGCCTAGAGGTTTTAGTATCAGTGATGATAAAGTTGGTGCGCGTTTCCCGCCCAATAGGGGTAAAGCTGAAGGACACACCTTCCTCGTCAAGCAATATTTCTACGGTCCGGCCGGTGTCACCACCAATGAATCCGTAGGCAACAGTTTTGCCACCCATCTCATGGATGGCGCGTGATACGTCTATGCCTTTACCGCCGGCATAGAGACGCAAATTTGTCCATCGGTTGGCTTCATCCAATACCAGTCCGTGAACGGTAATAGTCCTATCCATGGTGGGATTGAGGGTAATGGTAGCAATCATAGCCCCCTCCTCCGACTTTAGTATTCTTGATACCACCTTTTTGAAATGGGCGTCAGCTCCTGGGCGGTTACCCCGAGCTTCTTATACCAGGGCACAGCGTACTTATTAGCTATCTCGGTTAGTCTTTTTAGCCTGTCGGCGGCTACTGTTGATAGATATTGAGTCCTTTGTCGGGCATCATCAATAAGCATTGCCTCTTGCCAGATAGCCCGACCGCCCAGAAAGCCTGATGCCCCTGCCTGGCAGGCAATTTCTACCTGTTGGCAAAAAAGTTCGAAGTCAACACCGGCGCTTAGGATAACCCATGGCACCTGAGATGATGTGTCTAACTGGCGACAGAGGTTGATGAGCTCAGGCTTGTCCTGTTTATAGTGTAGGTCAGCGGGAAACTCGGCCTTTAGCACATCTATGGGTAGGGCGGTAATCTCCTGGGCAGTTTTAATTATTAGCTGTTCTTTTAGAGCGGCAAACTCCTGGGGATTATTAATTTCGTTACCTACGGGATAGTTCATCGGTTCTACGAAGAAGGGGAGGTCATATTTTATACATTCTCTGGCTACCATATTAACCGTGTTCAATTGCTTACTGGCTAGTTCCGTCAAATCGGGTCGATAATAGACCAGAATTTTTACTGCTGAGCCGCCCATTCGCTTAATCTTATCCACATTCCAGTTGTCTAGTAAATTAGTCAGGCGGCGTTCCTTTCCACCATGGTAGCCAGTGGCTTCTATACTAATCAGGAGCCCGGTATTTTTGGGTAGGATACCATGGCTAATACATTGAGCCGCCCCAAATATGGGGTCAAGAAGCACAGCACTGGCGTGGTTAGCCAGGCTGGAGCACAGCTCTAGCTTATGCTTAACCATTTCTTCATAGCTGACCTCGGCTGGATTCTCTTCATCAATCATCCTGCGTAAAGACCCTCGGTGGTCCATAGCGCATATAGTAAAGATGCCATCTGAATTGGCAATCTGTTGCAGACCTCTTATCTTACCAATGCTTAACCTTTTCATGCTTTAACCCTTGGTATTATGAGATAAAAGCTAAGTTTAATCAAGCTTTGTCTTTACCTTGGCCGTAGGGTATAATTTATAACAATGCTAATTTCCTCTGGTGTGGAGGCAAAGTGATACCCGGGTTTTATTATGTTTGCCGACTAGTAATTAGGATGCTGCTACTCCTCCTGACTCAGTGGCAGGTCAAGGGCAAGGAGAACGTCTCTGGTCAGGGCCCCTTGCTCATTGTGGCTAATCATATTAATCTAGCTGACCCGGTTCTGATTGGTGCCAGCCTTAGCCGAAAAGTGGCATTTATGGCTAAGGAGGAGCTATTCCGTGCCCCATTCTCCAGATTTTTTATGCGTAACTTTGGTGCCTTTCCGGTGTGCCGAGGGCGAATAGATAGGAAGGCATTTAACCAGGCGAACCAGGTTCTGGCTGAAGGTCAAGTCTTAGTCGTGTTCCCTGAGGGAAGACGGAGCCAGAACAATCAACTTCAGCCGGCTTTTCTCGGCTCGGCGCTAATAGCCTTGCGTAGTGGTGCTTTAGTTCTTCCGGTGGGTATCAGTGGGGCAGAAAAGATTAAGGGTTTAACCTGGATGTTACGTCGCCCTCAGGTAAGGGTTAATATTGGTCATCCTTTCTATCCGCCGTCGGCTAGTGGTAGATTGCCCAAGGAAAAACGGGCTGAGCTTACCTATTCTATAATGAGCCACATAGCTAAACTTCTCCCCCCCGAGTATCAGGGGAATTACGCTGAGCTGAGTGGGGAAACCAGTGGCATTGAAGATTGAAAAGGCGGCGGGGATAGGGTTTTGTTTCGGGGTTAAGCGAGCCATTGATATCCTGGAGAAGGTTGCCCGCGAGCGCGGGGGTGTGGAAACACTAGAGGCGGTAGTACATAACCAGCAGGTATTACAAAGATTAGCCGGGGAGGGCATCAGGTTGGCTCGGGGCGTGGATGATATACAGGGCGATACGGTAGCCATTGGCGCTCATGGGGTGAACCCTCAGCTGGAGAAAGAACTTCGGGCTCGGCGTATTAACATAATTAATACTACCTGTCCCTTTGTTCATCGGGCGCAGGTAGCCGCTCGTAGATTAGCCAGGTCAGGCTTCTTTGTTATTATATATGGTGATGCTGACCACGCTGAGGTCAGGGGTGTTCTTGGCTGGGCTGATGGTAGGGGAGTGGCGGCTCTAGATGAGGGGTTTATCGCCACCTTAGACCATTTACCTCGCCGTTTGGGTATTCTATCCCAGACGACCCAGGTACCAGCCCGTTTTACCGAATTTGTGAAGAAGCTTATTGATTCTGCCTTGACTAAAGACTCTGAGCTACGGGTTATTGATACCATCTGTCACGATATTAGGCAACGGCAGGCAGCTGCCCTTGAGCTGGCTAATAGGGTGGATTTGATGCTTGTTGTCGGCGGTCATACCAGTGCTAATACCAGTCGCCTTGCCGGGTTGTGTTCTACGGCGACTAAGACCTATCTGGTTGAAACTGCTGAGGAGATTCAACCATCTTGGTTTCACGGTCGGTCTTATATCGGGATAACTGCTGGAGCTTCTACCGCCGAGGAAACTATAGATGATGTATTGATGAGGCTAGAGGCCCTGGCTTATTCAGATTTGAAATCCGGAGTATAACCGGTTTAGTCAGCCCATATTGCCAGGCAGGTTACCGTTCGGGAAATGCCAGCGATAGGGTGGATTTTCCCGGTAACTAGGTCGCCGATATCATTGAGGGTTTCTCTTTCTGCTATGGCAATAATATCATAGGGTCCGGTTACAGTATCAACCGATTTCACTCCTTGTAGCTGTCTGAGAGCCGCCACCACCTCCTTATTTTTACCCACCGTGGTCTCAATTAGAATAAAAGCCTTGGCTGCCACTGAATTCACCTCCCTTCTGCCGAGCTACTACTTGTGGTTGCCCTCGCCCCGGTTCGTTAATATGCAGGGATTGATAATGAAACCAACTTAATTATAGTTTGCCTCGGTTTGCCTTGTCAACCTGATTTTTGGCTTGACAGTAGGTGTGTGGCTCTGCTTATATAAAAAAGTTAACTTCAGCGGGAGCGGAGGCGGGAGGTAATGCGGATAAATGTATCTCAGCAGCTTAAGGAACCTATAGGGTCAGTGCGAAACTATGAGGTGAGTGAGGTGGTTGATATTGCTGGTGGTAGCCGCCTGGTTCAGGGTGAGGTTAGGTTGACACGGACTAACCGGGGCATCCTGGCTAAGGCTAGACTACACACTGAGGTTGAAGTTACCTGCAGCCGCTGTTTGAGTTTGTTTAGTTGTCCGCTGAGTCTGGATATTGAAGAGGAGTATTTCCCAACTACGGACGTAGTTAGTGGTGCTTCGCTGCCCTTGCCTGAGGAGCCGGGATGGTTTATTATTGATGAGCATCACATTCTTGATTTAACCGAGGCAATACGTCAGTATGCGCTACTGGCTATCCCTATGAAGCCGCTTTGTGGTGAGGACTGTGCTGGGTTATGCCCTATTTGCGGTCATAACCTTAATCAGGGACCTTGCGGTTGCTTGCCTCAGGGGACAGGCTCGGGCTAGTCTAAGTTGAATAAATTGGCTTAAGCTAGTGATGTAGTGATAAAAGAGGAGAAAGGAACGAGTAAATTATGGCTTTACCAAAGCGAAAATACGCTAAGGCGCGTCAGGGGAAGAGGCGTGGTCATTTGGGGGTTAGCCCTCCGGCTTTAGACTATTGCCCTCAATGCCATAGCCCTAAACTGCCTCACCATGTTTGTCCTACCTGTGGAAGCTACGGGGGCAGGGAGGTTATTGAGATTAAAAGCCCTGAGAAGAAGACAGGATAAGGAAGGTTGAATCATGCTCAAAACTGCAATTTGCGACCTCTTTGGTATTGAATATCCGATTATTCAGGGGGGGATGGCTTATCTGGGCACGGCTGAGCTTGTCTCGGCGGTTTCTAATGCTGGCGGGTTGGGTATAATTGGCGCCGGTAATTCCGAGCCAGATTGGGTAAGACAACAAATACGCTTAACCAGGCAGCTAACCGATAAGCCATTTGGGGTAAATATCCTGCTGATGTCCCCCTTTGCTGAACAGGTGGTGGATGTAGTTCTGGAAGAGAGGGTGGCAGTGGTTACCACCGGCGCTGGTAATCCTGGGGTTTACATTCCTAGATTTAAGCAGGCGGGGATAAAGGTGATGCCGGTATTGGCTAGCGTTGCCCTGGCTAAGCGATTGGAGCGAGCCGGTGTGGATGCTGTGGTGGCTGAAGGTATGGAGTCAGGGGGGCATATTGGGGAAGTAACCACCATGGCTTTAGTGCCTCAGGTGGTGGATGGCGTCCAGATACCGGTAGTGGCGGCGGGTGGTATTGGTGACGGACGAGGCTTGGCGGCTGCCCTGGCTCTGGGGGCTCAGGGGGTTCAGATAGGAACCCGCTTTGTCTGTAGTGAGGAATGTATTGCTCACCCGGGATATAAGCAGAAGATTCTACAGGCACACGAGCGGTCTACAGTGGCTAGCGGACAGAGTACCGGGCACCCGCTGCGTTGCTTGCAGAACCGGCTGACACGGCAATTTGAGGAAATGGAAAAGGCGGGCGTATCTAAAGAGGAACTGGAATCGTTTGGCATGAATAGGTATTATCAGGGTGCGATTGAGGGTAACCTTGATAATGGCTCACTAATAGCGGGACAGGTTGCCGGATTAATCAAGGAAATTAAACCGGTTAGGGTTATTATAGATGAAATGATGACCGAGGCTGAGGCAATAATTGCTGGTCTTAAAAATTCCTATTCAGAGGATTAATGGTGGCTGAGCCGATGAAGGTAGCCTATATCTTCCCGGGACAGGGTTCTCAGAGGGTAGGCATGGGTCGTGACCTTTATGATAATTTTGACTCAGCCAAGGCTGTCTTTAAACAGGCTGACGAGGTTTTGGGTTTTCCTCTGTCCCGATTATGCTTTGAGGGTCCCGAGGAAGAGCTTCGTCAGACTATTAATGCCCAACCAGCGCTGGTAACCGTCAGTTTCGCCTGCTTAAAGGCTATCTATGAGGTGGATGGTAGCCGAGGGTTACCACCCCCGGCTTTTGTGGCTGGTCATAGCCTTGGTGAATATACGGCGCTGGCAATTGCCGAGGTGATTGATTTTGCCACCACGGTCTATTTGTCTCGGGAAAGGGGACGGTTGATGCATGAAGCCGGGCTGAAGCAGCCCGGGGGTATGGTGGCCGTAATGGGGCTTAGTGAAGCTTCGTTGGTTGAGGTGTGTAAGGAAACTGGTACCCTGATGGCTAATATTAACTGCCCGGAGCAGCTGGTAATCAGCGGGGCAAAGGAGAACCTAGCTAAAGCTACAGAATTAGCTAAAGACAGAGGGGCTTATCGCACCATCCCCTTACCGGTAAGCGGTGCCTTTCATACGCCATTGATGCAATCAGCGGTTGATGGTATGGCTGAGCTTGTAGCTACCCTTTCCTTTCACCAACCGATGGTTCCTATTATAGCTAACACTACCGCTCAGCCATTGACTACTGCTGAAGAAGTGAAGGCAGAACTGCTTAGTCAGCTGTGTAATGGCATTCAGTGGCAGCGCTCAGTTGAGTATATGATAAATGATGGGGTTACTACCTTTATTGAGATAGGCCCAGGGAAAGTGCTTAGCGGTCTGGTTAAGCGAATAAACCGGGATGTTGAAATCCTGAATATAGGGGATGCGGAGGCGGTTAAGCGTATAGTTTGTTGAACGGGCTTGCCAATAGACCAGCTTGTTTATCAATGGTAGTTTGAAGGGGCAAAGTCTATTCTTAGTATGCTATAATGTTGGTTTAGTTTTTGGGGGAATCTATGGCAGGGGCGCGGCGAAAAGCCAGGGCACTGGCTCTCCAGGCACTATATGAGATTGACACGGTGGGGCATGAGGTAGATGGGGTGGTAACCCGGCTTCTGGCTGAGGGGAGGTTATCTGAGGAAAATGCTGCCTTCACTGGTGAGCTGGTGAGCGGTGTTGTCCAGAATAAGGAGAAGATTGACCATAGTATTAAGAGTTTTGCTCCTGCCTGGCCAATAGAACAAATACCGGCGGTTGATAGGAATATCCTGAGGCTTGCAATATTTGAAATTTTACTTGATAATAAAGTGCCAGTTAAGGTAGCTATAAATGAAGCCGTGGAGCTGGCCAAGACCTTTGGCAGTGAGAGTTCATCCAAATTTGTTAATGGAGTTTTAGGCTCAGTTAGCGCTGTGGCTAGTAGATAAAAAGTTATGGTAAAGGGGGCTAGAAAGTGGCAACTATTTTTGAGCGGATGAAAGCGATAATTGTCGAGCAGCTGGGGGTAGAGGGGGAGGAGGTAGTGCCCTCAGCTAGCTTTGGTGATGATTTGGGTGCTGACTCTCTGGACTTAGTAGAACTGATAATGACTGTAGAAGAGGAATTTAGTAACCCGACACGAAAAATTGAGATATCGGATGAAGAAGCCGAGAAGATGGCAACCGTCCAGGATGCCATTGATTATCTTAGAGACCTGGGCGTTGAGGAGGACGAGGTAAGGAAACCAGCGTGATTAAAGCTGTATTTCTTGATTGGTTTAACACGCTAGCCCGTTTTGAACCTCCCCGGGAAGAACTTCATTGCCAGGCTTTACAGGAATTTGGCATTGAGGCGTCACCGAAGAAAATAATGCGTGGTCTTTTGCGGGCTGATAGGTATTGGTTTGACGAGGATGTCAAATCCAAGGTGGCGGCGAGGAGTCCCCAGGAGCAGGCTAAGGTTGGGCTCCGCTATCAGGAAATACTGTTAACCGAGGCCGGGGTTAAGGTTACTAAAGAGCTATTTTCCAAAATTGCGCAGAAGGTGCAGGAATTATATAAGGGCATAACCTTTACCCTCTTTGAAGATGTGTTACCCACCATAAAAACATTAAAGGGGCAGAAGTTTATTTTGGGCCTGCTAACTAATCTAAATAGAGATATGGCGCCTATTTGTCGCCAGCTAGGTCTGGAACCATATCTTGACTTTGTGGTTACCTCTGAGGAGGCGGGCAGTGACAAGCCCCAGCCACCTATTTTTCTGGCGGCTCTGGAGCGGGCTAAAGTAGATGCCTCAGAAGCCATTCATGTCGGTGACCAGTATAAAATTGATGTGGTTGGTGCCCGAGGGGTGGGTATCAGTCCGATACTTATTGACCGCTATGAATTATACCCTGAGGTTACTGACTGCCCACGAATTTGCCGTCTGACTGAACTATCTAGATACCTTTAGCGGCTAATTCTTCCGATTCGTTAATTTTCTTGGTTATCCCCCGGTCCAGCATGTCCTTAACTGGTATGTTACTGAATTTCTCAAAGACCTTGCGGAAATGGAATGCCTGGATGGCGAAGGTTACGGTTAAAGCGAAAGACCGGGGATGTCTCAGCAGGGTCGAAGCCAGTAGCTTCCAGTAATACCTTCTTCCCTTTTCCTTGATACCCAAAATCCACATGGACTTAAAGAATGCCCGAACATAGCAAAACTGGAGTTTGCCCTTCCTTTTCCGGTGAGGTTTATACTCCTTTAGAAATGTTTTTATCCGTTCGCAGTAGTACTTGGGGGAATAAATTGTATCCAGGATGTGCTTGTAGCCATTGACCAGGACTTCGTAGTTCATCTTGGGAATGAAGTTGGTGGAAAAGTCGGTATTGTCGCCAGAACCGCCGGGCAATATGCGGTTTTCCTTTTCCAGGCGCTTGTAGAGTCTGGTTTCAGGGGGGGCGATTAGTAAACCGACCATTGCGGTAACGATGCCGCTCTTTTGAATGAAATTGATCTGGCTTCTAAAGATGGAAAGCGGGTCACTATCAAAACCGACAATAAATCCTCCCATTACCTGAAAGCCGTGGTTCTGGATTTTCTTAACCGAAGCTACTAAATCACGACCTTTATTGGGAATCTTATTACACTCAATCAGGCTTTCTTCATTTGGGCTTTCGATGCCAACAAATACGGTGTCAAACCCGGCCTCGACCATTAATTGCATTAGCTCTTCATCATCGGCAAGGTTTAGAGATGCCTCGGTAAGAAATGAAAACGGGTGTTTTCTCTCCTTCATCCATTGAATTATCGCCGGCAGGATTTCTGCCTTTAATTTTCTCTTATTGCCGATAAAATTATCATCAACGATAAACAAACCACCCCGGCATCCCTGCTGGTATAACGCCTCCAGTTCGGCTAACATCTGCTCTTTACTCTTGGTGCGAGGCTTATGCCCATTTAGGATGATAATATCACAGAATTCACAGTTGAAAGGGCAGCCTCGGGAATACTGAATATTCATTGATGAGTATTTTTTCATGTTGATAAGCGACCATAGCGGGACCGGGGTTTGGGTTATATCGGGTCGTTCCTTAGAGGTATAAACATGTTTAGCGCATCCCTTGTCTAAATCTTCTAAAAAGGGTGGGAGGGTGGCTTCAGCCTCATCAAGCACCAGATGGTCTACAATATCAAATCCAGAGTCTTTTTTGTAGGCGATGGTAAAGAAGGGACCACCAGCCACAATCTTAGTGTTGAGTTTATGGCAGCGGTCAATAACCTCCCAGGCTGATTTTTGTTGTACCACCATAGCCCCGATAAACACATAATCAGCCCATTTAAGGTCTTTATCAGTCAGGGTGGTGGTGTTCATATCTACCAGCTTTTTCTCCCACTCGTCAGGCAGCATGGCGGCTACCGTCAATAAACCCAGGGGAGGGAATGAAGCCTTTTTAGAGATGAATTTTAAGGCGTGCTTAAAACTCCAGAAGGTATCGGGATACTGTGGGCTAACCAAAAGTATTTTCACATTGGCCTCCCTCATATGTTTCAGTTAATTTGGTCTTACTGCATAAAAATTACGTTATTATAGCACCTTTTCTCTCAAAAAGTAAAGGGGTAGAGATTTTTATTAACCTCACCCCCCCTTTGACTCTCCTGTTAAGGCGAGGGAGAAGGCTCTTTTAAACCCCCCATAAAAAGTGGAGAGCACTTCAATAAGTACCCTCCACTGAGTTACCTCCTCATTCCCAGCTCACTTGTGGTGACCACCACCACATGGAGTCTCTCTTCACCAGACTGACCCCTAGTTCATTCTACGAGTCGGGTTTGAGTTCCGGGTGCCCTACCTTCCGGTAGGGCCAAGAGTGTCTACTTGCCAAACTCCGTACAGAACATGAAGCTTCACTGCGCACCTCCCTTTAAAATATTAGAGGCATCACTCAGCTCCTAGTTTCATTCAACTACATCTATTTATAATTGTCAACCTCCAGCTCCAGCAATATTTGGGCATAAGCAGTGGTTAAAGCGGGAATCACTGACTTTAGCCACTGTCTCTACCTCGGTGTCATCGCTGTTCAACTAATCAGAACCTCTTTAAATCAAAACAAGGCGGTGAGTTATCAATAAAAGGAGAGGGGGAAGGATATAAAAAAAGAGGGGCTTCGTCCCTCTTAAACTGCCTGTATCCCAAAGACTATCTATGCCCTATAGCTTGTAAAAATTTATCCTCGTCAATCTCAAGCTGTTTGAGAATATCTGAGAGAAGATAAGGACTGATGGTTTTGGTTGGATGGATGGGAATGGGAGCCCGGCGACAATCTTGATGGTGGAATATGGTATGGCTACCCTTTTGCCTTACCTTCTCAAAGCCCAGTGTCTGGAGACCATTGACTACTTCACGTGCCTTGAGTGAAGGCAACCTTGTCATATGGCAACCGTAACCTGTTTAGCGCCAATCTCCTCTGGTATTTCCTCGCCGCGCTCTTTGCGGAATTCCAGACAAAGTTCAAGTACTTCTTTAATGTTAGCTACACATTCTTCATAAGTTTCACCCTGGGCATGTGCTTCTGGAATCAGAGGACAGCTAGCTATATAGAATCCGTCAGGTGCTTTTCTAATAAAAATGGTATATTGCATCTCCATCTCTCCCGCTTGTCCTATTATAGCATCTTCTCTCTTATAAGATAAGGATTTTTATCTACCTCACCCCCTTAATTTACCCCCAAAATCAATATTGACAAAACCAAGTCAGATACTTAAAGTGTCTGTTAGCGAGTTGCTGCTGTAGTCATTGAGGTGATTGGGAGGCTGAAATGAGAGGTAACATCAAATGGTATCTATTTCTGCTTACGGGATTAGTATTTTTGTTGGGTAGTTTTGTTGTGGGTTGCAGTCAATCGCCTGCATCTACCCCTGCACCGGTGTCACCACCAGAGCCTACACCTACTCCTACGCCAGTGACACCAGAGCCTACTCCTACCCCTACTAACGATAAGGTCATCCGCCTTTATTACTACGGCCCTTCGTCCCTAGGGACTGATCCGGCAGCCCTGCCAGGTGCACACCATATCTACAGTGCCACCTCCAGTGACGGCATCAACTTCAAGGAGGACCCAGGCGTACGTTTCTCATATGATACTGCAAGCACTTTTGGAATTACTGACCCGGATGTGGTTCGCTTGAACGATGGGTCATGGCTGATGTTCGCTAGCCTGGGAACCAATCTAATAAAGGCTACCGCGCCTACCTCCTCAGGAACCTTCATCCGTGACGAAGTCTTCAGTTGGAACCATGGTGGAGTCCCAGGTTCTCACAATTTCGACGGCACAGTACGAACGTTCGTCAGCTTTCAAGGCGGCATTCATGTGGCGACCTATGACCAAAATAGTGGTACCCTGAACTATGACGGAGTTGCTTTAAATCCCCCCACTTCTGGTTTCATCGCTGACCCCTCAGTGATTCGGGTTGATAACGAATACTTGATGTTCTACAAGTACGTTGCCTCTCACTCTGCGCCACCGACAGAACATGAGATTTACCTGGCTACTTCTGCTGATGGGATAACATGGTCTCAGCATGCCCAGAACAGATTCATCTGTAAAGGCTCAGTGCCGGGGGCTGTTTACTATAATGACGTAATCTATGTTTACTACTGTGGTCTAACTCATAAACCGGGCGCTCCTCAGGCGGACATGGGAGTGGCCATCAGCCAGGACAATGGTGTTACCTTCACCCTCTCTACGATTAACATAGAGGGGAGAACTGCAGCGGGGGCTGCAGACCCTGCTGCTGTAGTAGTTAGCCCTACCGAACCTGCATAGTAGTGCTTTAAGAACTTACTTTAAGCTTACATATTTCCTGCTTAACTTTGTGCACTCCTATAAAGAAGAGGGGGAGGATATTAAAAAGAGGGGCTTCGCCCCTCTTAAACTGCCTACATTGTTTTAGCCGTATGTCTTAATCACATAACGAATTGCCGCTGCCGCAGTGTGAATTATTAACTCTGCTTCCTCAGCACTGGGGACGTGACCACCTACACCCGCATGTCTAGCACCTTCGCTTGCTGAGCCATAAGCATACAGGCCATCATACAGCTTCTTCAAGCTGCTAGCTAGTGATGGTTGAAGACTACTTAGTAGCGCGGGTAATGCTGTGCCTGGCATGTTCACAACGACTTGCAACGTTCCTTCTAACGCATTCACAGCCTCTTTGACTGCGTTAGGATAATCAGGAGGCATAGAATTACGAAAAGCTAGCGCTTTTTTAAATTGCTGTGATGCCACCTCAAATCGTGGATCTCCGAGTTCAATTCGGGACTCACTAACAGCTTGATCAAACTCCTCACTTCCTACTTTTAGCAGTTTTCCTTGTTGCATCTGGTAACCTACATGTTCTTCCCATAGAATTTTGTTAAATTCTTCCTCAAAGGGCTTTGATGCCATACTCTGTGCAATCCTCTCGCACATATCATAAAAATCGAACCATTCAGAGTCGTGGATAAGAGAATCAACTTCATAATCGATATTGGGATACTCAGACCAATTGTTCGGGTCAGGGCGTATCCTTAGAACCTTACAGATTACGGTCCGCTGGGAAGACGGACAGTCATAGCCACACTTCGCTAATATCTCCCTCAACCCTACACGTACCTGTTGAGGCGCACTCTCATATATTAGGTCGCCCTTTTCACGCGCATACCCATACCTATTAGAAAAAGAGTCTCTCACCATTTCTACACCTACATTATATTATATCAGATTATGTTCCTTAATAGTTCCTCCAACACCCCCCGCCACTCCCCTCCCAGCCGTTTGGGGGTGAGGCGGAGCTGGGTGGTGCCCAGCTTGATGCCGTCTATTAACAAGGGCTCTAGTTTCTGCCGGTTAAACTGCATACCGGGAAATAGCCGTAATACAATTTGATTATCTTCGATGTAAACAGATTCAATTCCAGCTTTAGCCGCCAGAGCCTTAATCTTTACTGCATAGAGTAGATTATTTACCTCTTTGGGTAGGGTGCCAAAGCGGTCGCTGAATTCGCCGGCTAGTGCCTCTACCTGCTCCACCTTGTCCAGCCTGGCCAGGCTCTGGTAGAGGGACAATCTGGTATCAAGGTCGGCGACATATTCCTCGGGTATATATGCGGACAGGGGGAGGTCTATGGTGGGGGGTGGCAGGCGTGATGGCTTTACCTTTTCCTTGGGTATACCAGCCTGTTTTGCCTTTTGCTCTTCCACCGCCTCAGTCAGCAGCCGACAGTAAAGGCTGAAGCCAACGGCGCTGATAAAGCCGCTCTGCTTTACCCCCAGCAGGGTGCCGGCGCCCCTAATCTCCAGGTCTTTCATAGCAATACCAAAACCAGCCCCAAGCTCGGTGGCTTCAAATATAGTCCTCAGGCGCTTCTCTGCGGTTGGGGTCAGGTGCTTCCCCGGCTCATAGAGAAAATAGGCATGGGCAAGGTTAGCCCCCCGCCCAACCCTGCCCCGGAGTTGATACAGTTGGGTCAGCCCAAATTTATCAGCCTGGTTAACCATCAGGGTGTTGACATTGGGCATATCCAGTCCCGACTCAATAATAGTGGTGCAGACCAGGACGTCGCTTTTACCCTGAGCAAAGTTAGCCATCACCGCCTCCAGCTCGGCTTCGGGCATCTGACCGTGAGCGATGGCTATCTTAGCCTCGGGCACCAGAGACTGGAGCTTACTAGCCACCCAAGCGATGCTCTGAACCCGATTGTGAACGAAGAAGACCTGACCATTTCTTTCCAGCTCTCTAAGGATGGCTTCTCTGATTAGCTGGTCATTGTATTCGGCAACATAGGTTTTGATGGGCAGCCGTTCTTCGGGGGGAGTTTCCATAGTGCTCATATCTCTTCCCCCTACCTGGGACATATGAAGGGTGCGGGGGATGGGTGTAGCACTGAGGGTGAGAACATCGACCTCTCGCCTCATCTGGTTGAGATGTT
>DAOWJS010000029.1 GCA_030640255.1 Dehalococcoidales bacterium | reverse complement strand
GGAACTGGTGAAAAGGCTGCTAAAGTCAGTAGATGAGATACTCGTGGTAGAAGAGCTGGAACCCTTCGTCGAAAACCATGTCAAAGCCATCGCTGGAGAAGCTAATATCCCGGTCAAGATTCACGGCAAGGACTTACTCCCCTTAATCGGTGAGCTATCAACCAGGAAGGTTACCGAGGCTATTACCAAGTTAACCGGCTCCAAATCACCAGTTAACTTTGCAGAACTGGACAAGCTCAGCGAGGAAACCGCCCCACTCCTCCCCTGGAGACCCCCAACCCTATGCCCCGGCTGTCCGCACCGAGCCTCTCTATACGCTATCAAGTCAGCGGCACAAAAGGTAGCCAGAGACTACGGTAACCACGCCGAGCCTATCTACCCCGGTGATATTGGTTGCTATACTCTGGGTTATCTGCCACCGTTGGAAGCGGTAGACACCACTATCTGTATGGGAGCCAGTATCGGTATCGCCAACGGTCTCGCCCATGTGGTAGAGGCGCCAATAATCGCCCATCTCGGCGACTCCACATTTTTCCATGCTGGAATACCACCGCTGATAAATGCCGTTTACAATAAGGCAAATATAACCGTAGCCATACTGGATAACTCAGCTACCGCTATGACCGGTTTTCAACCCCACCCCGGCACCGGTTACACTGCCACCGGTGAGGAAACCACCCCGATAAAGGCAGAAGACATAGCCAGGGCATGCGGGGTAAAGTTCGTTGAGGTTGTAGACCCCTTTGACTTAAAAAAGGCAACTGATACCGTAGAAAGGGCAATCAGGTTTGATGGGCCGTCGGTTATAGTATTTAGACGGCTGTGTGCCATAATAGAGCAGAGGGAAAAGAGGCAAAGGGGAGAGAAAACTGTCCCCTACCGTATAGACCAGGAGAAATGCAAGGTAAAATGCGACGCCTGCATTAAACTGCTGGGTTGCCCGGCGATAATAAAAGAGAACGGTAAGACCGTAATTGATAGCTCGCTATGCACCGGCTGTGGAATCTGTGCCCAGATTTGCCCCTATAACGCTATCCTACAGGAATAAAAAATGCTCAAAGAATTCAATGTGTTGATTACCGGGGTGGGAGGACAGGGTGTAATCTTAATGTCAGAGCTGCTGGGAAAGGCAGCGGTCAGAGATGACCTAAAGGTCAGAGGTTCTGAGACGCTGGGGATGGCAGTCAGGGGTGGCTCAGTAAGTAGCACTATCAGAATCGGCAGTGAAGTATATGGGCCGCTCATTCCTACGGGGAAGTGCAATATCCTGATAGGAATGGAGCCGGCGGAGGCATTAAGAAATATCGCCTGCCTGTCACCGTCCAGCCTGGTCATACTTAATCTAAGAAAAATAGTCCCCTTCACCGTCCTCCAGGGTAAAAGTAAATACCCCAGCCTGGATGAAATCCTGGAAAAGCTAAACCTGGTTTCAAGGCAGGTAATCAGGCTGGATGCGGCGCAACTGGCCGAAGAAGCCGGCAACCCGATAACCGCCAATATGGCCATGCTGGGAGGAGCATTTGGCACCGGGCAGATGCCGGTAAAGCTGGAAACGCTCAAGGCAATAATTCAGGCGCACTTCCCCGCCAAACTAGCCCCGGTTAATATGAAGGCTTTTGACCTCGGTTACCACGCCTGCCAGCAGGCTATCCACTAAACGCCAATCCCGTGTCAAAAGTTCGTCATTTGCGATTTAGTCGTTTGCCAGTTTGTCTCTTTGGCTATATTGACACGAACTAAAGCGGATACTACAATGTTGGTGTGTGGGGTGCGTTGAGCGAACCCCGAGCTTGTCTCTGGAGCCGTCATCCGTATGTTTAAATATCTGACAATAGCTAAAGCATTTGTTCCTCTTATGCCTCCAATCGGAGATTTGCCTGATAGCGAGGCAGCAAATTTGGTAGAAGGGATTGCTTACGAAAATAACCAAGGCGAACACATAAAGTTTGTATTCTCAAAACCCATAAGAAAAGGTGAAAAGATTTCCGAAAAAGAAGTGTATGACTTTCTTCATTATTCAGTAGAAATAACTACAAAAGCGGATACAATTGAAGAGGCAGCTAATAGGAGTATTTTTCTTTTGGAACAGGTTTTGGACACTTCTACTTTTTTCAGTCAAGCTGGAAGTAAGATGCAAGCGCTTGTTTCAATAGTAAATCTTACGCAGATAGAAGAAATTATAAAGAATAAAAAGGGTAACTTTGAAAAAGGGATTTTCAAAAAACGCAAAATCAATGAAATTAAGGCATTTCCTCCTAGGCGGTTGGTTTTCTTGACAGAAGAAGGCACTAAGAATATTGGCAGGAATTTGTATTGGTTCCGAATGGGATTGAGTGAGTTCAGCACATTAAGTAGGTTTGTTTCATTTTTTACTGCTTTAAACGAAACGAATTACTATTTCAGAAGAGAACATAAAAAGAGTGAAACATTCCCCTTGTCTGTGAAGTACTATATAGAGACCAATTTGCAATACCCAATTGGTTCCTTGAAGAAATGGGGCGCTATTAGAAATAAGATAATCCATTTTTCTGGCAGAAAGTCTGATTATCGTAAGTTATACAGAGAAGCTAAGGAACATCTGCCTATTCTTTACGAGTGTTGCTATTACGCAATAGCCAAACTGCTTTTTGATGACCTATCTCCTCCCTCTCCTATTATCTTTTATGAAGATATAGAAAAGGAAATTGTTGACGGTACTCCAGAAGAAGTTGATAGATTAACGGCTATATGGATGAGAAGAAATAAGGGTTATAAAGAAATAGAAATACGAGCCCTGCACTCTTAAATGATTTTGTGGTAGTAAATTAAGAGGGAGCTATGAAAGTTAGACTGGTAGACTCAGAAGGTAAAGAAATCGGGGTTCCTATAGAGCTAGGCAAGGCTCTGGCTGAGCTCGGTGCCAAAGCTAAAGCTGAGGGTGAGGCTGGGGGTGACTTTTTCGTGGTTATTACAAAGATGCTTAATCTGTTGACATCTAATAAGTTTGAGATTACAAAGCTAAAGGCTATAGTTACTTACACCCCGACTGAGTCTGGCGCCAAGATTGAAGATATTACGCTTTGCTATGTAGATTAGTGTGGTAGCCTCTTGTCTCTAATGCCTGATGTCAACTGATGACCGTGATAAGGCGAAGAAAAGATTGCCGAGATTCGTTCTCGCTGCGGTTTTAGCTAGAATGTTCACCATACCTTGCCAACACCACCTCCCTCTCTAGTGTCGTAACTACATTCCGCACTGACACGGGTTTATGATATAGTGTAAAATGAATTATGCTAGCCAAGGTAATAAGCTGTGCTGTAGTCGGGCTGGAAGGGGCTATCGTTGAGGTCGAGGTAGATATTTCGCCTGGTTTACCCTCGTTTACTATCGTTGGCTTGCCTGACACTGCCGTCCAGGAAGCCAGGGAGCGAGTCAGAGCCGCTATCCGAAACTCGGGCTGCGCCTTTCCCACCAAGCGTATCGTGGTTAATCTGGCTCCGGCTGACCTCAAAAAGGCCGGTCCGGCCTACGATTTACCCATCGCCGTTGGCATCCTCCTCAGCTCAGAGCAGGTATCTGCCGATATGTCTCAAACCATTCTCCTCGGTGAGCTGTCCCTGGACGGCAGCCTGCGCCATACCAACGGCATCTTACCTATGATTGCCCTCGCCCACCAGGAAGGAATATCTAACGTTATTGTGCCTGATATTGACGCTAGAGAGGCATCCCTAATAGAAGGCACTAAAATCACCCCTATCACCTCGCTACCCCAGTTAGTTAGTTATTTACGGGGTGAAATACCCGCCCCAGAATATAAGCCTGATGAAACTGAGGAATACAGCCCACCCCCCTCCTCAATTACTGACCTGGCTTATATTAAAGGGCAAGAGCATGTCAAACGAGCCTTAGAGGTGGCGGCGGCGGGGGGACACAACGCCATAATGATGGGACCCCCGGGAAGCGGTAAAACACTACTGGCGCGCTCACTCCCATCCATACTGCCGCCAATGACTACCGGGGAAGCCCTGGAGGTTACCAAAATCTATAGTGTCAGTGGTCTGCTGCCGCCGGATACTCCTCTGATAAGACAACGCCCCTTCCGTTCCCCTCACTACACCATATCAAATGCTGGGCTGGTAGGGGGCGGACACTGGCCCAAAGCCGGTGAAATAAGCCTCAGTCATCGGGGGGTTCTCTTCCTGGATGAGCTCCCTGAATTTGGGCACTCCCTGCTTGAAGTATTGCGCCAACCTCTGGAAGACAAGGTAATCACTATCAGCCGGGCTCAGGGCAGTGTAACCTTCCCCGCCAACTTCATGCTGGTCGGAGCCATGAACCCCTGCCCCTGCGGCTACTATGGCGACCCGTTTAGACAATGCACCTGCCCTACCAGTCTGGTCTCCCGGTACCAGAAGCGCATCAGCGGTCCGTTCATTGACCGGGTTGACATATTTGTTGAGGTGCCCCATATTGACTACGAGAAGCTAGCCGACGACAGGTTAGGGGAAAAATCAGAGAAGGTCCAGTCCAGGGTTAACGCCGCCCGTTCCCTCCAACTCAAACGGTTTGAAGGAACAAAGCTAGCCTGCAATGCTGAAATGACACCGACCGAGGTAAGGGAGTTTTGTCAGACAGAAGAATCAGCTCAGAGCCTCTTGAAGGCAGCTATGAAACAGCTTTACCTCTCTGCCCGTGCCTTCCACCGCATATTAAAGCTAGCCCGTACTATCGCCGACCTGGAAAATGCTGATATAATTAAAGCCCACCACCTGGCGGAATCCATCCAGTATCGACCAAGACGGATGGTGTAGGAGGAATAACATTTACTACCGGGGCTATAGTGGAGCGAAATAAACTCAAACGGAGGTGCCGACCGTGCTTCTAGAATCCCTGGGTTTTGTCGGTGGAGCACTTGTAACCTGCAGTCTGATTCCCCAGGTGCTTCGTGTCTTCAAACTTAGGAGTGCCCATGAGATAAGTCTGCTGTTTACCATTTTGCTCTTATTAGGCGTCGTCTTTTGGTTAGCTTACGGGCTTGCTTTTGGACTCGCCCCGGTCATCCTTTGGAACGCAGCTTCTATAGCCCTTATCGTCGGGCTTCTGTATGCCAAGCTGAAGTATGGAAGATAAGCAGTAACCTCTTAACCCCAGAGCCAGAGGGCGCCACCCCCGGCTAGCATAACTAAGCCAAGGGTAATGAATATCCAACCGCCTATCTTTAACGCCCCAGGCTCGGGACGCCCTGGCGAATGCTCCAGAAATTCCCTTACATCATGTTTTGTAGTCAGGGAACCATAGTAACCCCTCTCCTCACTCTTGCCCCAGATAATCCCGGCCAGACCAAGAAGGATAAATAAACCACCCATACCCATCAGCATCAACCAATCATCATAAGGCATGCCCCACCCCTACAAACCGGAGTCTATTTTAATTATAACCTATTTTCAGCTATTTTCAACCAGATTTATTTAATCTCAGCGGTAGCTCCAGCGGTCTCCAATTTCTGTTTTATAGCCGCTGCCTCGTCCTTACCAACCCCCTCCTTTACCGGTTTGGGGGCACTCTCCACCAAGTCCTTAGACTCCTTCAGTCCTAATGTTGTCACCTCTCGCACCGCCTTAATCACACTAATCTTATTAGCCCCTATATCCTTAAGAATCACACTAAACTCCGTCTTCTCCTCAGCCGCCGGGGCCTCGGCTGGCATCGGAGCCGCTACCGCCACTGGGGCAGCGGCACTAACACCAAATTCAGCCTCCAAAGCCTTTACTAACTCTGCCAGTTCAAGCACGGTCATATTCTTTATAGTAGCCATTATGTCCTTGATGGCTTTTGACTTCGGCTCAACCTTAGCAGTGGCTTTCCGCTCACTGACGGCTGTTTTGGCTGTCTTGGGCTTTTTTACTTCTTTTTCGGTAGATGGCGGCTGTTCACCCTCTACTTTCTCCGCAACGGTCTCTTGTCCCGCTTCTACTTCTTTTTCTGACATCCTATTCTCCCTCCAATTGTTGAATTCTAGCCTGTAGCACCCCTATAACTCCTCTTATAGGAGTTGCCAGACAACTAACTAACGCCGTAATAGGACTTTGCATCCCACCCACAACCTTAGCTAGTAATATCTCCCTTGATGGCAATGTGGAAAGGGTCTTCACCTCCTCTGAAGTAAGTAATCTATCACTGAGAAAGCCCCCCTTAATACTTAGACTCGCTTTTGAGGTGTTGATGTAGTCAGTCAAAGCTCTGGCCGGCTCAGCTATATCACCATAGCCAAAAGCGATAGCTACCGGACCCTCAAAGACACTGACCAAATCATTCCTGCCTGCCCTTTCCGCAGCCAACCGAGCCAGCGTATTCTTCACCACTTTATACTCAACCCCTAACTCCCTCAAGCCGCTGCGTAAAATAGTCATCTCAGGAGTTGATAGTCCCCGATAGTCAGTTAAAATACCAATGCTACATTTAGCAAAGCCCTCCTGTAGCCTATCAATAGTTTGCACCTTCTTTTCTCTAGGCATCCTTCATTACCTCCTAACTATCACCGCTGAACATCTGGTTAAAAAATAAGTCCTTGTGCCGACCACACAAGGACTCCACCAAATCCGGTTAAGTAAAGCCTTTTTCCTCGGTAGGCACATTAATTTAAGCCTTAATCAGCACCTGCTGTCTCAGGAAATTATTAAATTATTAATCAACCTTCCCCAATTATCAACTGGAACTTAAAGAAAGGGTTGGTTTGAGGTCAAGTTTTATACCCGGACCCATACTGGTAGCCAACGAGGCAGTCTTAACATACTGACCCTTAGCCCCGCTGGGTTTAGCCTTGACTACCGCCTCTATCACCGCCGCCAGGTTACCCATCAACCTATCGCCGTCAAAACTAACCTTACCCAATGGCACATGAATGATAGATGTCCTGTCCAGCTTAAATTCCACCCGACCTTTACGGGCATCTTCAATTATCCTGGGCAGGTCATCGGCAGATGACACCGTCCCTGACTTAGGGTTAGGCATCAATCCCCGCCTCCCCAAAATTTTCCCCAGCTTACCCACCTTACCCATCATGTCAGGGGTAGCCATAGCCGTGTCAAAATCTAACCAGCCAGCCTCAATCTTCTTAATCAACTCATCGCCACCAACAAAATCGGCTCCAGCCTCTCTAGCAATTTTCTCCGCCTCACCCTGGGCAAAAACTAAAATGCGCACCTTTCTCCCCAACCCGTAGGGTAGAAGGACAACACCGCGCACCTGCTGACTGGCATTCCGGGGGTCAACACCCATCCGAAGGTGAAGCTCAACAGTCTCATCAAACCGGGCATGAGCCGTCTTCTTAGCCAGCTCAATAGCCTCCTGTGGCTCATAAGCCTTGGTTCTGTCCAGCAGTTTAACCGCTTCTTGATAGTTTTTACCGCGCCTTGCCATTGCGTCTACTCTATTTCAATTCCCATACTTCGGGCGGTGCCGGCAATAATTCGCTCCGCCCCCTCAATACTAGTAGCATTTAGGTCCTCAGCCTTAAGCTGAGCTATTTCACGAATTTTATCCCGGGATAACGTCCCCACTTTTTCCAGACCAGCAGTACCAGCTCCCTTTTCCACACCTAACGCCTTCTTCAATAAATCTGCCGTTGGCGGTGTTTTGGTAATAAAAGTAAATGAGTTATCATTAAAGACGGTGATTTCAACGGGAACGATAGACCCAGCCTGGTTAGAAGTACGCTCATTATACTCCTTACAAAAGGCCATAATATTAACCCCGTGCTGACCTAAAGCCGGTCCCACGGGAGGGGCTGGATTTGCCTGGCCGGCTGGAATCTGTAGTTTAATCACCGCCTTAATCTTCTTCGCCACCTATATCTCCTAACCAGAAAACCTAACCCGGTTCACAACTTCTCCACCTGTAAGAAGTCAAGCTCCACCGGTGTCTCACGTCCAAAAAGAGACAGAAGCACCTTAACTTTACCCTTCGCCGGGCTTATATCATCCACTACCCCGACAAAATCAATAAACGGACCATCAGTCACCCGTATACTCTGTCCCTTCCGAAAGCCAATCTTAACCTTTGGCGCCTCAGCTGCCATCTGCCTCAAAATCCGGTCAACTTCCTCCTCCCGCAATGGAATAGGCTTGTTTCCGGTACCAACAAAGCCGGTGACACCAGGGGTATTACGCACTACATTCCAGCTCTGGTCGCTCATCTTCATCTGAACCAGGACATAACCGGCCAATATCTTCTTAGTCACCGTACGCCGCTGGCCATTTTTAACCTCAATCTCTTCCTCAGTAGGCACAGTTACTTCAAAGACCTCATCTACAGAATCCATGGCCTTAACGCGTTGCTCTAAATTCTTCTTAACTCGGTCTTCATACCCAGAGTAGGTATGAATCACAAACCACTGCTTTTTGTTCTCTTCCACCAATCACCTCGCCCGGATAATGTTTCAGCTCAATTATCCACCCAAAAAAAGTTTATTGACAAGTTCAGCAAAACCATAATCAAACGCCCCCAGAAATAGACCAGCCGCAATAGCCGCCATCAGCACTAGACCGGTTAGATAAATAGCCTCTCGTCTACTGAGCCAGACTACCTTCTTTAATTCGGCTATAGTCTCGCCAATAAACTTAAATCTTGAACTACCTCGCTTGATAATATCAGTACGGTGTGCCACAGAAGGACCCTTCCCCCACTTCCCAGTCTTGTAGCTCTATTTTACCTCTCTATGGAGTGTATGAGCACGGCAACGTGGGCAATATTTTCTAAGCTCTAACCGTTGGGGGTCATTCTTTTTGTTCTTAGTAGTAGTATATGTTCTCTCCTTGCACTCAGTACAGGCAAGGTGAATAATAATCCTGGCTTCAGCCTTTCTCGCCATATCTACTCTATAATTCGGCTAAAGGTTCCGGCGCCTACCGTTTTACCCCCCTCCCTAATCGCAAAACGCAAGCCCTTCTCCAGGGCTACCGGATAAATGAGCTTTATCTTCATTCTCACATTATCACCGGGCATAACCATCTCCACCCCTTCCGGTAGCTCAACGGTTCCGGTAACATCGGTAGTCCTGATGTAAAATTGGGGCTTATAACCGTTAAAGAAGGGAGTATGCCTGCCCCCTTCCTCCTTACTCAAAACATATACCTCAGCCTCAGCATAGGTATGTGGCTTAATCGAGCCCGGTGCCGCCAATACCTGACCTCGCTCTACCTCATCGCGGTCTATGCCCCTCAGCAGAATGCCCACCGCATCCCCAGGCTCAACTTCATCCAGAGTCTTATGAAACATCTCCAGGCTGGTAGCCACTGTCTTCCGGGGCTCATGGTGTAAGCCGACTAGCTCAATCTCATCCCCGGGCCTAATTACACCACGCTCAACTCTTCCCGTAGGCACCGTACCCCGACCCTTAATGCTAAAAACATCCTCTACCGACATCAAGAAGGGTTGGTCTTTAGGTCGCACCGGAATAGGAATATAGCTATCTACCACATCCAATAGCTTCCAGATGCCACCACACCACGGACAATCCCGCTTACCACAGCCACACTCGAGAGCTTTAAGCGCACTCACCCTCACTATGGGTATCTCATCACCGGGGAACTCGTATTTATTAAGCAACTCCCTCATCTCCAGCTCCACCAGCTCCAGCAGCTCTTCGTCCTCCAGCGCATCTATCTTGTTAAGACAAACTACAATAGCTGGAACCTCCACCTGGCGGGCTAACAAAAGATGTTCCCTAGTCTGAGGCATGGGACCATCAGGGGCACTTACCACCAGGATAGCCCCATCCATCTGGGCAGCCCCGGTTATCATATTCTTAATGTAGTCAGCATGACCGGGACAATCTATATGAGCATAATGCCGCTTATCAGTCTCATACTCAATATGAGCAATAGCAATGGTCAACCCCCGCGCCTTCTCTTCAGGGGCATTATCAATACTGTCAAACTCGCGAAATGCCGTAGGTCCCTGTTTGGATAACACCCAGGTCATAGCCGAAGTTAACGTTGTTTTCGCATGGTCAACATGACCGATGGTGCCCACATTGCAATGTGGCTTGGTTCGCTCAAATTTCTTTTTAGCCATTATAACCCCCTTTATTCCGAGCCCACAACCAGACTCGAACTGGTGACCCCGTTCTTACCAAGAACGTGCTCTACCAACTGAGCTATG
>DAOWJS010000017.1 GCA_030640255.1 Dehalococcoidales bacterium | reverse complement strand
CTCCTCTGGGTAAGGTTGTTCTTATAGTATGCATGCTGGCTGGTCGCCTTGAGCTTTTAACTATATTGGCGCTCTTTGCCCCTTCGTTTTGGAAGTGGCGCTAACTAATACAGAGGAATGTTGTAGACCTCTTGACAAGAAGATTATAATATCGGTTGAAATAACAAGCGGAGATAGAAAGTAATGGAGTTTCACAAAATTCTGGTGCCGGTAATCGGCAGCCAAGCCGATGAAGAGGTAATTAATCTAGCCTGTAGGGTAGCTAAGAAGGATAAGGGTAAAATTAACGCCGTTTATATCATCACTATGAAACGCGACCTGCCGCTAGATGCTGAAATTGAAGACGAAATTCAGAAAGCCGAAGATATTCTAAGCCATATTGAGACTGTGGCTGAAAAACAAAACTACAGGATAGATACTGACGTGCTTCAAGCCCGGGAAGTTGGACCAGCCATTGTCCATGAAGCAGTAGAACGAGAGGTCGACCTAATCTTAATGGGGCTTACCTACAAAAGGCGCTTTGGCGAGTTTAGCCTGGGTGAAGTGGTGCCTTATGTGCTAAAAAATGCCCCCTGTCGTGTTATAATATATCATCAATACCTTAGCGAGTCTGCCGTATGAAAGTAGTTATTATGGGCTGCGGACGAGTAGGAGCTCAACTAGCTGGATTGCTAGATACTGATGGGCATTCAGTCACTGTCCTGGATACCGATGCCTACAGTTTCCGAAGGCTACCATCTACCTTCAGTGGCACAGCTCTGATTGGCAACGGCCTCAATGAAGAAGTACTTAAAAAGGCAGGCATAGAGGAAGCCGACGCCTTTGTGGCTGTAACCCAGGGGGACAATCGCAATGTTATGGCAGCTCAAATCGCCAAGCATATTTTCAATGTGTCCAAGGTGGTCTGCCGGATTTATGACCCGTTACGCCAGGAACTATACAGCATGCTGGGACTGGAAGCCATTAGCCCAACCACAATATTCGCCCAGATACTAAAGGAAAAGCTAGAAAGCTGAGGGGAAAATATGTATATCATAGTCGTTGGTGGCGGCAGGTTAGGCTACTATCTAACTAAAGCCCTGCTAAGCGAAGGCCACGAAGTACTTATAGTGGAAAAGAATGCTACCTTTTGCCAAATCATCAACGATGAACTGGGCAGTGTTTGTATTCGTGGCGATGGTTGCGAGATGGCTACTTTAGCTGAAATAGGCACTGCCCGAGCTGATATGCTCATTGCTGTAACCGGTGACGACGAAGATAATTTAGTTGCTTGCCAGGTAGCTAAGCATAAATTTAATGTCCCCCGTACTACAGCCCGGGTAAGAAACCCCCAAAATGAAACCATTTTCAAGAAACTAGGTATTGATGTTACAGTAAGCAGCACTAACATTATCCTTGAAAATATAAAAGAGGAGGTGCCAACGCACCCCCTGACCCATTTATTAACCATTAGAGACAAGGGGCTGGAGATTGTAGAAGTAAAAATCCCACCTGACTCAACCACAATAGGCAAGCCAATTAAGGGGCTTTCGCTACCCAAAGGGAGCAAGCTAGCCCTAATTTGCTCTAAGGAACGCAAGCCTCGTGTGCCTACCGCCAGTACTATCCTTAAGGCTGAAGACCGGGTAATAGCGGTTACCACGCCAGAGTCAGAAGAAGCGCTACGAGCCGCCCTGAGAGGCGAATAGAACCAGCTCAAAACCAACCACCCTCCTTCAATCCCCCGATATTCAATTTCTCTACGTTGTGAGCAAGAACGCATTCCATTGCCCATTACTGTTTACAGCAGTGCTATACTAAATGGAGCTAATGAGGGGGAGGCCTGCCATGACAACAAGCAAGCTTAACAAGTACTGGACACTGGTTATTATTTTACTGATAGCCATTATTACGGTTGGTAGTATAGTAGCCTGGGCACGATATAGTGGCAGTCAGCCCATAGAGATTTCTACTGCCCCAGCCCAAGAGTTACCCGCCGAGATTTACATCGGTGGCGCCGTCAGTAACCCAGGCTTCTATCCCCTAAAAGTCGGCGACAGTATAGAAGCCCTTATTCAAGCCGCCGGCGGAACTACCACTAGCGCCGACCTCACCCAGCTAAAACTTTACCTTCCCGAGGTAGGAGATGCAGCCAAGCCGCAAAAAGTCAATATTAATCGGGCGGAACTATGGTTACTTGAGGCTTTGCCGGGAATTGGCAAAACCAGGGCTCAAGCTATTATAGACTATCGCCAGCAAAACGGACTATTCCGTAATATTAATGAGCTAACTAAAGTAGACGGCATAGGAACTACTACCTACGAGCGGATTAAACACCTGATTACGGTAGCCGACTAATATTAAGGACGGAGGCTCGTGTCGCTTATTTATCTTAGCTGTGCCTGGGTGGCTGGTATCTTTTCGGGGTCATATTTTAATCTACCCCTAGCCCTCACCCTTACCGGGCTTATTCCCCTCCCCCTACTCTTCTGCCTCCGTCACCACCGGAAACCAATAATTTTAGCCAGTCTATCACTCACTATCTTCTTCAGTGGCACCGTCTACTTTCAGTCAAGCCTGCCCACCACCGACGAGAGTTCGCTTCAGTTCTACAATGACCGGGAAACAGTAGCCATCAAAGGGCTGGTCAACAGAGACCCTGAGGTTAGAGAAAAAACCTCTCACCTCCACTTGTCAGCTACCGAAATAAAACTGGATAACGGATGGCAGGAGGTATCAGGGACGGCGCTACTATTTATGCCCAGATACCCTACTTATAGCTATGGCGATGTGCTCCAGATAACCGGGAAACTGGAGACGCCACCCCAGCTTGATGACTTTGACTATAAAGGTTATCTCGCTCACCAGGGGATACATTCCACTATGCTCTACCCTAAAATAGAAATCCTGGATAGGGGAAAGGGCTTCAAGCCGCTACAGTGGGTTTATTCATTAAGAAACCGCCTATCCCAAAGCCTGGCGACTATACTGCCTGAGCCCCAGGCATCACTAGCTCAAGGTATCGTCTTAGGCATTCGGGGCAATATTCCCGCCCAAGTCAAAGACGCCTTCGCCCAAAGCGGTACTGCCCACCTATTAGCTATCTCCGGGCTCCATCTCAGCATCATCGCTGGCATCCTGCTCAGCCTCGGTATATGGCTGTTTGGCAAGCGGCGCTACGTCTACATCTGGCTAGCCCTGGGCACAATCTGTCTTTATGCTTTAATCACCGGTATGCACCCGCCGGTGGTCAGAGGTGCCATTATGGCTAGCCTGTTCCTCACCGCTGAGCTATTAGGCAGACAGCGCAGCGCCTTCACCGCCCTTGCCTTTGCCGCCGCGGTAATGATTGGCATCAGCCCCCAAATCCTGTGGGATGCCTCCTTCCAGTTGAGCTTTCTGGCTATGTCCGGGTTAATCTTCATCTTCCCTCCCCTCCAGACTTTAGGCAGAAGAGCGGTCAAGGCTACCATAGGTGAAGACGGTCCCGCCGCAACCACCGCCAATATTATTACCGATAGCTTCAGTGTAACCCTGGGGGCAATCATAGCCGTGTGGCCGCTAATTGCCTACTACTTTGGCATTATCTCATTGGTGGCTCTCCCAGCTACCTTCCTTGCCCTGCCGGCATTGCCCGGCATTATTATCATCGGGGCTTTAGCTGGGGTTCTGGGATTTATTGCCCTGCCCGTCGCCCAGGTAGTCGGCTGGCTAGCCTGGCTCTTCCTGTCGTATATGCTGGTGGTGGTTAGCGGTTTGGCGGCTCTCCCCTTATCCTCTCTAGAGGTAGCTTCTGTGGAAAGTAATCTGGTCGGGACTTACTATCTGGGGCTAGCCCTTGCCCTCTGGCTCAATAGTCACCGCCAAAAGGCGAGCACCTTAACCTCGGTAAAGTCAGGCATAAATAAAATCAGCAATTTTACCTCCAACCTGCCTAAGAAATGGGTCATCCCGCCGCTACTGGTGGTAGCTATCCTGGTCTCGGTCACGGCGGCGACTATGCCCGATGATAAACTTCACCTAAGCTTTCTTGACGTCGGCCAAGGCGATGCTATTCTTATTCAGAAAGGAAATCAGCAGATTCTGGTTGACGGTGGCCCCAGCCCCCAGGCTATAGGCATAGAACTGGGTAAGAAGCTCCCCTTCTGGGACAGAACCATTGAGTTGATGGTATTGACCCACCCCAGCGCCGACCATGTTACTGGTCTGGTTGAGGTTCTAAATAGATACGAGGTCAAGCAGGCGCTCTATCCTGATTTAGATTTTAAGTCTGACATATATGATGAGTGGCTCAGGCTAATTAAAGCAAAGGATATTAAATACACCATAGCCCAAGCTGGGCAACAGATTAACCTAGGGGGAGGGGTGGTAATAGAGGTGCTCAATCCCCCAAGACCCCTTTTAACTGACACCGAGTCCGATATAGACAATAATGGCGTGGTATTGCGTATAAGCCTGGACAAGGTAAGCTTCCTGCTTACGGCTGATATAATGTGGGAAGGAGAATTTGAGCTTATCACCCGGAGGGCTGATTTAAGCAGCACCGGGCTCAAGGTTGGGCACCACGGCTCAGATACCTCAACCGCTCCCGAATTCCTGGCGGTGGTCAATCCCCAGCTAGCCGTTATCTCGGTAGGTGCCGATAATAGATTCGGTCATCCCACCCCCGAGGTTATAGAGAGACTTGAGGAAAAGCTAGGCTCAGAAAATATATACCGCACCGATGAGCAGGGAACCATAGAATTCATCACCGATGGCGAAAGACTGTGGGTGAGGGTGGAGAAAAGGCAATGAATTATACTAACCTTTTCTTCCCACCAGCGTTATCTACTGGCGTCGCCATAGAAGGAAAAAGGCTTAGCTATTCACCAACTCCGCCACGACCGACAGCGAGAGCGATACAGATTAAAAGTAAAATTGCACTAACCCAAAACCAGAACAGCCAAGTATAGGCGTCGCCGAGTAACGGGAGTACTTCGGCAGCAGTGACAACACCTATCACCGCACACAGCCCGCCAATGATACCAAAAATCAAAGCGGTCGTTCCCATGATAGAACCTCCTTCTTAATCTATAAAAGCGCTAGACACGCTTTGGCTTTATTTTATCCTATAGTTCTTATATAATCCAACTAGTAGGTGATAATAGCACGAAGTTGACAAATAATCCAAACCTTTACCCTTAAATTGGTAAAGTTAACCGAGCCGACGAAAAAGATATGCCTTTTAATCAAAGGATTTATATTAAGCCATGACCAGCCTGGAGCAAGAGATAGGTAATTTGCTTCGCCACAAAGGGCTAACCCTGGGGGTGGTTGAATCAGCCACCGGAGGGCTAATATCCCACCTGATAACCAATGTGCCCGGTAGCTCAGACTACTATAAGGGGTCGGTTACTGCTTATAGCAATGAGGTCAAGATTAACCTAATCGGGGTGAAAGAGGACACCATCAACAAATATGGCGCGGTAAGCCACCAGGTAGCTGAGGAGATGGCACAGGGCGGCAAGAAAGTATTAGCCGTAGATATATGCTTGGCTGATACCGGTATTGCTGGACCCAGCGGGGCTACCCAGGAAAAACCGGTGGGGCTATTCTACATCGGATTATCAAGTCCCTCGGGAACCTATAGCCAGAAACATATCTTCTCAGGAAACCGCGAGCAGAATAAGCGAGACGCGGCCGGGGCCGCATTAGGCTGGCTAAAAGAACACCTGATAAGCCTGAAATAGAGACTATTTACTAAGGGAAGCGTGAAGGGGCGAAGCCCCTCTTGTAAAACACTAAATCCTAAATCCTAAACTCTAGGGATTTGAATTTTGAATTTGTTTAGTCCTTCACCTGTGAAGGATTAGAAATTAGAGTTTAGGATTTCCCGAATGAAGGGGGTGAGGTAGATTAGAATTTAGAAGTTTTTGTAACTTTTTCTTCCCCCCCTCCCACCCTCGAGTCGTACTCAGGGAATATGCCCCGCACCACCCGAGACTGATGCGCTATGCCCTACGGGAGGGTGGGTGGGAACAATAAGCGTTAAAAAACAATCTCTATTTAAGCTTGATTGTCATTATCTCCAAGCAATGCTATACTCTGACACACATCAAGGGCTAGAAAGAAAAATTTTGATATGAAAAGAGCTGATGGGCGTGCCTGGGATGAGCTACGACCGGTAAAAATAACCCCCGGCTTCCAGAGCTTTGCCGAGGGTTCAGCACTAATTGAACTGGGGCTGACCCGGGTGCTATGCTCGGTGAGCGTTGAGGAAAGGGTGCCCGCCTTCCTCAAGGGAGAGGGCAGTGGCTGGATTACCGCCGAATATTCTATGCTACCCCGCTCTACGGTTAGCCGAACCCCCCGTGATTCATCACTGGGCAGGGTTGCCGGCAGAAGCCAGGAAATTCAGCGCCTCATCGGGCGCTCGCTACGGGCGGTAGCTAACCTTACGGTAATCGGGGAAAGAACTCTAATTGTAGATTGCGATGTGCTCCAGGCAGACGGCGGCACCAGAACGGCAGCCATTACCGGCTCCTATGTTGCCCTATACCAGGCTATGCAAACCCTAGCCAATATGGGGGTATTATCGTCCATACCTCTAAATAGTGCGGTAGCCGCCGCCAGTGTTGGCATTGTGCATAGTTATATGATGCTAGACCTGTGCTACGATGAAGATAGCGCTGCCGAGGTCGACTTTAATGTAGTGATGACCGGGCAGGGTAAGTTTGTTGAAGTCCAGGGGACGGCTGAAGCCAAACCCTTCACCAAGGAGACTATTGACTCCTTACTCTCCCTGGCGGAAAAGGGTATAAAGCAACTGTTTGAAGCTCAACAGGCTGCCTTGGAAACACTAAAGAGATAGTTAGGAGCGCACCTGCCCGCTACCGAAGATAATCCACTTATAGGTAGTCAGCTCCCTTACCCCCAGCGGACCCCGGGCATGCAATTTCTGGGTGCTAATGCCCACCTCAGCCCCCAAGCCAAACTGACCACCATCAGTAAACCGGGTGCTGGCATTGACATAGACACAGGCGGCATCCACCTCATTAAGAAAGCGCATCGCCGCCTGATATTCCTCGGTAACGATAGCCTCAGAATGTCCTGAGCCAAAGCGCTCAATATGTTCCAGCGCCTCATCCAGGGAGTCCACTACTTTAACCGCCGCCACCAGCGACAGAAACTCCTTGCCCCAATCCTCATCTGTAGCCGGGACGAGCTTCAAGGAAGGCTGCGGCTTAAGGATAGCCAGCGCCCGCTCATCACAGTGCATTTCCACCCCCGCCTTAGCCCACTCCGCCGCCACCAGGGGCAGGTAGCGCTCGGCAAGAGCAGCATGAACCAGCAGGGTATCCAAGGCATTGCAAACCGTGGGTCGCTGCACCTTGGCATTAACGGCGATAGCCACTGCCTTGGCCACATCGGCGCTCCTGTCCACATAGGTATGGCACACACCAATCCCACCGCTAACCACCGGCATACTGGCACTTTCCGAGACAAACTTTATCAGCCCCGCCCCACCCCGGGGGATAATCAGGTCAATGATGTCATTCATCCTAAGCAGGTGGTCAACCAGGGCTCGGTCGGTATTGTCAATAAACTGCACCGCCCCGTCAGGCACTCCAGCTCTTGTTACCGCCTGTTGAACTAATTTAGCCAAAGCACTGTTAGAGTGAATTGCCTCCTTACCCCCCCTGAGGATAATGGCATTACCCGACTTCAGACAAAGGCAAGAGATATCTATGGTAACATTGGGTCGGCTCTCGTAGATAGCCCCGATTACCCCCAGGGGCACCCGCTTCTTACCCACCTGCAAGCCGTTGGGCAGGGTGCGCATATCAAATACCTCACCTACCGAATCAGGCAGTGCCGCCACCGCCAGCACATCCTGAGCTATAGCCTCAAGGCGGCTTTCCGATAGCATCAGTCGGTCAAGCATGGCGGCACTCATCCCTGACGCCTCAGCCTCCTTGTAGTCAATCTGATTGGCATCCAGTATTTCGCCCTGCTTAGCTAACAGGTCATTAGAAATGTTGTGTAAAGCCTTATCCTTGACCTCAGCCGATAGGTAAGCCATACGACGAGACGCCGCCTTAGCCGCCCTACCTTTTGCTTCTAGCTCTTCCACAGGCGATTTCATGATATTTACTCCTTGTATATGGTAACCCCATCCCCTTTATCCCCTTCCCCTAGGGAAGGGGAGGTATTTTTGAGAGGGGCTTCACCCCTCTAACACCCCCTTATTTGGTTGCTACCAATTAACAAGGCTTTAGGGAGCAACTTCTCTAGTTTCAACAACTATCTCTTTCGACAGGTCTCCTCTGCCCTTAGCTACCAAAATCACCTCTTCATCCTCAGGATGTCTGGGGAATTCAACCAGTTCTGAGACTATCTTTTGCTCAATCTCAAATTTGTCCAGTTTATTGCGGTCAATAACATAAACATAACCATCCGTAGTTACCGAGTCGTCATAAATATGCGTAGCGTAATGTCTTGCTCTTTCAAAAATTGGAGTCGTGGATATACCCGCACTTCGAAATTCCTGCTCAGTCCTTAGTTCGTCAAATTGATGTGTCACAACCGCATTTTGTTCGCATTCTCCAGCGAAAATACTCCTAGAGGGGTATAAATGGTCGCTTGGATAAAACATGTGTGTAAACTTATCACCTTTCGGCGTAAGTCTGCCGTTGTTTTTCTTATATAGCTCTTTTGATTCGCCTCTATATAAAAACATCAATAGCACTCCCTTAACCCATCGCCATCTGCTCCCCCTCCTTTTGAGGTATCTTCTGCGCCTTAGGGAAGGGAGGATTTGGTGAAGGCATCTCAACAGTTTTGCCAGCAAGTAATTCCTCAATAGTCAATATTTGAATCTTGGGGTAGTCACGCTCCCAGAGTGGCGAATGATAATAGCCAGCGCTCACCGCTTCGGTCTGCATCTCTCTAGTGGGTGGCTCAAGGGTAATAAAGATGCCCATAGCATTGCGACTGGCAATATCCTTTAGCTCCCTGATGTCCTTGACATGAATATGCCCACTTTTGACCTGAACTACTGCCCGCTTGGCTCTGGTGGGGCGCTCATCAGGAAAGGTAATGACCCCGTCAATCCCCTTGTCAGCACCCTTCTTTTTCTCACCAAGGGGCTGGGCTTCGACGAGGCTCAGCGCCCACCACTGGAACTGATACCTGTCCTGATGGGCTAAAGCCCTAGCTCCAGCTACATCCACTGGCTCGCCAATAACCTCAAACTCAATCCCAGTAAAACTGTCTTTAAGGCGCTTGCTCATAACCCTTATTGCCAGATGGGTAATGTCAATACCGAGCCAGCGTCTGTTTAGCTTCTGCGCAGCGACAAGGGCGGTGCCACAGCCACAGAAGGGGTCAAGGACAACATCCCCTTCATTGGAGCTGGCTTTAATAATACGCTCCAGCAGGGCAAGTGGCTTTTGGGTAGGATAGCCAAGACGCTCTTTTGCCGAGGGGGCAACAATAGAAATCTCCCATACATCATCTGGATGCTTACCTTGTGGATTAAGTTCTTGGATGCCGAAATCTCTTCCATTCCTGATATTACCAATATAATGCTTAAAACGCTCAATTGTAGCTTCAGCATAGGGCATACGCACTTCGTCTAGATTGAAAACCCACTTGGAAGACTTCGTATAAAGAAGAATAGTGTCATGTCGTCGCCCAAAGTATTTGGGTGATACACCAGCACCTCGATAATACCACACAATCTCATTCCTAAAATTAGTTGGTCCAAACACTCGGTCTAACACCAATTTTAGATAGTGGCTGGCGGTGGGGTCGCAGTGGAGATAGAGAGAGCCGGTGTCCTTTAGCACCCGATGCATCTCAACCAGCCTAGGGGTCATCATCACCAGATATGCCATCACATCATTGTTGCCCAAAACACTATGCAGGGCATCAATTAGCGTGGCTACATCCGGCGGTGCCGTTTGAACAATATCATAGTAGGTTCTCTCAGCAATCTTGTCCCAAGTCCAGGTATCAGAGAACACCTTTATCTGCGCCTCAGACCGCTCGCCAGTAGCCTCTTTGAAGATAATGTTATAGTCCTTCTTGCTACTAAAAGGCGGGTCTAGGTATATCAGGTCAATGGAGTTATCGGGGATGTATTTACGCAGTATTTCTAAATTATCACCAAAATAAAGAACATTGGTCTTTAATTCATCCATAACCCCACCCCCTAAAAAATGCCAGCAAGGTATTGACAAAGCCATATAGCTGTGTTATACTATTGCCCTAATAAAGAAGCTCCTGGAGCTCGGTTGGTCATCTGAGAAAGATGGCAGTGCCTGTAGAGGCATGGGATCCTACCGCCGGGAGCTATTTTTATATACTGTGTAGCCATTTATATGTTCCTATCAATGACTGCGGAATCAGTTTGCTTTTGTGTGGCATAAACTTTATGCCGTAACCGAGTACCTTGCCATCTCGTCTATAAAGCTTGTCTTT
>DAOWJS010000090.1 GCA_030640255.1 Dehalococcoidales bacterium | reverse complement strand
ATTTTCTCCTTCAAAGGAGAGGGGGAAGAGATTTCGGAGAGGGGCGAAGCCCCTCTCCTACCTCACTCCCCCTTCCCTTATTAAGGGAAGGGGGTCAGGGGGATAGGTTACCAAACATTCTCGGTTGTGCATTTCTAACAGCATCAAACCAGTTTCACCCAACGCCGCTTGCCTACTCTTATTATACTGCCTATTTTGATTTTCCAATCAACCTCGGTAACTGTATTATCATCTACGGCTACAGCACCTTGTTCAATAAGGCGCTTGGCCTCACTCCGACTTTTAGCAAGACCTAGCTCGGATAACAGGAGAGAAACTGGTACATCCCACTCCTTAGTCTCAGGCTTGCCGACCTCGCTGTCACTAACCACATATCCCTTCTCTTTAAATAAGCGAGCTTTTATTTTAGCCAGCAATTCCTCGGTAACCTTAAACTCTGGCATTTCTTCTGGTCTCTCTCTTTTCTGAAATACTTTAGTGAATTGCTCCTCAGCCTCAGTGGCTGCCTTCTGGTCATAAAGCTGGGTTACAATCTCTTTTGCTAGGCGTTTCTTAAGCATCATCGGGTTAGTGGTTTCATCCTTGAGCCCCTGTCTGAATTCCTCCAGTTCCTCATCGGGAACATCAGTTACCAATTCAAAGTAGCTGAGGATAAGTTTGTCAGGGATAGACATTACCTTGCCATATATCTCGTTGGGCGGCTCAGCAACACCAATATAGTTATCCAGGCTTTTGCTCATCTTTTGACTACCATCGGTCCCGGTGAGGATAGGGACCAGAAAGAGTTGCTGGGGACGCTGCCCCACCATAGATTGAAGCTCCCTACCAACATGTAGATTAAATGTCTGGTCAGTGCCACCAAATTCGACATCAGCCCGGATAGCTACTGAGTCGTAGGCTTGGAGCAAGGGGTAGAGTAGCTCAGTCATGGCAATGGGTCGCCCGGCATTATACCGGTTGCTGAAATCCTCTCTGGCCATTAATTGAGCTATGGTAAACTTGCTGGTGAGCTGAATGACATCAGCGAGGGTAAATTTGCCAAACCATTCGCTTTGCCACCTTACCTCTGTCCTTTTCTTGTCGACCACCTTAAAGAACTGCTGCATATAGGTTTCAGCATTAGCCTGAACCTGTTCTTTAGACAGCATAGGCCGGGTGGCAGAAGCACCGCTGGGGTCGCCAATTTGAGCTGTCCAATCACCGACGATGAGAATGACCTGGTGTCCCAAATCCTGGAATTGGCGTAGCTTTCTCAGGGCTACCATATGACCCAGGTGGATGTCAGGGAAACTGGGGTCAAACCCCTCTTTAAGCCGTAGTTTTTTGCCTGAGCGGAGTAGCTCTACCAGCTCGTCTTCAATTATAATTTCGGCTACCCCTCGCTTTAGCAAGCGGTTAATCTCTTGGTTGCTGGTGGCTTTTTCACTGTTATCCATTTTTAGCTTCCATACCTCGGGAGTTTAAAATGACCCTGCCTTGCTTTACGTCCTCGGCTATCTGTTTCTTTAGCTCTTCGGCGGTGTCAAATTTCTTCTCACCGCGAAGTCGCTCTATAATATCAATTTTTAGCTCGCGCCCATACAGGTCATTATGATAGTCGAGGACCAAAACCTCTACAGTACACTCGCTACTAGGGAAGGTATGGCGCCTACCAATATTAGTCATTGACTGGTAGGCTTTAACATCAATGGATGTCCAGGTAGCATAAACGCCTTCGGCAGGGAGGGCCTGTTGGGGGTCTATGTCGAGATTGGCGGTGGGGAAGCCTAACTTTGAGCCTCGCCTGGCCCCACTGGCTACCCGCCCGTTTAGGCTGAACGGGCGACCTATAAGTTTAATTACCCTTTTCATATCGCCGTCAGCTAGGGCATTCCTGATAGCGGTGCTACTTACCACTTCGCCGTTTATCATCACCGGGGGGATTACGGTTACGTTAAAGTTCATATCTTGTCCTAGAGAGCGGAGGGTATCACTGTTGCCCTCTCGGTTGCGACCTAGGGCAAAGTCAGGTCCAATTATCAGTCCACGCATTCTGAGGTATTTCTTGAGCAGACTGAGGAACTGACTGGCACTGAGCTGAGCTAGCTCGGGGGTGAAGGACAGGGGAATGATAGCGTCCACGCCTTCATTTTGGAGAAGGGTGGTTCTTTTGGTGAGGTCAGTCAAGAATGGCAGCTTGGTTTGAGGTGATAGTACCTCCTGGGGATGCTGGCAAAAGGTTACCACTCCGCTAAGTAAATTCTGCCGCTTGGCAGTCTCGGTTAGCTGTGAAATCAGGTATTTATGACCGAGGTGAACCCCGTCGAAAACCCCGATAGTTAGCAGCATGTCTTTCTTTGGCGATAACTCAACTAACTCTTCCTCTACCGGCATAGCCCTTCCCCCTGAGTAAGAATATTGGCAAGCATATAGCGTTAGGTAGCCAAGGGATAAATGAAAATCGTGGTTTAGTTTTTAATACTATCATAAGCCTATCTAAGCGTCAACTGACCCTGGTCTGCGATTGTTTATTAACCTCACCCCCTTAGATTAGCCTCATGTCATTGCGAGGCACAAAGTGCCGAAGCAATCTCAAGAGACAACACAGATTTTTGTTAGGTAACCCTATCCCCTTTATCCTTGCCAAAGCAGGCAAGGACTTTATCCCCTTCCCCTTGATAAGGGGAAGGGGATAGAAAAGAGGGGCTAACGCCCCTCTTAAATTTCCCATATATATCTCAACTGGGGGAAGTCCTTCCTATGGAAGGATTAGAGAGGGGCGAAGCCCCTCTTGTAAACCCCTAAAT
>DAOWJS010000102.1 GCA_030640255.1 Dehalococcoidales bacterium | reverse complement strand
GGAAGGGGATTTAGTTATACAAGAGAGGCTTCGCCTCTCTTTGACTCTCCTTTGAAGGGGAGAGGGAAGAGAATTTCTTAAAGGGGCTTCGCCCCTTTTAATCCCCTTGCCGAGTAGCCTCTATTCCTTACTACTCCCGATAAATCCTCACCCGTCTATTGGGGTCTTTGCCCGTGCTTTGTGAGCTTAGGGCATTTCTTTGGGCTATCAGGTGCTGGAGACGCCGAATATAGGCGCTCTGGGGGCTGAGTTCCACTGTCTCCTCGCCTCCCTTTACCCGCTCCACGGCTTCTTCCGCCTCATTAAGGGCGAGCTTGAAAGAGTCTGACCGGTCAGTTTTAGGTGAGGGATGGATGGTGTTTAATAGCTGCCTGATTTGGTGCGGCGTGTTGCTTTTGAGGACATAGATGGGCAGGTTAGCCGCTTCGGCATCCTTGACCTTTTGTGGCTTTCGCCGGTAGTAGCTTTTAGGGGTTATAAACAGGTTGGCCTCATTCAGGTGGTTAACTATATCCAGTGTTAGCTGCCTCTCTTTGGCTGCCTGCTCCAACCGTCCCCGATTTACGCCAAATAGGTAAAGCTTATAGTGCTTGTCTTCCCTGACCGGTGGCTTGCCCCTAGAAGGCTTCTTAGAAGCAGCTAGCACTTCCTCTTCTATCCTGACCTCTCCGGTATCATCCAGCCAGCGAATCTCGGTAGCTACGGGTTGTCCCCGCAGGATGGCGTCAACGGCTTCGCCGACATCAGGGTGAATAGCTACCTTGTCCCAGTCCTGAATTTCAACGACAATATTAAAAGTAGGCATTGACATGCGCTCCAGTATGGATTTCTGGGTGCCCCTCCGCTTTGCCTCCTCATCGCCCAGGGTTACCGTCTGGATACCACCAATAAGGTCAGCCAGGGTAGGGTTCATCATCAGGTTCTCCAGGGTGTTACCGTGGGCGGTGCCGACCAGTTGCACCCCACGCTCAGCGATAGTTCGGGCGGCTTGAGCTTCAAGCTCGGTGCCGATTTCATCAATAACGATTACCTCCGGCATATGGTTTTCTACGGCTTCAATCATTACTGCGTGTTGCATAGTAGGGGTGGTTACCTGCATCCGCCGGGCGTGTCCAATAGCCGGGTGGGGAACATCACCGTCACCGGCAATTTCGTTTGAGGTGTCGATAATGATAACCCGTTTATTAAGGTCGTCGGCGAGCACCCGGGCTACCTCACGGAGCATGGTTGTTTTGCCTACCCCGGGACGTCCCAGCAACAAGATACTCTTGCCTGATTGGACGAGGTCTTCAATAATTTTTATGGTGCCGAAGACAGCCCTGCCCACACGGCAGGTAAGCCCAACAATGCGCCCCTTGCGGTTCCGAATAGCTGAGATGCGATGCAAAGTGCGTTCAATTCCAGCCCGGTTGTCATCCCCGAAGCTACTGATGCGGGAGGCGACATAATCAATATCCGGCTGGTCAACTTCCTTGGGGTCGAGAATCATTTCCCGCTGAGGAAAGCGAGCTTCGGGGGGGCGACCCAGGTCAAGGACTACCTCCAGTAGTTCGCTGGTGTCCTTCTGCCGGCGTAGCGGCTGGTGGATATGCGGTGGTAAAATGTCAAGCAGAGCGTCCAGGTCATCGGTGATTACTTTTTGCACAGGTGTCCCCTAAAATATACTTTACTTACTGGTCTCCGGCTACGATATCCAAAAAGTAACAGTGAAATCTCAAGTCGTTAGTTAGCTCAGGGTGAAAAGCAGAAGCTAGTAGCTTCCCTTGCCGGGCAGCCACGCTGGTGCCATCAGCTAACCTGGCCAGTATTTCCACTTCGCTGTCTGTCTGCTCAACTACGGGTGCTCGGATGAATACGCCGGGAAAGGGCTTTTCTCCCAGCACTGGTATGGAGAGGTCAGTCTCAAAGCTATCCTTTTGTCGGCCAAAGGCGTTACGCCTGATGGTTATGTCCATTACGCCTATAGGCTCTACATCCGAATCTGAAATCTCTTTGGCGAGAAGTATCATACCGGCACAGGTTCCCAGTATCGGTAGACCATTTTTAGCTAGATTTCTTATTTCATTCATTAGGTCATAACTTAGCATCAACCGGCTGATAGAGGTGCTTTCTCCGCCAGGAATGATTAGCCCGTCCAATGGGGCAAGCTGGTGAGGCAGACGGACGGGCACGGTATCAACTTCTAGGCGGTGCAATATAGCTATATGCTCAGCAAAGGCTCCCTGCGAAGCAAGGACACCGATTCTCATATTACCATCCTCTAGGTGCCAATAGCTCCTCAGTGGGGATTTGCTTTATATCCAGTCCGGGCATAGCTTCTCCCAGGTTCTTGGAGACCTCAGCAATGATTTCCGGGTCTTGGAAGTGAGTAGTTGCCTTGACAATGGCTCTGGCTCTAACCTCGGGGCTGCTGGACTTAAAGATACCCGAGCCAACGAAGACGCCGTCGGCACCCAGCTGCATCATCAGGGCGGCATCGGTTGGTGTAGCCACTCCGCCAGCAGCAAAATTAACTACCGGCAGTTCCCCAGTTTTATGTATCTCCTCTGCCAGTTCAAAGGGGGCTTCCATTTCCTTAGCCAGTGCCATTGGCTCATCCCGGGGGGTGTTTACCAGTTTGCGGATGCCATCTGTTACTGCCCGCATATGCCTGACCGCTTCCACAATATTGCCGGTGCCAGCTTCGCCCTTGGTTCTAATCATAGCCGCTCCCTCGCCAATGCGGCGCAGGGCTTCACCAAGGTCGCGGCAGCCGCAGACGAATGGAACCTTAAACTCGTGCTTCCAGATATGGTGGGCTTCATCAGCCGGGGTGAGCACTTCAGATTCGTCTATGAAGTCTACGCCCAGGACTTGCAGCGCTTGAGCCTCCACGAAGTGACCGATGCGGCATTTAGCCATTACCGGTATAGACACTGCTTTCATAATAGCTTCAATAATCGTTGGGTCAGCCATGCGGGCTACACCCCCGGTAGCTCTGATATCCGCCGGGACCCTCTCCAGTGCCATTACCGCGCAGGCGCCGGTCTCCTGGGCAATCTTGGCCTGCTCGGCGTTGATTACATCCATAATTACGCCGCCTTTTAGCATCTGAGCCAGCCCGGTTTTAACCTTCCATGTTCCACTTTCCATATTTTCCTCTTTAGCCTTATTATAAATATTTTACTCTTATTTAGATTGATTATCAACCTCACCCCCTTAATCCCCCTCTCCTTCAAAGGAGAGGGGGAGGAATGATTCTTGAAGGGGCTTCGCCCCTTCATACTTCCCCTTGATAAATGACCTCTACGGAGATTGTTGTTGAACCCTATCCCCTTTATCCTTGCCAAAGCAGGCAAGGACTTTATCCCCTTCCCCTTACTAAGGGGAAGGGGAGGTTTTGTTAGAAGGGGCTTCGCCCCTTCAACCCCCATTGAAGGACAGCCTTATTGCCAATTGTGTGCTTTTCCTGATTGCTGCTTTAGAGTAAGGAGAGTCAAAGAGAGGCGAAGCCCCTCTTGTATAACTTATAACAGTAAGCCCCCTTTTTCTTCGAGGGAGAAGGCATATAAAGGGAGTCCAAGAGGGGCAAAGTGACCAAGGGGGAGTCCAAGAGGGGCAAAGTGATCAAGGGGGAGTTTAAGAGGGGCGTTAGCCCCTCTTCTAAAAAGCTTCCCCCTCTCCTTTGAAGGAGAGGGGGATAGAGGGGGTGAGGTAGAGAGATTAATAAGGTGCATTTGCATATCAGGAGAGTTTGTGCTATGTTTAGTATAGAATTTAATATACTAACCGCTAGGGGTGCTCAAAGGCTGAGAGGTGTTTTGATGCCAACCCTGTGAACCTGATCTCGGTAATGCGAGCGTAGGGAAGCGGCGGTGACCTAGACCAAGGGTCTGGTAATGAGTGCCGTAGCCCTTGGTTTTTGTTTTTAAGGAGGCAGGTATGACTCAATTAGAATTAGCCAGGAAAGGTATTACTTCACTACAAATGAGCTTGGTAGCTAAGCAAGAGGGGGTGGAAGCTGAGTCTATCCGGCAGGGTGTGGCTGGCGGGACGATGGTAATTCCGGCTAATACTAAGCACTCCAAACTTATTCCTTGTGGCATAGGTCAGGGGCTGTCTACCAAGGTCAATGCCAATATTGGGACATCTTCTGATTTCGGCAATATTGATACCGAGCTGGAAAAGCTAAAGGTTGCCATTGATTCCGGGGCAGACACGGTTATGGATTTGAGCACTGGCGGCGATATATCGGCTATCCGGCGGGCTATTATTGGCTCAAGCTCCTTACCGATAGGGACGGTGCCTATTTATCAAGCCGGAATTGAGGCGATAGGTAGACACGGCGCCATAGTCAAGATGACGGTTGATGACCTATTTGCCGCTATTGAAGAACATATTCGTGATGGTGTTGATTTCATAACGGTGCATTGTGGCGTAACCCGGTCAGCCATTGCCTGCCTTAAGCAGCAGGGAAGAGTAGCTGATGTGGTATCTCGTGGGGGTGCTTTTCTGATAGGCTGGATGCTCTACAATGAGCGCGAGAACCCGCTCTATGAATATTATGACCGCTTACTGGAGTTAGCCCGGGAGTTTGACGTGACACTGAGCCTTGGGGACGGGATGCGTCCCGGTTGTCTGGCTGATGCTACTGACCGGGCTCAAGTAGAGGAGTTACTTGTTATCGGAGAGTTGGTGCTGCGGGCACAGCAGGCTGGGGTTCAGGTAATGGTTGAGGGTCCAGGACACCTGCCCTTGAATCAAATTGAGGCTAATGTTCGTTTAGAGAAGTCTATCTGCAAGGGGGCTCCGTTCTATGTTCTGGGTCCACTGGTGACTGATGTAGCTGCCGGCTATGACCATATCACCGGGGCTATCGGTGGTGCTATCGCTGCCGCTGCCGGCACCGATTTTCTATGCTATGTAACCCCATCGGAGCACCTTTCTCTGCCTGACCCTGAGGATGTAAAGCTGGGGGTAATCGCCTCGCGCATTGCTGCCCATGCTGGTGATATTGTTAAAGGGGTGAAGGGTGCTGAGGAGTGGGATAGGAAGATGTCGGTGGCGCGAAAGAAGCTTGAATGGGAGGAGCAAGCCAGGCTGTCCTTAGACCCTAAGCGGTCTCGCCAAGTCCATAGTAGGCATGCTTCGGCGGGAGAGGCCTGCAGTATGTGTGGGGAGTTCTGTGCTATGGTGCTGGTGGAAAAGTATTTGGGCGTCTCAGCACCTAAAGGTTTCTAGCTGGTGATACAATAAAAAGGTAACGTGGCAACAGGAGGGAATATGCTCGACGAGGTAACCATATCTAAGGCAATAGTCGAAAGCTTTGTAAAGGACTTTACCGAGGCTATGGAGGTTGACGTGGCTATAGGCGGAGCTGGGCCAGCCGGCATGACGGCGGCTTATTATCTGGCAAAGGCGGGGGTGAAAACGGTGGTATTTGAAAAGCAGCTCCGTGTTGGCGGTGGCATGCCTGGGGGAGGGATGATGTTCAATCGTATCGTGGTGCAGGAAGCGGGAAAGAAGCTATTGGATGAGTTTGACGTAGCCACCAAAGAGTATGGAAACGACTACTATATTGCTGATGCCCTGGAGGCCGTCTCAACTATCTGCTCCAAAGCAATAAAGGCCGGAGCCAGGATATTCAACTTGATTTGCATTGAGGATGTGATGGTCAGGGGGGATGATAGGGTAACCGGCTTGGTGTTGAACTGGAGTGCGGTTTCGCTAGCTGGACTGCATGTAGACCCTTTAGCCATGCGGGCAAAGATAGTGATAGATGCTACTGGGCATGCCAGCGAAATCTGCCAAATAGTAGTGAATAAAATCGGTGCCAAATTAAGGACGAAGGCAGGTAGAGTAATGGGGGAGAAACCGATGTGGGCTGAGATGGGAGAAAGGCAAATAATAGAGAATACCCGGGAGGTCTATCCCGGTCTAATTGTTGCCGGCATGGCAGCTAATGCTGTTTTTGGAGCACCTAGGATGGGGCCTATCTTCGGGGGTATGCTTCTTTCCGGGAAGCGAGCCGCTGAGGTTGCCATAGAGCTTTTGCCACAGCTAAAAGTATCTTAACCAATGGGTAGTGTTTTTAATTTAGGTGGGGTCTGTGGTATACAGCTTAAGCTCCGTTACTGTTGGTTCATAGTATTTATCCTCCTCTCTGTCTTAGTAATTTCCTCTCACTGTTTTTTCACGGGCTAGTTGTGGTCGGGAATAAAGGCGGAGTAAAATGTTCCGGTAGGTGGAGAAGTGAAATTGTATGATGTAGCCGTTATCGGTGGTGGACCAGCCGGGAGTTATACCGCTTATAAGCTGGCGGGGATGGGATACGGGGTGGTGGTGTTGGAGGCGAAGGCAAGGCTGGGGGAGAGGGTTTGCTGCACCGGTCTTATTGGTCGGGAGTGTGTTAGCACCTTTGGCATTGATGACAAGGTTATTTTGAAGTGGGCAAATAGCGCCAAGTTATTTTCACCTTCAGGACGGTTACTCAGGGTGTGGAGACAGGAACCACAGGCATGCGTTGTAGACCGAGCTGCTTTTGATATGGCTATTGTCAGCCGGGCTCAGGGTGAAGGAGCGGAATATCTTTTAAGTAGTCAGGTCAGGGGCGTAACGGTGGGGGAGGATAGGGTTAAGATTGAGGCAACTCGTCAGGGAGAGAAGTTAGACCTTGACGCCAGAGCGGTGGTTATTGCCACTGGCTTTGGCTCCAGACTTGCTGAGGGGTTGGGTTTAGGCAAGTTTGGCGATTTGGTTACGGGGGCTCAGGCTGAGGTGGAAACAACCGGGGTAGATGAGGTTGAGGTTTACTTTGGTCAGGATATAGCTCCTGGCTTTTTTGCCTGGCTGGTGCCGACCTCATCGCCGAGAGCTCGGGTGGGATTGCTGTCGCGCCTTAACCCCGGGCACTATCTGAGGAAGTTAATGTCGTCCCTGTTAGCTCAGGGGAAAGTAGTTTTGGCTGAGGCTGAGTTAAGCTATGGCGGGATTCCACTAAAGCCGTTGGCTAGAACCTATGGGCAGAGAGTGATAGTGGTGGGGAGTGCAGCCGGACAGGTGAAGCCAACCACTGGTGGCGGCATCTACTATGGTCTCATTTGTGCTGACATCGCGGCTAATAATTTGCACCGGGCGCTGGCAAGTGATGCCCTGACGGCTAAGAATCTGGCTAACTATGAGCGGGAGTGGAAGGGGAAGCTAGGACGAGAGCTGAAGAGAGGCTACCGGGCTCGGAAATTTTATGAGCGCCTCAGCGACCAACAGATTGACCGTTTATTTGACATAATAAAATCCAGCGGCATTGATGAGGCCTTACTCAGCGAGGAGGACTTGTCTTTTGACTGGCATGCTGAGGCGGTATTGAGATTACTGGCACATAAGGCAATATCTAAGGCTATTGGGGTAATGAAGATTCCTTTCCGGGCTGATAAGATTGTCTATTGACCTCACCCCCTTTGTCCCCCTCTCCTTAAAAGGAGAGGGGGAAGGAGTAGAAAAGAGGGGCTATGCCCCTCTTAGACTCCCCTTTGTTATGGTCTCCTTCAAGGGAGAGGGGGAAGGAACAAGAAAGAGAGGACTCTGCCCCCTCTTGGACTCCCTTGGTCACTTTGCTCCTCTTTGCCACCCTATTGATGAGCAACCTTATTGCCAATAGTGTGCTTCTACAAGGGGGAAAAGGGAATTTTAGAGAGGGGCTTTGCCCCTTCAACCTTCCCCTTATCAAGAGGCAGGGAGGAACCGATTATATAAGAGAGGCCAAGCCTCTCTTTAACTCTTCTTTAGTATCGCCTCCCTTTGATTCTACTTTTAAGGAGAGGGGGAAAGAATAGAAAAGAGGGGCTAGCGCCTCTCTTAAACACCCCATATATATTTCAAAGGAGGGGGGGGAAGTCCTTCCTATGGAAGGATTAGAGAGGGGCGAAGCCCCTCTCTTTCCTACACTCCCCGTTATTAAGAGTTTTTTAGCAAAGGGATTAAAAGGGGCGAAGCCCCTTTAAGAATTTCTCTTCCCTCTCCCCTTATGAAGGGGAGAGGGATAAAGGGTGAGGGGTTGTTAAACAATCTTTTATTAAGGGAAGGGGGTCAGGGGGATAGGTTACTAAGCAATCTCTAATGTCGTTTGACCAATATATGTCTAGAATAGTAAGATTAGACCTAGCCATATTTATATTGGGGGTATCCTGGGGGTGAACAGTGACCAAGAGAGTCTAAGTCTGGGTGAAGCGGCTACTCGTTTTCTGGCTAGCTTATCACCCGAAGCAAGAGGCGCCAGCCAGCAGGAGGTATATAGGTTTGTTCGCTGGTATGGGTGGGAGCGACCTTTGGCGGGGCTTACTGCCCCTGAGGTGGCTAACTATGCTGAGCGGTTATCATTATCGGATACCAATTATATGAAAAAGCTCGAGTTAATTCGAGCTTTTTTGATTTACGCTAAAAAGGAGGGGTGGAGTAAGGCTAATCTGGCTACCCAGCTTAAGGCTAAGAAGGGAAAAACCTTATTGCGGTCTTCATCCCGGCGGGGTTTGCCCCAGACTATCTCTTTAACTCAGCAGGGCTATGCTGAATTGAAGGCTGAGCTTGATGCCCTTAAGAGTAAGCGCCTTCAGGCTATCGATGAAATGCGTAGCGCCGCGGCCGACAAAGACTTTCGCGAGAATGCACCCCTGGAGGCAGCTAGAGAGCAGCACGGGCAGATAGAAGGTCGGATTAAAGAGCTGGAAGGAACTCTAAAGTCAGCTACTATTATTGATAGTGAACCAAAGGTTACCCTTAAGGTAGGCATTGGTGATAGCGTTACCTTGCTTGACCTGGCTTCTGGGGAAGAACTGCACTATACCATAGTCAGTCCCCGGGAGGTTGACCCGACCCAAGGTAAGATTTCCAGTGCTTCACCAATAGGTAGAGCCCTTATTGGTCAAGGTCAGGGAAAAGTAGTTGAGGTAGTAGCCCCGGCAGGCAAGTTGCGCTATCAGGTTAAACAGGTTGAGCACTAGATTTCCGGGCTATAGATTAAAACTGTTTTCATCCCTAATCGTCCCCTGTATTCTATGGTAAACTTGAAGCCCCGAGGCCAATTATATCTCTGGCATTGTGGATTTTCTAGCTCAAAGCGATATGATTGAACCAATCACTTAGCTAATGCCGGCTACTTAGGGCTAGTTTAGATAAAATTAGTAAAGGGGGAAGGTGGGAACTGTGGCGGTATGCCAGCATTGTGGTCAGGAGTCGCCCCTCATTTCTCAAGCCCTGGGGCTATGTCTGGATTGTATTCGGGGCGATTTTGCCCGGGTTCTCCCCCTGATTGAGAAAGCTCATAGTGTGGCGAGAAGGCCTTTTAACCTTCCCCAGCAGCCGCCCAGGGCTGAAGGGGGACGCGAGTGCCACCTTTGTGTCAATGAATGCCGTATCCCCCTAGACGGCAGGGGCTATTGCGGATTGCGCACCAACAAGGCAAATAAACTCAAAGGTGCCACCGCCAAGATGGGCAATGTCAGCTGGTATTATGATGCCTTACCCACTAACTGTGTTGCCGATTGGGTCTGTCCCGGTGGCACCGGGGCTGGTTATCCTCACTTTGCTTACTCTCGTGGAGCTGAATATGGCTATAAGAACCTGGCCGTTTTCTATCAGGCCTGCTCCTTTGATTGCCTTTTCTGTCAGAACTGGCACTATCGCTACTCGGCAACCAAGGAGAGCAAGATTGATGCCTTGGAGCTGGCTCAGGCGGTTGATGACCACACTGCCTGCATATGTTACTTTGGGGGTGACCCTACCCCTCAACTCCCCCATTCTATCCGTGCCTCACGGCTGGCTCTGGAGAGGAGTAAAGGCAGGATTCTGCGCCTCTGCTGGGAGAGCAATGGCTCGATGCATCCCGCCTTATTACGACAGGCGGCTGAGCTTTCCTTTAACTCCGGTGGTTGTATCAAGTTTGACCTCAAGGCTTGGAGTGAGGAACTGCACCTCGCCCTCTGTGGTGTAAACAATAAAAGAACCCTGGAGAATTTTAAGCTCTTGGCTGAGTATGCTAGAAGAAGACCCTTGCCTCCTTTTCTGGTAGCTAGCACCTTACTCATCCCGGGATATGTAGATAAGGAAGAAATCTCCAGGATTGCCGCCTTTATTACCTCTCTTAGCCCTGACATTCCTTATGCCCTCCTTGCCTTTCATCCTCAATTTATGATGAGAGACCTACCGCCAACCTCCCGACGGCACGCCGAGGAGTGTCTGGCTGAAGCGAAGGCACATGGGTTAAAAAATGTAAGGTTGGGCAATGTCCACCTGCTCGGTGATGATTACTAAACGAAATGGGGATGGGATGGGTGCTTTATTTACGCTTTGGCTTGAGCTTTTTGCTCCTTTTTGAGCAGGGCATCTCGTCGTGCCGCCAGCTTAGCCAGTTTCTGCTGGAGGGCATCCTCCATCATTTGACCAAACTCGCAGGTGGCACACTGGAAGAGGCGGGTGCAAATCCGGTAGGAGACATCGCCCTTAAGGGCATAGCGGCAGAGCCTCTGATTACCGGGTAGCTCCTTGAATCTTTCCAGTGCGGCATCAAACTCTGGAGCTTCACCGCTAGCCATCTTCTCCTGCATCATCTGGTCAAACTCACAGGTGAGGCAGTTGTAGTCATTGGTGCAGATACGATATGCCACCATCCCCAGCTTCATCCATAGGCACTCTTTCAGTTTGCCCTCGGCAGGAGCCGCCTCCCCTTCAACTACCCCCTCAACCTTGGGCTTGGTTAGTGCTTCATGGGTCTTTCGTATCCAGACACGGGTCTCAATGTTGCCTGGAGCCACGGCGATGACAGCCTTAAACTCCTTAAGCGCCTCCTGGTAGAGACCAGCCTCAAAGTGAGCCTTACCTTGCTTGAGGTGAACTGGGATTTCCTCTGGAGCTACGGCTATGACCTCCTCAACCTTAGCCTCCTCTACTACAGACGGTTCAGCTATAGCTGTCTCAGGGGCAGCCTTAGGCCTTATCTCTACCTGAACCGGGCCCAGAATCTCCCTGATTAATTTCTCCAGGTCATCAAGGTCGAAGGGTTTAGGTAAATAATCAACAGCACCCTCCTTCATCGCCTCTACCGCTGTCGGTACTGAAGGATAAGCGGTGATAATGATTCCCTTAAGCTGCGGTCTTTTCTCCTTGGCCTCTTTTAGTACCTCAATCCCGTCCTTTCCCGGCAACTTCAGGTCAAGGATGACAACACCAAAGTCCCGCTCGGCAATAGTTTTTAACGCTTCTTCTCCTTCCTTGGCAGTCTCCACGTAATAACCGCCGTCGGTTAGCCAATCTCGGAGAGACTCTCTCATAATAGCTTCATCCTCTATTATCAATATCGGTTTCATCTTTCCACCTCCGGTTAACTTTTCTTCCTTCAGGACTGCCTGCTTTGCCATTTTTATCACCTCCACCCTATTTAGGTGCAATTTTCTTGCCAAAAGAAAAGGCTATCTTGAATGGTCAGGATAGCCTAAATGTTCGCTTTAAGCGGAAGTTTTAATTGTAAAAGAGTTAGTCAGTTACTGTCTATTTTATTTACATTTAATCCATATGCCCTGACCTTGTTGTAGAGTGTCATTCTGGAAATCCCCATGATTCTAGCCGCTTTACTATAGTTTCCACCGGTTTCGTTGAGTATATTCAGGATATGGTTTTTCTCGATTTCTTCCAGGCTTTTCCCTGATGGCGCTGAGTGAGCCAAGGTTAAGCTTTCCTGGGGCAGGTCAGTAATCTCAATATAAGAATTTTTGGCTAAGATGACCGCCCTTTCAATAGCATTTTCCAGTTCTCGGACATTACCCGGCCACTCATATTTCAAAAGAAAATCAGTAGCCTCGGCAGAGAAGTCGCTAATCTCCTTTTGATTTTCCACAGCAAACTTTTTCAAGAAGTGCTGGGCTAAGAGGGGAATATCCTCCTTCCTCTCTCTCAACGGAGGCAACTCAATGGTAACCACGTTGAGTCGGTAGTAAAGGTCTTCACGAAATTGCCCGCTAGCTACCGCCTTTCTCACATCCTTATTGGTCGCCGAGATGACCCTCACATCGACCTTAACTAGCTCATTGCCGCCAACTCTGGTGAATTCCTTCTCCTCCAGGACTCGGAGCAGGTGAACCTGGATATTGGCACTCATCTCACCAATCTCATCCAGGAAGAGGGAGCCTTGGTTAGCGATTTCAAATTTCCCCTTCCGTTGAGCGTGAGCCCCGGTAAAGGCGCCCTTCTCATGTCCGAATAGTTCACTCTCAAGGAGAGTCTCCGGCAAAGCAGCGCAACTGACGGCGATAAACGGCTTATCCTTACGGTAGCTCTGGGAGTGGATGGCTCGGGCGACAAGTTCCTTCCCGGTGCCACTCTCACCAGTAATCAACACCGTAGCATTGCTCTTGGCTACGACCTTGATTACCTCAATTACCTGCTGCATCTTGGAGCTCTTGGCAATGATATTCTCGAATCGGTAGCGCTCCTCTAATTTCTGGTGCAGGGAAATGTTCTCCTCGATTAGCCGTTGATGTTCCACCAGTTTCTCAATCAACAGCTCTACCTTTTCCGGGCAGAAGGGCTTCTCTATGTAGTCATAGGCGCCTTCCCTCATGGCAGTAATAGCCGTGGGGATACTGCCATAGGCAGTGATGATGACCACCTCAATGCTGGGCGATATTTCCCTGGCTCTCTTCAGTAGCTCAATCCCGTCCATCCCGGGCATTACCAAATCAACAATAGCGACGGCTGGCTTCTCCTTTTGGATAATCTCCAGAGCCTGGGGACCGTTCTCGGCGATAAGCACCAGGTGACCGACATCGCTGAGCCAGTCACGGAGCGACTCGCGGATAATGACTTCATCATCAACCACTAGGATCTTAGCCTTTTTCTTCATGTTCTTCATGGTGCAGTGGTAGATAGATGGTAAAGGTAGTACCCTCCCCCTCCTTTGTCTGCACTGCTATTCTACCTTTATGGCGCTGGATAATTCCATAGGCTACCGCTAGACCCAGACCTACCCCCTTTCCCTTCCCCTTGGTGGTGAAGAAGGGGGTGAACAGCTTGCGTATATTCTCCGGAGAAATGCCACAACCGGTATCCTGAACCTCTATCTTGAGTTGACTATCGTTAGCGGTTGAGGTGCGGAGGGTTAGCCTGCCCCCTTCAGGCATTGCCTGGATAGCATTCAGAATAAGGTTGGTACAGACCTGCTGAAGCTGGTCAAAATCGGCCACGAGCTCAGGCAAGGAGGGGTTGAGCTCTTTTATTATCTGGATATGCTGTAGCTCAGCTGAATGAGCTGCCAGGTCAAGAACTCGGTTAACAACTTCGTTGAGGTTCACCTCCCTGAGGGCTGGGGGCGACTGTCGAGCGAAATCCAGGAGGTTTCGGATTAACCTGGTGCTGCGGGTGAGTTCCGAGTCCATTTTTGATAGGTAGTCAAGAGCAACCTCTTTGGAGAATTTGTTGCCAGCTATCTTTTTGGTCAGCAGTTGGGTATAGACGAGGACACCAGCTAGAGGATTATTAACCTCGTGGGCAATAGACGCCGCCATCTGACCCAGAGAGGTCAGTTTCTCAGCCTGGATTAACTCCTCCTGGCTTTCTTTTAGCCGCTGGTGATATTCGCTAAGCTCCTGGTAGGCTGCGCTCAATTCAGCACGAGCCTTTTTTTCTTTTTCCATCCGATCTACCAGCATCGCTGTCAACAAGCTGAGGAAAGCCGTAAACAGGACAAAGAGAAGTGGCCTAACCAGCGGAGCAGCGTATGGGCTACCGAGAAAGGGACGTGGTAACACAACACACAGGAAAAGAAACGAAGTGCTTAAAGCTCCCCAGCCTCTGAAAGCCACAGCGGCGTAGATTATGGGGAACAAAAACAAAGCCCGATGTATGTCGTGAGGATAAGCGCAGGTCAAGAAGCCTCCGAAATGGGCTAAAGGAGTGTGTCCCGCATAGTAAACGAGCGTAAGAATTGCCATTAGAGCCGTGATTATCCAGAAATGAGGGCTTCGCATACCTCTTGGACTCTGGTTCTCCGGTAGCCATTCAATGATTCTTCTTGCCCAGCTTTCCTTCCAGTGCTGCCATGTGCTCTTTGGGGTGAGATTATTATTCATAGTTTCCTCTGTTGAATTAAAGCTTGTTTTCTCTTATACGCCGCTGGAGGAAATTTGAGTTCTTTCCTCAAGTTGGCTACCGAGCGCCGGGAGATAGCCACGCCAAATTTCTCCCAGAGCTTGGTCCGGATTGCCTCGTCTGAGGAAAGTCCATTATCGGTTTCCAGGAGCTGCCTGAGCAGTTCCTTCCTAAACCTCTTTGGCTTGGGGAAGAAGTGTTTTAGAGGGACTTCTCTGCCCCAGGGGGTGTCTATGCTTCTACCGCTGATAGCGCGACTGACTGAGCTCGGAGCCAGTCCAATTTTTTCGGCTAGCTCCTTTTGACTGAAGGGTAAAAGAGACTTCAAATTACCAGACTCTAGATAGAGTGCCTGCTTGTCAATAATATTTTGCAGTATTTGAGTTAGCGTGTCCTTACGGCTATTAATTAGTTCCAGCCTCTTGAATAACTGTCTGGCTTCCTTGATTTCAGTTTCGGTGAACGCACCCGCTGTTCTTAACTCCTCAAATCTTTCATAATCAATCGCATACCGACCTCGGGCGAAAGAAGCTGAAAAGTAGCCGATAATAAAGCCCTTCTCATCCGTCTCCACTGAGGCAACCTTGGAGTAGTGAATGCCGCCTGAGGTGACATTGGAGGGATGATAAAACTCACTCATAATAGAGAATTCATCAATAAGGTTATTCATCTTTTGAACCTCTGCGACCTCCAAGTCGCACTCTCTGGCGATTTGTTCCAGGGTCATCGCTGATTCAGGGAATAAGAAATACCGTTTGAATTTCTCCACCCCCAATTTCTGTATCTGACGGACGACATACTCTTTGTTCAGCAGAAGAGATTCAACATCTACAGAGCCGCTATCGGCTGCTATCTCTTCCTTGAGTTGATAAAAACCAGAGGAAATATCAGTTCTGGGGAATCTCTGGTGGCGGATTAGCTTTTCCCTCTGGTATAGCCTTCGGAAAAGGGGATTCTGCTCTATCTCAGTGATTAGCCTGTTAAACTCATCCTCAGGCATCTCCAGCAGGTTAGCCTGTTCCATCCGGAGGATTTGTGTTAGCTCCTGCCGCATCTGCAGGGACTGGGTTTGTTCCATTCGTAATCTTGACATCTTCTACCTCAATGGCAAAAACGACAATGTATTAAGGCAAAGCTATGCCCGGCAGGTGGCAATTCTGGGAATGCCTGAAGCAGGGGTTACCGTAGGTAGAACTTTTAAGTCAGCCTTTAATCTCAATATTTGACCCCGCCTCTCTCTCCTAAAGTAATTGTAGCAACAAAGCGTGTTGCGTGCAACTTGTTACCGGCTAAAGTTAGCGGTGCCGGTATGTGTATTGATAAAGGATGTAATTGACTACTGGCTATCAGAAAAGTAAAGACCAAGCTAAAAAATGATAAAAATTTGACAAAGTGGCAAAAGTAGTATAACGTTAATATTGTGGCCAAATGGCAAAAGCAGCATAATATTAATACTATAGCCAAATGGCAAAAGCAGCATAATATTAATACTACAGCCAAATTTAAACGGCTGGAAAGGCCAAAGAGAGGGTGTGCTATAGCTGAAGTAGCTAAGCTTATCGGCAAGATAATCCTCGCTGAATTCCTGGAATATACACTAGAAAGATTTGTAAACTTTATTGCAGGGTTAGAAGAATTACCACTTTATCAGAAGTTGTCCTATGAGGGGATTATAACTCGTCGGTATCTTCCAGATGCAAAAATAGCTAGAGAGGAAAGGTTTCCTTCGGGGGTGATTGCGGAGGTTAAAAACGACGGTAGCTTCTCCATCCACTATAGCAACGCTGGGTTTTCAATTGAATATATGGTTGATAATGAAAAGCTACAAAGGATTATTAGTGGTGGGAAGCTAACCGAAGAGGACAAGAAAGACATTAGTAGACTTTTACATAAATTGAGGCGCATTAACACCAGAAACCTGATAACTCATGAGGTTCTAAAAGGAATATTACACTGCCAGAGGGATTACTTTGAATCGAATAATGAATTGGGTCTAAAGCCTCTCCGAAGGGCGGAGTTAGCGAGGGCTATTTTGAAAGAGAATAGTGGGGGTATTGTAACAGACATCAGTAGGATATCCCGTGTAATACGAGGAATATCTATCATCACTCCTCTTGGGAAGGAAGTCGCATTAAGGTCGCTGTTTCCAACCAAAAGAGATGTAATAAAGAGACGTATAAGGGTACTTCTCAGTAGCGAGAGAGAAGATATGTACAGTGGCAGGCTCAAAGTGCCATATACAGACGAGCAGATAAGGCGTAAGCTAAGCGATGAGCATAACATATCAATTACAAGAAGAGAAGTTGCATACTGCAGAAAGGGTCTGGGGATATTACCCTATTCTAAGAGAGTTAACAGTCATGGATATCCGCCCCTAACAGTGAATTTTTCCCCAATTTATCCATTTACAATCCCATCGGTGAAGAATAACGCCCCAAAGTGTCCGGGAATATATGAGCTCCGTCTGGATAACGCCAAAATAGATTACCCAAAGGGTTCGTGTGAAATATTCTATATTGGAAGTGGGGGGAATCTCAGAAAAAGGTTGTTTAGCCATCTAAGCCCAAGCAGTGGCAATGGCGGCATAAACAAATTCATTCAGGAAAAAGGTTGTGCTTTCAGATATGTTCAAGTACCCCAAGGATGGGAAGGGCAGGAGAAAAGATTCTTTAACCTGTTTACGGACACATTTGGGGATTCTCCATTGTGCAATCGTATTAGTCCAAAGGAGGCTAGCAAAATTAGGGGAGGGGGTGCATATGCTGGATAATAGACAGTATATCGAAAAAGAAAGGGAACTAAAGAGGCAGAGGAAATTCTTACAAAATATAATGGCTACAATCCCGGATTCTCTGCTTGTTCTTGATAAGCATCTGAGGATAAAGAGTGCTAATCGTACTTTTTATGAAACATTCCAAACAAAGCCCAAAAAGGTGATAGGTAGTAGCATAGCTGAGGTATTGCATGACGAAGAAGGGGAACTCACCAGTCAGTTGACCAACCTATCCGGGACTGAGGACATGCTAGAAGCCTTTGAGATGCCTTATAAGTCAGAAGAGCTGGGTGAAAGGATATTGAATATCACGGCGAGAGGAATGCGTCTTGCAGAAGAAGAAGAAGAAGAAGAAGAAGAAGAAGAACTACTGATTGTGGTTGAAGACATCACCGAGCGCAAGCGGATGGAGGAACGAATCATACATCTTACCAATGTGCTCAGGGCGCTCAGGAGCATCAATCAGCTTATTACCCGTGAGAAGGATAAAAGGCGCCTGATTCAGCAGAGCTGTAACATCTTGGTTGAGACTCGCGGCTACCCGATTGCCTGGATACTGCTCCTGGATAAAGACGGAAACTACATCTCAGCCTCTAGTTCTGGCGCTGAAGAAAAATTTCCAATTCTCCTTGAGCAGGTGAAGCGGGGTGAATACCCACCGTGTGTCCGCGAAGTACTGGCGCAAGAGCAGCCTTTTGCCGCCTGCGATGATGTTAAGAGACAACATATAGAGTGTGTGCTGGCTGACTGCTGTGTGGGCGGGGTTGGCTTTGTGAATCAGTTAGAGTACGAGGGTAGAGTCTATGGGACAATATGCGTCGTTGTCCCATCCGGGATGGCTTGGGATAAGGAAGAGCACGGGTTGTTCCGGGAACTAGCCACTGATGTCTCTCATGCTCTGGCTAGTATTGAAAGCGAGGAAGAGCGCAAGCAAGCGGAGGAGGCGCTGCGGGAGAGCGAGAAAAGATTTAGAGATATCACCGATAATGCTTTGGAGTGGATTTGGGAGTCCGATGCTAATGGGAAATACACTTATGCCAGCCCGGTTT
>DAOWJS010000070.1 GCA_030640255.1 Dehalococcoidales bacterium | reverse complement strand
AGAGATTGCCCAGAGGGTGCGTATTCTGTATGGGGGCAGTGTTACTGCTGCCAATACTAGTGAATTCATAAGTCAGTCTGAGATAGATGGCGCCCTTGTCGGCGGGGCAAGTCTGAAAGCCAGCGAATTTTTGAGCATTGTCAGGCAAACCTCAGAAATTAGACGGCACCTATCGGGGTAGATTGAAGAGCCTTAATACATATAGTAATAAGGGAGTATTAGAGGGGCTTCGCCCCTTCAAAACCTGTGCTCTCCTTATTATAGGAAGGGTTGGGAGGAGAGTTCAAGAGAGGCGAAGCCTCTCTTACATAACAAATTCCCCCTCCCTTACAAGGGAGGGGGATAAAGGGGGTAGGTTGCTAAGGAAATATAAAGGGGATAGGGTTATTAAAAATGAATCTTCTGGTAGCTATAGTTGGTCCGACCGGCGTAGGTAAGAGCCGGCTGGCTCTTGGTCTGGCTCAGACTTTTGATGGGGAGATAGTAAGCGCTGATAGCCGACAGGTATACCGTCATATGGATATTGGCACAGCTAAACCTAGCCCCCAGGAGTTATCTCTTGTCCCTCATCACCTGATTGATATAGTTAACCCTGACCAGGATTTTAGCCTGGCTCAATATCAGGAGCTGGCTTGTCGAGCTATTGATGCTATTCAGCAGCGTAACAAATTGCCGTTACTGGTAGGTGGTAGCGGGCTGTATGTATGGTCGGTATTGGAAGGCTGGGGAATACCACAAGTTCCACCTGACCCAGAATTCAGACATAGCCTGGAGAAGAAGGCAGCCGATGTCGGCAGGGATGAGGTTTATCAGGAATTGATGAAAGCCGACCCAGTTGTCGCCCAAAAAATTGACCGGCGTAATGTGCGCCGCGTAATAAGAGCTCTTGAGGTGTATAGGAGCGTAGGAGCTCCTTCTTCTCAGCTTCAGAACAAGGAGGCGCCGCCGTTTAATACGCTGATAATAGGGTTGACCGCAGACAGGGGAGAGCTATATCGTAGAATTGACCTGAGGGTTGATGAAATGATAGAGCAAGGCTTAGTGGCTGAAGTGGAGAAGCTGGTGAATATGGGCTATGACTTTAATCTGCCGGCTATATCGGGCATTGGCTATAAGCAAATTGGCATGTTCCTTAACCGGGAGCTAACCTTGCCGGCGGCCATTCAGCAAATCAAGTTTGAGACCCACCGGTTTATTCGCCACCAATACGCCTGGTTTCGGCTGAAGGATGACCGGATAAAGTGGTTTAATATACAGAGCCGGCTGGATTCAGAAATCACAATGCTACTGGCTAGATTCATAAGGGGGGAATAAATTAGAGGTGGCTATGAATTTTACCAAGCTACAGGCGTCCGGAAACGATTTTATACTGGTTGAGGCGGGTGGTGTGGGTCAGGATTGGTCACCATTAGCCACAGCTATGTGTGACCGTCACTTTGGTATCGGCGCTGACGGCTTGCTATTGCTATTGCCTTCAGATACTGCTGACTTCCGGATGCGTGTTTTTAACCCCGATGGCTCTGAGGCTGAGGCTTGCGGCAACGGAATAAGATGTGTGACCAAATATGTTTTAGATAAGGGTCTTTCAGCCGGGAAGTTTGAAAAAGCTGGGGAAATATCAGTAGAAACCATGGCTGGTATAAGGAGAATCAAACTCCATAAGACGATGGATAAATTAACTAGAATCCAGGTCGGTATGGGAACGCCAAAATTTGAGGCTAAGGATATTCCAGTAGTGGTAGGGCGGGGGGCGGTTGACATAAAATCAATGCTGAGCTACCATATTACCGTAGCCGGTAAAAAGTTACTGCTGAACTTCGTCTCTATGGGGAATCCTCACACCATTTATTTCTGGCAGCGTTCGGTATCTGATTTTCTGTTGTCCGAACTAGGACCAGAGGTTGAGAGGCATAGGATGTTTCCTAACCGGACAAACTTTGAGGTAGCCAATGTCATAAGTCGGCAGCAGATAGAAGCCCGGGTTTGGGAAAGGGGAGTAGGGGAGACACTGGCTTGCGGCAGTGGTGCCTGTGCAGTAGCTGTTGCCGCCCAGCGACACGGTTATATTGATAATAAAGTTGACATAAAACTACCAGGTGGTATACTGGGGGTGGAGTGGGATGGAAAGGGGGAAGTATTCCTCAGCGGTCCAGCTGAAATAGTATTTACCGGAGAATGGCTAACCGAAAGCCGTTTATCACGGGTAGATTGAAGGGGCGAAGCCCCTTCAGAAAATTCTTCCCCCTCTCCTTCAAAGGAGAGGGGGATACAGGGGGTGAGGTTGATACACAATCTCATATCAAAACGGGTGAAAAATCTGTCACCTTATCTTTTTGTAGAAATTAGTCGGAAGATTGCTGAGAAAAGGGCCAAGGGTGAAGCGGTGATTAGCTTCGCTATTGGCGACCCCGATATACCGACGCCATCCCATATAATTGATAGGCTGCTTCAGGCAGCCCAGGACCCGGCTAATCACCGCTATCCCGAAACAGACGGTTTACCCGAGCTGCGTCAGGCTATAGCTGAGTGGTATAAAAGACGCTTCGGTGTTTCTCTTGATGCCGATTCAGAGGTATTACCCCTTATTGGTGCCAAGGAGGGTATTGCCCATATCGCCCTGTGCTTTATTGACCCCGGGGATATCGCTCTGGTGCCTGACCCAGCCTATCCGGTTTATTCAATAAGCACCGCTTTAGCTGGTGGTGAGCCTTACTATATGCCAATTAGTGAAAAGAATAATTTTCTGCCTGATTTAAAGGCTATACCTGATGACATTTGGGAAAGGGCTAAACTTCTGTGGCTCAGCTATCCTAATAACCCCACCGGCGCTGTGGCTGAGCTTGACTTTTTCAACAGGGTAGTTGAACTGGCTCATAAGCATGATGTTGCTATCTGTCACGATGGACCATATACAGAAATTACCTACGATGGCTATCAGCCGGTTAGTTTTATGCAGGCCGATGGAGCTAAGGAAGTGGGAGTAGAGTTCCATTCCTTGTCCAAAAGCTATAATATGACCGGGTGGCGGATAGGAATGGTAGTGGGTAATCCTATCATGGTGGATGCCCTGAAGAGGGTTAAATCAAATCTGGACTCAGGGATTCCCCAGGCAATTCAATATGCTGCCATTGAGGCTTTGACCGGCTCCCAGGATTGCATCCACGAGCACAATGCCATATACCAGAGGCGCCGCGACCTGGTTATTGAACTGTTAAATAGCATCGGCCTTGAAGCCAAACCACCTAAGGCGGGTCTATATATCTGGGCTAAGGTTCCCCAAGGCTATACCTCGGTTGATTTTGCTACCGATTTATTAGAGACGGTAGGGGTAGCCGTTACCCCAGGGATAGGTTATGGACAAAATGGTGAGGGCTATGTGCGGTTGTCCCTGACCATTCCCGATGCATCGTTAGTGAAGGGTTTGTCACGACTGGCCGAGTGGCGTAGCCTTAGAGCCAGACCAAGGGTAAAGGAATAACTTGACATAAAACAGGAATTGTCTTGAAAACAAGGGGGGTTACTATTAGAGGCCCAATTCTTACTCAAGCATCTCCAGAAAGGGCATTCCTGGTAGCCATAGCCACTAAAGGGAGTGCCGGTAGATGGCTGGTAGAAGACTCCGTAGAGGAACTAGCTCAATTAGCCGGCACGGCTGGGGCTAGTGTGGTCGGTAAGCTGATACAGCAACTACCCAAACCCTCAAAAACGCATTATCTGGGCAAAGGCAAGCTGGACGAACTACTGGCTCTGAAGAGTAGCACCAGCTATAATGTAGCCATTTTTGATGACGAGCTTTCACCGCTCCAGCAGCGAAACCTAGAAGATGTTCTTCAGGTAAAGGTAATTGACCGTGCCGCATTGATTTTAGATGTTTTTGCCCGACGTGCCCGAACCCATGAGGGTCAATTACAGGTAGAACTGGCTCAGCATCAATACCTTTTGCCTCGTCTGGCCGGACAATGGAGCCACCTGGAAAGGCTAGGCGGTGGTATTGGTACCAGGGGTCCGGGAGAAGCCCAAATTGAGACTGATAGACGTCTCATTCGCCGAAAAATTCATCATCTAAAGGCGCAGATTGAGGAGGTGAGGAAACACCGTGAGCTATACCGTCACCAGCGCCGGAAGAGTGGCATCCCTATAATAGCCCTGGTTGGCTATACTAATGCTGGTAAAAGCACCTTGCTAAATGCTCTCACCCAGGCTGAAGTGTTTGTTGAGGATAAGCTCTTTGCCACTTTAGACCCAACCACCCGACGTTTGTCCCTTCCTGATAAGAGTGTGGTCTTAGTTACTGATACTGTTGGCTTTATCAGGAAGCTACCGCCGACTATTGTGACTGCCTTTAGGGCAACCCTTGAGGAACTAGTTGAAGCTAGTGTGCTTGTTCATATAGTTGACCTAACTTGTCATAGCGCTCCTGAGCAATGCCAGACCGTTGAGGATATTCTTGCCGACCTTAACCTCATGGATAAGCCCCGGATTACGGCGCTAAATAAAATTGATTTACTGCTAAACAGGGGAAAGACCTGGGATGAAGAATCAGCCATAAGTTATCTTTCCCACCGGAGTGAGGTAACCGGGAAAAATACGGTGCTCATTTCAGCCGCCAAGAGATGGGGACTAACTGAACTTTCAGAGCTAATTAATCACACCCTGACCCAAACCGTCTCCCCGGTTTAACCCTCCTCAAAATGACGCTCTGTAATCAAAATCTAGGCGCCTAAAAATCCTTTTGAATGGTTGGATACCTTTTGGGAGCACTGAGAGACAATCACCCCATATTTTTGCCACTCTTTTTATGGTAACCCACCCCCTTTATCCCCCTCCCTTGGTAAGGGAGGGGGAAGATTTTTATATAAAGAGGGGCTTCGCCCCTCTTAAACACCCCCTTTGCCCCTTGCCCCGGTCTGGTTTTGCCGAGGATATTCAGGCAAAAGGGATAGGTCATAACTTAACATAACCTCATAATTTTATGTAAAGTGGTGTATAGTGGATAATTTGGTTCGCACTATATATCTTATGTAAGATAATACATATATGGTGCGTATTTTTTATTACAGTCCCCTGCTATACAGCAGTATTGAAAAAAGCAATAGAACGGATTCAAGGGATAAAGCATAATTAAATCCATTTGAAATGAATAGCTAAAATGGAGAGGATTTGCACAATGGCTATAATCCCTAGAAAAATGGTTAGCCTGCTAAGCGATTTAGTTAAATTAGTTAAGGTAATTGAATGTTCAACTAGAGATTCAGTGTGGATTGAAGTTAATCCCAAGGTTATAGAGTCTGTATCCGTAAAAAGTGTTTCCGGCCTTTTCTTTTTTAAATATTCACTAATAGCTGTCATTTTATCGACCATCTCTAATAGTTTTACTTCTTCTTCTTCTGTTAATTTAGCTTTTTCATCCATTTGGCATTCCTCCATTTCCATTTGTAGCAATTATATCACACAAAAAAGTGCGCTAAATTTTGAAGCTACAAATGACGCCCTGTAGTCAAAATCTGGGGGGTTAAAAAGGAAAAGTAATGGTAGGTATATACCTGGGGGCTCAAATGGGCTGGATGGCGGACCCTGACGCAGTAAAGAGCCGGTTTATCAGGCGGGGCAAAAAATGACTGGGCTCGGCAGGATTCGAACCTACGACCAAGCGGTTATGAGCCGCCCGCTCTGCCACTGAGCTACGAGCCCTTGGAGCGGGAGACGAGACTCGAACTCGCGACAACCTGCTTGGAAGGCAGGGACTCTACCAACTGAGTTACTCCCGCTTATGTTATGTCAACTAATCCCTATTCTCTATCTGGTCGGGGTGAGAGGACTTGAACCTCCGACCTCAGCGTCCCAAACGCTGCGCGCTAGCCATCTGCGCCACACCCCGATGTCTAAAGTATAGCAAAGCCACTATTGGGGGTCAATCTTCAGCAGTCAGGACAGGTATCAAGTATGTCGGCGGCTAAGCTTACCTTCCTGGTGATGTAATTCAGAAGTCCCTCAGGGAAATT
>DAOWJS010000041.1 GCA_030640255.1 Dehalococcoidales bacterium | reverse complement strand
TCAAACTCTTTTATGGTGGAGACAAACTCCTCTGGCTTGTCTAGATAGTCCATGAGCGCTATATCCTCCTTTAGCCTCCCCCACCACCACCAGTAGGTTGTGAAATCTCTAAACTTGGCTATCGCTTCATCAGGCATTTCAGCGACCTCATATACCTTAGCCCAGTCAAAACCCACCACGACCCCCTTGTTGGTCTTCTTATTGATGAAGATGTTGGCTACTTTCTTGGCTTCCCCAGAAAGCGCCGTCTTCTGTTCCTTGGTCAGGTGCTTTACATACATCGCCTTATGCCCGACATTGGTTTCAAAAATTTGTATGATGGCATCATCCTTGCACCAGGGTGGAATGGCGATGACGGTATATTCCTTTCTGGGGTCCGGAGTAGGGAAGTGTTTTATTACATACTTGGCTATCAGATAGCCACTCATTATTCCAGGGCAGATATGGTCGTGAAGCTCAGCTACCTTAAGAAGCTCATTCGGTAGCCCCATAGTCCACAAGTTAGATACGGTGAATATGCTGAATTCGTTGCCACCAAATACCTTAGCAACCATCTTCTCCTGCCAAGCCTCTGGGTTATTGAGCAGCTTGTCGGCGTCAATATTCTCTTTGGCGACCCTAGTGAAGATTTCATCGTCCTTGAGCTTCATAAAATCACTTAAAGCGGCATCTCTATCTGTCTTTTCTTTATCCAGATAGGTCTTAACAACTTGGCTATCGGCTTCAAGGTAAACACAGTCCTTGCTCTCTTTATTAAAGAAGGCAAACCACAATGAGGCGTTATATGGTTTATGCAGGTTTGCCAGATTCCCTCTACCTCGGGAAGCGCCACTAGTTAGCATTACTCCGTCAAGGGCTTTCTCTGTGGTATATTCCCCGATTTTTGCGATATAGCCGGCATCGGTCAGGGCTAGAACATCTGACGTTCCTCTACTAAGGGATAAATCCTTCATGGCTCTATCAGCAGCTCTAAATCCTACCAGATTCAACACCGATAAATTTTCCTCGCCAACAAAGTCAACTAGCGGCTTTAAATCAGGGTAATCGTTGACTATTAACGCCTCTCCCGGCGCAGTTGGGGCCGGTGCAGCGCACCCGACAAGAGCACTGGACACCACCATTACCAAAGCCAATAAAGTTGCAATTGTTTTTCCTTTCATTATTATCTCCTTTCATTTTATGCAATTAGATGTAGTTACAACAAGATGCAATAACAAGTTAAAAAATTTATTCCAGATAGCAAAGTCACTTATCTTTGGGTGAAACACCTCCTTCCTTTAGATTTTCCAGGACGATGCTATGAGTAAGAAAATTAATCTCCCTGATATCTGCCTTTATCTCCTTTTGCTCCCCGAAGAGCGTCCTTAATAGGAGCTTCTCACCCTCAATTTTTACAGAGGCAACCTCTTCCATCAGAAGCTCTCTTTTACCATTTCTATCAACATATGCCTTAGATAAACACATTTCCTTACTCCTCTAATCTCCTCAGGGCTTGAGATAAGAATTTGCTGGCTTTATTCATCTCTTGAGCTGCCTGTACCATCTCTTCACCGGCCTTGGCTTCGCCAAACGCCTTTGCCTTGTCTGCCCATTCTCTAAACTCCTGGCTGTGCTCATTATTATGCTCAATCCAATAGTTTAACAAAGTCCTAAGTTTGGCTCTTTCCTCATTGTTCATAATATTCCCCTTTAAAGATTGATACAATTTAATGCACCTGCAACAATATGCAACAACCAATCAAAAAAATTTACTTGCTACAATTAGCACAGCGACCAAATATAGCTAGATGTCTCAAATCGGCAATAAACCCGTATTCCCGAAGTAAAACATCCTTGACCGGAGACAGCACCGATTCACCAAGGTCAACTATGGCACCACACTCGGTACAAACCAGGTGGTGATGATGCCCTTTCCCCACAGGATGATATCTAAGCCGACCATCCCCCAGGTCGGTCTCAGTTACCAGCCCCAGTCGCTTGAGTAATTCTAAAGTGCGATAGACGGTTGAGATGTTAACCCGGGAATATTTAGCCGCTACTTGAGCATAGATTTCCTCAGCGCTAATATGGCCCTCGCCATCCTCAATAGCCGACAGAATCATCATCCGCTGCGGCGTCAGCCGATACCCCTGCTCACTTAACTTATTAATTATCTCCCCGGACTTCTTCACCTAACTACCACCTAATTTAAAACGCTGAATTTATTATACTAAAATAAAAAATTTTTGCAAGCCTTTATAGATGCACTTAGTTTCAATAAGAATCATTTTTCAAAATTATTCTCTGCTATCTAACAATATTGTTACCGGACCGTCGTTATGGATTTCCACCTGCATATATTGCTGGAAGCGCCCGGTTTCTACCTTCAGCCCGGTAGCGCCAGCCTGCTTCACAAACTGCTCAAATAATTCTTCCGCCTCAGTCGGTGGTGCCGCCTCAACAAAACTAGGACGGCGACCCTTTTTGGTATCAGCCACAAGGGTAAACTGACTCACCAATAATAGCTCACCCTTAATAGCCAGAGCCGAAAGGTTAAACTTGCCTTCTTGGTCAGCAAAAATGCGCAGGTTGACCGTCTTTTGCACCAGAAATTGGGCATCCCTCTCGGTATCCCCACTGACTACACCGACAAAAACCACCAGCCCCCGCCCTATCCTACCCACTACCTCACCAGCTACACTAACCGAGGCTCCGGTGACCCGCTGTAGTAGCGCCTTCACCCTTACTTCCCCTTTGCTTTCTTGCCGGGCGGACCCTCCCCGGCTTTCTTACCTGCACCACAGTTACGACTATCCGTAATATAGAAGCCGCTCCCTCTAAAGATAATAGGAATAGAGTGAAGGACACGGCGTGCCTTCCCCTGACATTCAGGGCACACGGCTACCGGCTCCTCATCAAACCCCTGCTTCCGGTCAAAATGAAGTTGACAAGCACTACATTCATACTCATAGATGGGCACCACTTCACCTCATACAAGTTTTCCCCACATATTACACCAATAGCTTTTATTAGGGCAAATTAAAAATTGTCGGTTAGCCTCACCATTTTCTAGACTTATAATTAAAAAGGGAGTAAAATTAAATTATAGAAGGCTTAATGGAAAGTAGATAATATGCGTTTAGCAGTTACAACTTTACTATTGCCAGGAAAAAGAAGCACTGAGCCTAATAAGCCAGTGCTTCGTAAGTTTAAGGAGGTATAGTTATGCAGTCCAGCTTGATTGGAAAAATAGAAAAGGCTAAACGCTATGCTCAAGAGACGGAACGGATTACCTTCACTGAGTTTTCAGTTAAATTCCGGGGAGAGCATGACAACTATACCACTGAATTCAGAAATGGCAAGTGGCATTGCTCCTGTCACTTTTTCTCAAGCTGGGGGCTCTGCAGTCATACCATAGCCATGGAGAAAGTCCTGGGTAATATGCTACCCAGTGAGGCGCTGACGACACAATATGGCACTTCCCCATAGGTTTACTTATTAACCTCACCGCCTCTTTAATCCTTCCTTAATAAGCGACCTGGCTTATTTACCTCCTCTATGGTTTCCCCGACCACAAACAGGGAACCAGCAGCACAGATGAGGTCTCCAGCCCCGGCTATGCTCAGCGCCAGAGACAGGGCTTCAGAGATAGTCTCCGCTACCTGAGCTTCTATTCCATGCCTTCTAAATTCAGCTACAATCGGCGGCGGTGCCATCGCCCGGGGGTGGCAGGTGCGGGTGACAATCACTCTATCAAAAAGGGGAGCTAATTCTGAGACTATGCCGGCGACATCTTTATCATCCGATGCCCCTATAACCAATATAGCCCGGTCAAACTCAAAGTATTGCTCCAGAGACTGCCTTAACTTCTGAGCGGAGTCGGGGTTATGAGCACCATCAACCACTAGAAGGGGGTGACGGCTAAGAATCTGGAGTCGACCCGGCCAGCTTACCCGTGCCAGACCTTGAGCGATGCTATCCCGGGAAATACTAAAACCTTTTTCAGCTAAAACCTCAAGGGTAGCCACGGCGGTAGCCGCATTGTCTAACTGGTGTCGACCAAGAAATGGAATGGAAAGCTCGTAACTGCCCAATCTTCCCCTCACCCGAAATATCTGCCGGTTAAAATCGGCACTGAGACTCTGCCAGGTAACATCACTACCCACCCTGACCAGCTCTGCCCCACAAGCCAGACAGGCTTCTTCTATTACCTGAGCCGCCTCGCTAGGCTGGGGTGAGGTCACCACTATGCTGCCTGGCTTAATAATGCCCACTTTCTCAGCCGCAATCTCAGCTAGAGAATTACCTAATACCTCGGTATGGTCAAAGCTAACCGAAGTGATTAGGCAGACCTCGGGCTGGATTACATTGGTGGCATCAAACTTTCCCCCCAATCCCACCTCCAGCACCTGAAAATCCGCCCTCTTTAGCGCGAAGTGGGCGTAGGCTAGCGTGGTTAATATCTCAAAGGTAGTCAGCCGACCATAGGTGGCTTTCTGGTTCACTGCCTCAACCTCAGGCTTGAGTCTTTCCACCAGGGCAGTAAACTCTTCTTCAGTAATTAATTCTCCATTAACCCTAACTCGCTCCCTCCAGGTATGCAGATGAGGTGAGGTGTAAAGCCCGGTGATATAACCCGAGACGGTTAGCGCTGAAGCCACCATAGCCGCTGTGCTCCCCTTACCATTGGTGCCAGCAATATGGACTGACCTAGCTGCCCGGTGGGGATTGCCTAACCAAGCTAGCAGCTCCTCCACTCGCCTAAGGTCATAATTAGCCGCATTATGCGCCAGCCTGGGCACTACTTCATAGTCGGTATAGCTGGCTAGATAGTCTACTGCCTGCTGATAGAGATTAGTTGACAATCCCGCCCCCAATATCTAAAAACCAATTATATCACCGCTGATTGGTGGTCAACAATTGAAACTGGAGACAAGCGACACTTGACGCTAACTCATAGTGACTGATATTATCAGCTTACCATAGGAGGGTAAGGTGAACTTCATTGAAAAGCTGACTAGTGCCACCCAGAAAAACAAGAGCCTGCTCTGTGTTGGGCTTGACCCTGACCCAGAGCGGATGCCGGATAAGATAGGCATCTTTGAATTCAACAAGGCGATTATTGGGGCTACCTCTGACCTGGTCTGCGCCTACAAGCTCAACCTTGCCTTCTACGAAGCCCAGGGAGACGAGGGTCTTGATGCCCTGAAGCGAACCATTAAATACATCCCGGATGATGTACCAGTAATAGGCGACGCCAAGCGAGGCGACATCGGTAATACGGCTAAGGCTTATGCTAAGGCTATCTTTGATAATCTTAACTTTGATGCCACCACCGTGAATCCCTACCTCGGCTTTGATTCAATTGAGCCCTTTATCCAGTACCGCGATAAAGGGATTTTTATCCTGTGCCGGACATCAAATACTGGTGCCGTGGACTTTCAGTCTCTCCGCTGCGAGGTGGAGTCTGGCTACCGCCGGCTATTTGAGCTGGTAGCCCCGAAAGCCAGGGAGTGGAATATCCACGGCAACATCGGGCTGGTGGTGGGGGCTACCTACCCCGAGGAACTAAGACTGATACGCCAGAGCCACCCCGATATGCCAATTTTGATACCCGGCATTGGTGCCCAGGGAGGAGACCTAGCCTCAGCCGTTGGCTACGGTGTTGATAGTCAGGGGGAGAAGGCAATTATCAACTCATCACGGCAGATTATATATGCCTCACCGGAAAATGACTTCGCCCCGGCAGCCCGCCGTGCCGCCTCTGAACTTAGGGAACAGATTAATTCCTACCTATCTACCCCGAAATATTAGCTCTTTGAGGCAAGAAGCATGGTTATGGAGATAAAGATGGGGGATGTGGTCCGCCTCAGGAAGAAGCATCCCTGCGGCAGCTATGAGTGGGAGGTAGTCAGGCTCGGGGCGGATATCGGGATTAAATGCCTTAAGTGTCAGCGCCGCGTCCTCCTTGAGCGCGGTGTCTTTGAGCGTAGAGTTAAAGTCTTTGTTTCCCGAGGTGAGTAATGACTCGCCGAATTATGCACATTGACCTTGATGCCTTCTTTGTCTCGGTAGAGCAGGCAGAAAACCCCAAGCTCCAGGGTAAACCGGTGGTAGTGGGCGGCAAACCTGACCGACGGGGAGTAGTCGCCTCCGCCTCATATGAAGCCAGAACCTTCGGACTGCATGCCGGTATGCCGCTGGCTACCGCCAGTCGCCTTTGTCCCCAGGCTGTCTTCATTGAAGGCAGCTTCCCCAAGTACCGTGAGGCGTCACGAAGGTTTATGGCTATCTTAGCTGAATTTTCACCCTACTTGGAGCCAGTGAGCCTGGATGAAGCCTATCTCGATGCCACCGGCTTTGAATCTCTCTATGGCTCCGCTCATCAGATGGCGCTAAATATCAAGCAGCGGATTAGAGATGAACTCAGGTTTATTGCCTCAATTGGTATCGCCAGCAACAAAGTTGTCGCCAAGGTCGCCTCTGAGCTATCCAAGCCAGACGGACTAGTGGAGGTAGCCGCCGGAGATGAACGCTCCTTCCTGGCACCCTTACCTATCGCTAAACTGCCTGGAGTCGGCAAAAAGACGGAGCGAATTCTAAATAGCTTAGGCATCCATACCATAGGTGAACTATCTAATATGCCGTTGAGTGCCCTCAAAAGCCATTTTGGTGCGTCTGGTGAGCTTCTGCACCGCTACGCCAATGGCATTGATGACAGAGAAATAGAACCGCCAAGTGAAGCCAAGTCCATCAGCCGGGAAACTACCTTTGGTCAGGATACCCGAGACCGCTCCTTCCTCAAGGCAACCCTGCGTTACCTCGGGGAAAGGGTGGGCAGTGAGTTACGCCAGCGAGGCAAGCAGGCCAGGTGTGTAACCTTAAAGCTCAGATACTCTGATTTCACCACCATAACCCGTCGTCACACCCTGGGACAAGCCGGCGATACTGACCAGACCATCTTTGACACCGGACTGAAGCTGCTCAAGACAGCCCTAGCCCGAGAAAAGCAACCAATTCGCCTCATTGGCATTGGGGTATCAAGTCTAGCGGAATCGGGTAGGCAGCTAGCTCTGCTGGACTCATCAGCCCAAAGTCTAGAAAAGCTAAATAGAGCCATTGACCGCATCCGCAACAAGTACGGCTTCACCGCCATCCAAACGGGGCGGACGATGCGACTAAAGGACATCTTCCCCACCGACAAAGAAGGCTACACGCTACAGACGCCGAGTTTGTCGAGGTAGGAGCTGAACTAAACAGCAGGGGGAACAGGAATATAAACTCTACGCAAAGGAACCAACGCCTGATACTGTGGCTCTAATTTTTCATAATGCTCCAGAAGAAAACCCACAAAGGAATCCCGATCAATTAGCGTTATACTGGGATGCTTCTCCGCCTCACGAAGAG
>DAOWJS010000073.1 GCA_030640255.1 Dehalococcoidales bacterium | reverse complement strand
GGATTAAAGTGTGCTCGATTTGAGGCACGAATAAGCGGGGTTGATGCCAAGGATTTCCCTCCCATACCCCGGGTTGATGAGGACATTACCACCAAGGTAGAGGTAGATGCCCTTCGCCAAGGAATTACCCATGTCATATTTGCTGCTGCCACCGAAGAGTCGCGCCCGGTGCTTACTGGTGTTGATGCCCAGTTTGATGGTGATTTGTTGACACTAGCCGCCGCCGACGGCTTTAGATTAGCTGTGTACAAACTACCTCTTGCCGTCCCGGTTAGTCAGAAGACCGAGGTCATTATTCCAAGCCGGACCCTGGCTGAGCTAAATCGGCTCATGGCTGATGAGGAGGAGGCAGTTGAGATAACAGTAAATCCTAAAAAGAGCCAGGCTCTATTTCGCTTGAAGAATATTGAGCTAGTATCCCAGCTTGTTCAGGGCACCTTCCCCCAGTATGCTCAGCTTATTCCTCAAAGCTACAATACCCGGGTAGTAGTTGATGTTGCCGAATTCTTGAGGGCAACCAAGACCGCGGCTATCTTTGCCCGTGACGGCAGCGGCATTGTCCGCTTGGTCATCGCCCCGGGTGTGGAGCTAACCCCGGGCAAGGTAACCATCTCCGCCCGCTCTGAGGAGATAGGCGACGACGTTGGTGAGATTGATGCTATTGTTGAGGGCGAAGAGGCCAAGATTGCCTTTAATGGCAAGTATCTAACCGACGTCCTCAGCGTGCTCAGTGAGACCCAGGTAGCCCTGGAGACTACCAACCCATCAAGCCCCGGTGTTATCCGCCCGGTAGGAGTGGACAACTACCTCCATGTAATCATGCCGATGTTCGTTCAATGGTAGAAAAGCGGATTTTAGAATAACAGGGACGAGTGAAAATCGGGAATTCTGCCTGGGATAAGGAGACAGATATGCAACTTGAACAAGGCCCATTTATACAAACGGCGGGGTTTTGCGAACAAGTCATTGAGGATAAGTCTGGAGTGTTATCACTTATTAGAATGATAGACACTGTTACTACTACCGCAGCTGGGCCTGACGCACCAATAGAAATGCCACCCGTGACATATAAGTTAAAAATGGTGATAGTGCTTAAATCAGGACGAGCTAGAGGACGGCATGAACTGAAAGTTATTCCAGAGTTACCTTCGGCCGAGACCTTACCACCAATAGCTCTCAGTGTTGAATTTAGGGGAGAAGACCAAGGGGCACGAATTATTGCTGACATGCCATTTACATTCAAATTAGAGGGATTGTATTGGTTTAAGGTCTATTTAGACGATAATTTACTCACAATGATGCCTTTTCGGGTGGTATACCGTCGCCTTACGACGGGACAGGTTGGGACACACCAGGTGTAGTGAAATCATGGCTTATAATTTGCGTGAATGGAGCATCCTGTGTTCCTGTGGAAGTCAGCGTTTGAATATCACTATAATTAAGCCAAATTGTTAATTCAAGAACAGCATCATGCAAAGAGCGGCGGAAATTGTCTTCAGACAAAATCCCAGAACCTATTTCAGCTAAGCCAAGTTCAATAGTGGCAACCAAATCAGTCATATCGGACGAGGGTGACACCAAGAGTAAAGGCAGCTGATTTAAGTACCAATCCTCAAAATCTTGTAGACTAATTTCAGAATCAATATATAAATTAATCTTTTCAATTAATTTAGAGGTTATCATGTCTACTCCTCGGAAGGACAAGAAATTTATTCTTGAAGTTTCAAAAAGTAGTATACGACGAGCTTTTAACAAAAGTCAATGTTCTAATGATATAAAGGCAGGTATACTTGTTCCGAATAAGATAAAAGATAGACACTTAGATGTACCTCGTAGTGGTGACCCCTATTGCACGAGAAGTCAATACATCATTTATCGAGACTCAAGCGGTCGATTTATAACTGGTGTACATCAATACTTACGACCTGATGGCACACTCGGTGCTAGTGGTAAGCCTGACCCAAAGCGACTAGTTATAAATGGCGTGCTATGGGTTGTTAGAGCAAAATAGTATTTTGGCAGTGGGTGATTGACAATTGACCAAACGAAGGCTGGATAATCTGCTGGTAGAGCGGGGGCTGGTGGAGAGCCGGGCTAAGGCACAAGCCTTAATTATGGCCGGGGAGGTGGTGGTAGCGGGGAAAGCCGGTATCAAGCCGGGAACATTGGTAAGCGACGAGGCGGCAATTACTATACTTGAGCCGCCTCCTTTTGTTAGCCGCGGTGGCATCAAGCTTGACTATGCCCTTGACCAGTTCCAGCTTGATGTTACCTTTAAGGTAGCGGCTGATATTGGGGCATCAACCGGCGGTTTTACCGACTGCCTACTCCAGCGAGGGGCATCCCGGGTTTATGCTATTGATGTCGGCTATGGTCAGTTAGACTACCGCCTGAGGCAGGATTCACGAGTGGTGGTAATGGAACGGGTGAACGCCCGCTACCCTATCCCCCTGCCGGAGAAGGTGGATTTGGCTACTCTAGATTTGTCCTTTATCTCAGTAGAGAAGGTACTCCCGTCAGTGGCTAAGCTACTAAAAGACGATGGCGATATCATTGTGCTCATCAAGCCCCAGTTTGAAGCCAGGCGGGAGGAGGTGGGTAAGGGGGGAGTGATTAAACAGCCCGTAGTGCATGCCAGGGTTCTGGGACGGTTTATTGCCTGGCTCACAGAGCATGGCTTCAGGCTAAACGGGCTGGTGGCGTCACCAATCCCGGGCACCTCCGGGAATAAGGAGTTCTTTACCCTATTGAGGTTGAAATAAGAATGGTCAAGAAAGTTGTTCTGGAAGTAGCTAACACAAGTTACTATAAATTGACCTATAAATAGAAAATGGGTTATAATTAATATATAAGGTTAGTCGAGCAAAATTAAGAGGCAGGCAAATTTGCACGAGTCTTGTGGCATTTTTGGTGTTTATGCTCCTAATGAGGATGTAGCTCGGCTTACCTTTTTTGCTTTGTTCGCCCTTCAGCACCGCGGTCAAGAGAGTGCTGGCATTGCTACCACTGACGGCAAAAAGCTCCGGGTTTATGCCAAGATGGGATTGGTCTCCCAAGTATTTAGCGAGGATGCGTTATCTCAGCTCACCGGGGACATTGCCATCGGTCATACCCGTTATTCTACTAGAGGTTCCAGCCGAGTAACTAATACTCAGCCTATCGTAGTCGGCAGAGGTTCACATAGCCTGGCCATAGCCCACAACGGGAATATTGTTAATGCTGAGCACCTGCGTGAAGAACTCACTGACCAGGGTTATACCTTCCGCACCTCCACCGATACCGAGGTTATCGCTAACCTTATCCTCTCCTCCCATAAGAAAGACTGGGTAGACAAGATAAGATATGCCATGCACCGGCTTCAGGGGGCATACTCACTAACCATTTTGACTACCCACAATTTGTTTGGAGTTCGTGACCCCTTTGGTGTGCGCCCTCTATGCCTGGGAGCTATTAACGGTGGCTATGTTATAGCTTCAGAGAGTTGCGCCCTCGACCATATTGGCGCCACCTTTATGAGGGAGATTGAGCCCGGTGAGATAGTTTCTATTACTGAGAATGGCATTGATAGTTACCAAGAAGAGACCAAGAGAAGGGCACTATGTATCTTTGAGTATATCTACTTTGCCCGCCCTGATTCGGTGATTAATGGTCGGCTGCTCTACCTGGCGCGGCAGGCTATGGGAGCCGGACTGGCACAGGAGCACCCGGTAGCTGCTGATTTGGTTATGGGTGTACCTGATTCAGCTACCGCCGCTGGCATCGGTTATTCCCGCCAGTCAGATATACCCCTATGTGAAGGGTTGCTTAAGAACCGCTATGTGGGACGCACCTTTATTGAACCTGACCAGAGAATCAGAGACCTGGGCGTTAAACTAAAATTTAACCCCTTGCCCTATATACTGGATGGCAACCGGGTGGTGGTGATTGATGACAGCATTGTCCGCGGTACAACTACCCCCAAAGTAGTGGGGTTACTAAGGAGGGCAGGAGCTAAAGAGGTGCATATGCGTATCTGCGCCCCACCCATCCGCTACCCCTGTTTCTTCGGCGTTGATATGGCTACCCGCTGGGAGCTAATTGCCGCCCAAAAAACTATACCTGAAGTTAGGGATTTTATTGGGGCTGACTCACTAGGCTATCTGAGTATTGACGGACTGATTAAAGCGATGGCTCTGCCTAAGGATATTTTTTGTATGGCCTGTTTCACCGGTGATTACCCCATACCGGTGCAGCTTGAGATGGACAAGCTGGCACTGGAGACCATGCCGACTGGTGGCAGAGCCCCTTTGAAGCAGCGGTAAGCTAAAATACCCAGTCATTTATAATTTAGTCGCTTATCAGGGGGTGAGGTTGATAGTAGAAATTATTATTGAGGATTCCCCACCTGTTTATGATTCAGCACTTTCTATTTTCAATCCTCGGCATCCGCATTACCCTAGAGTGCACAGATTACAGGCTCAAGCTAAAAAGGCGATGGCAGGGAAGCAACTATTGGCTGGCAGCATGGCAATGGAAGTAGAATATCACTTATTCGAAGGAAACCCTAAAGCAGACGCAGTTAATATAATTGGTGGAATAGCAAATGCCTTACAAGGGATTGTCTATGAGGATGACAATCAAATCAGAGAAATCCATTATAAACAGTTCTTCGTAGAAGACAAAGACCTTTACAGGATAAAAGTTAGGGAGCTTTGCTAGTCAATGCAACTAAAGAAAAGGGTAGATGGATAAGCAAACCTATGCTGCGGCGGGAGTTAATATTGATGCCGCCACTAAAGCCAAAGAGCTGATTGCCAAGCATGCCCGGTCTACCCTCCGCCCCGAGGTCTTGAGTGGCGTCGGGTTCTTTGGTGGGCTGTTTGAATTTAAGGGGTTTAAGCAGCCGGTTCTAGTATCCAGCGTTGATGGGGTAGGCACCAAGCTGAAGTTTGCTGCGGCTGTAGCCAAGGACGTTACTACTTGCAGTGACCTAGACAATCACTGTGGTAATGACATACTTGCCTGTGGTGCTGAGCCACTCTTCTTCCTCGATTACATGGCTATGGGCAGGCTGGTGCCAGAACAGGTGGAGGCTATTGCTCAAGGGCTAGCCAAAGCCTGCCGTGAGGTTGGTTGTGCCCTTATCGGCGGGGAAACCGCCGAGATGCCCGGGCTTTATGCTGGTAAGGACTACGACCTGGTAGGCTTCATAATCGGTGTAGTGGAGAAAGAGAAGATTATTATGGGGAAGACAATAGTGGCTGGTGATGCCATTATCGGCTTACCCTCCAGTGGACTCCATACCAACGGTTATTCTCTGGTGCGCAAGCTCTTTGGGGAAACTAAATCGGCGTTAGATACTTACTACCCTGAGCTAGGTCAAACCCTGGGTGAGACGCTTCTGGAACCCCACCGCGGCTACTATCACCAGTTGAAGCCACTACTGCCCCTTATTAAGGGTCTGGCGCATATTACTGGTGGTGGCTTAATGGGTAATGTGCCCCGGGTTCTGCCCCCGGGCGTAGCGGCGCAGTTTCATAGCCAGACATGGACGGTACCCCCTATTTTTCAACTTATTCAGCGACAGGGCAACGTTGCTCAGCAAGAGATGTACCGCGTATTTAATATGGGCATCGGTATGGTAGTCATTTGTGCGCCTGACGATGTTGCCCAACTCACTCAAGCCCTGCCTGAGGCTAAGGTTATTGGTGAGGTGGTGAAGCAGGAGGGGGAGGCGAGGGTAGTTATAGATTAAGAGGTCATTTATCAGGGTAGGTTGAAGGGGCTTAGCCTCTTCAAAAGTAAATAGCCCCATTCTTTCAGGGGGCGAGTGATAAAAGAGAGTTAAAGAGAGGCGAAGCCTCTCTTACATAACCAATTCCCCCTCTCCTTGGAAGGAGAGGGGGATACAGGGGGTGAGGTTGAAAGTAAGTAACTGGAGGTTCCTATGCGAGCTATTATTAGTGTGTCTGACAAAGCGGGGGTAACTAACTTTGCCCAGGGGTTAAACCAGTTGGGATTTGAAATATTTTCTACTGGCGGTACCAAAAAGGCACTGACCGAAGCTAAAGTGCCGGTAAAAAGTATCTCTGAACTTACCGGGTTTCCTGAGATTCTTGATGGTCGGGTAAAGTCCCTGCACCCGGTTATTTATGGCGGCATTCTGGCTAGACGTGACCTGCCTGAGCATATGGCACAGCTAGCTGAGAATAACATTGGAGCTATTGACCTGGTGGCGGTTAACCTCTATCCCTTCGTCCAGACGGTAGCCAGAGAAAAGGTTACCCTTGATGAGGCACTGGAAAACATTGATATTGGCGGACCAACCCTGATTCGGGCGGCAGCCAAGAATTTCCCCAGCGTTATTGTGGTGGTTGACCCCGCCGACTACCCTGCGGTTCTGGAGAAACTGAGAGGGAGAGGCATAGACCAAGCCGAGCGCAAACGGCTGGCGCAGAAGGCTTTTCAGCATGTAGCTATTTATGATACGGCTATTTCGCAGTATTTAAGGCAGGATGCCGAGGGTTTCCCTGAGGAGATGACCATTGCTTTGAAGAAGCGCTACGGACTTCGTTACGGCGAGAACCCTCATCAGCCGGCTGCCTTTTATGCCGAGCAAAGGGTAGGAGCCGAGCCGGAGACTGGTATCACCTGGGCACAACAGCTAGGGGGAAAGGAGCTTTCCTTTAATAACATCCTGGATGCTGACGCTGCCTGGGGGGTGGTCACCGACTTCTCAGCGCCTACGGTAGCTATTATCAAGCATACCAATCCCTGTGGACTGGCCAGCCACGAAGATATCGCTGAAGCCTATCGGCGGGCGTTTAGCGGCGACCCGGTAGCTGCCTTCGGCGGCATTGTCGCCTCCAATAGAGCCGTTGACCTGCCGGCGGCTGAGGAAATTAGCAAAACCTTCTTTGAAATTATCATCGCCCCTGAATATGAGGCTCAGGCTCTAGGATTACTAAAGCGTAAGGAAAATCTTCGTATTCTTACCACAGAACTACCACCGAATTATGGCCAAGCTCAAGCCGGCTACCTTGATTTCCGCAGGGTGAAGGGCGGATTCCTCGTCCAGGGCTCAGATTCTCTGCCCGAGGGTAGTGTTACCCTCAAGACAGTAACCAAGCGTGAGCCAACTACGGCCGAAGTAGAAGACCTGCTTTTTGCCTGGCGAGCGTGCAAGCATGTGAAGTCAAACGCTATTGTGCTGGCTAAGAACAAGACCCTACTGGGAATGGGGGCGGGACAACCCAGCCGGATTGTCAGTGCCCAGATAGCCAAGGAAAAGGCTGGAGACAAGACTGCGGGTGGTGTTCTGGCTTCGGATGCTATGTTCCCCTTCCCTGATGTGGTGGAAGCAGCAGCGGCGGCTGGGGTAACGGCTATTATTCAGCCGGGCGGTTCAATAAGGGATGAGGAATCAATTAAAGCGGCTGATAAGCACAATATAGCTATGGTCTTCACCGGCGTGAGGCATTTCAGGCATTAAGCTCGTAATCGGGAACTATTAATGGTAACCAATCCGAGTATTACTAATTTAGAGGAAATAGTAGACTCCCTGCCCGCCGAGGCAAAGGAGCTGTTCCGGCGGATATATACGGTTACTACCACTGTCGGCGAGCTGCGCACTCCGCAGCCTATGCAGCCCTGGGTTACTCGTCAGTTCGGCTCGGTAGAAGCCGTCACCAGGCAAAAGATTGTCAAGGTAACCAATCTGGTAACCGACGAGGGGTCACTATTTAACCGATTGCGAGACTCCCGCCCCATTGAGGCTAACGAGGCCAAGAGTATTGATACCCAGCTCGCCGAGGCTAGCCAAAAGGATTCGTTTCGTTATCCTGAGGAGAATACCCCTGAAGACCTGTTTGGGCGGGTAGTGGGCAAGCATTGTGTTACCGCCAGCAACATTGCCAAGTATGACGGGTTACACGGTATGGTGATTTTTAACCAATTTAATCCCCTTCAGTTTTCCAGGGAGCAGG
>DAOWJS010000044.1 GCA_030640255.1 Dehalococcoidales bacterium | reverse complement strand
GGTGCCCTAGCCATATGAATGAGGCATTTCCTTGACCCATCAGCTACTAATAACCTATAATCCAGAATAGTGAAGAAGGAAATATTCTTTGATTTAGAAACCCAGCGTTGGTCGACAGAGGTGGAGGGTGGATGGAACAATATCTGTAGGTTCGGTTTGTCCATCGCAGTGTCTTGGGATAAGGGACATGGGTTTCGCGATTGGTATGAGAGTAAAGTGCAAGAGCTGATTAAGGAACTAGCACAGTTTGACATGATTATCGGATTTAACCTACTAAAGTTTGATTATGAAGTGCTTAATGGATATGCAGATGATGTGCACATGCTGTTAGATGGAAAGACATTTGATATTTTTATTGATGTCAAAGATCGCTTACCGCATGATGTGAAGTGGCCAAGTTTAGAAGAAATATCTTCGCCTACATTAGGAATAGAAAAGTTGGGGACTGGATACGAGGTGGTGAGTTGGTTTCAAGAAGGGAAAATTAAAGAGGTAATAAATTATTGTCGGCAGGATGTGGAACTGACAAGAGAGATTTACGAATATGGACGGGAACATGGGCTGATTTACTATTGTCCAACGAGAGGAGTAAGGATAGAGGTTAAAGTGGATTGGAAATAGAAATATTGTTTAATCAGGGGGTAGGTTGGTAACAAATATCTAAAAGGGATGAGGTTAATAAATAATCTCAGCAACGGCTAGGAAATGTTACAAGAACTTGAAGAATTAAAACTAAATGCTCTACGAGAACTGGACGCCATTAACAACCTTAAGGAACTGGAATCGTGGCGGGTTCGCTATTTGGGCAGGAAGAGTGAGCTAACCAGGGTTCTGCGCAGCTTGGCGACACTACCTTTAGCTGAGAGGAAGGCTGTCGGTGCCGGTGCTAATGAGGTTAAAGCCAAATTAGAAGATAGTTTAGAGCAAAAGGAACAGGTTCTCCGTGGAGTGCAGCTAGCCGCCTCGGCTGAAGAGGGGGGTATTGATATTACCCTGCCCGGTCACCCTTTCCCCACAGGTCGTTTGCATCCTATTACTCAAACCATCTATGAAATATGCGACATCTTTACCTCCATGGGTTTTCAGGTGGTAGAAGGACCAGAGGTAGAGTGGGATTATTATAATTTTGAGGCATTGAATATTCCTGAGGAGCACCCGGCTCGTGATACCATGTCCACGCTCTGGGTTGATTTTGAAACCGACAGCGGGGAAAGACCTATGCTGCTACGCACTCACACCACTTCTATGCAGCTCAGGGTTATGGAGAAGATGCCGCCCCCGCTGCGGGTAGTTATCCCGGGCAGGGTTTATCGTTATGAGGCGAGTGATGCCACCCATACTCCTATGTTCCATCAGATTGACGGGTTAGCTGTTGGTAAGGGTATTACTATGGCTGACCTCAAGGGAACACTTTATGAATTTGCTCGCCGTTTCTTTGGTGAAGATAGGAAGGTGCGCTTTCGCTGCGATTACTTCCCCTTTGTTGAGCCTGGCGCTGAGATGGCTATAGAATGCTCGGTCTGCGGTGGTAAAGGTTGCCGCCTGTGCGGCAATACCGGCTGGATTGAAATTCTGGGTGCCGGGATGACTCATCCCCAGGTGCTCCAGCGGGCCGGTCTTGACCCTGAGGTTTATTCTGGTTTTGCCTTCGGCATGGGTATAGACCGTATGCCTATGCTCCGCTACGGGATTGATGATATTAGACTATTCTACAGCAGTGACCTTAGATTTTTAAGGCAGTTCTGAGAAGATGAAGGTTTCACTTAACTGGCTTCGGGAATATATAGATATTACCCTGCCCCTGGCTGATTTAGCCGATAGGCTGACTATGGCCGGTATTGAGGTCGGGGGTATGCAGGTTATTGGGAGTAGTTGGGGGAATATAGTTGTTGGTCAGATAGTGGCCATTAACCCTCACCCCAATGCCGACCGCCTTACTCTGGTTACTATAGATTTAGGCACCGAGCAACCGACCGTTGTCTGTGGGGCACCGAATCTTAGGCTTGGTGATAAGGTAGCCTTCGCCTATGTCGGTGCTCAACTTATAGACGGGCATACCGGACAGGTATTCCGCTTGAAATCAGCCAAGATTCGTGGTGTTGCCTCCAGTGGTATGGTTTGCTCGGAAAAGGAGCTGGAAATCTCGGATAGTCATGAAGGCATTATGGTTTTGCCTGCCGAGGCACCGGTAGGCACCCCACTGGCTGATTATCTCGGTGATACTATTTTTGACCTGGATATAACCCCTAACCGACCTGATTGCCTGTCGGTAATTGGAGTAGCCAGAGAGATTGCCGCTCTCACCGGGCAGAGTTTGCGCCTTCCTGAGGTTAGCTATGAGGAAGTACCATCCCCTATAGACCAGCAAGTATCAGTGGAAATTGCTGACCCCGGCTTATGTCTCCGGTATTGTGCCAGCCTGGTCACCGGGGTAAAGCTGGCTGAGTCACCAAAGTGGATGCAGCAACGACTGCTGAACTCAGGCATGCGTCCCATAAATAATATTGTCGATATTACCAACTATGTTATGCTGGAATATGGGCAACCCCTGCATGCTTTTGACTATCACCGAATTAGAGGTAAGAGGATTATTGTGCGCCGGGCTAATGCCGGTGAGGCTATAGTTAGTCTGGACGGGGTAGAGCGGACTCTGGCTGAGGATATGCTGGTTATTGCTGATGAAGAGCGGTCGGTGGCTATTGCTGGCGTTATGGGTGGGGCTAATAGTGAAGTAACCGAACAAACTACCTCAATACTGCTGGAATCGGCTAATTTTAACCCGGCAAGCATTCACCATACCGGTAACGCCTTGCGCTTGCCTAGCGAAGCCAGTATGAGATTTGAGAGGGGAATCCGTCCTGAGCTGACCCTACCCGCGCTTAAGCGGGCGACTCAGTTGATTATACAGCTAGCTGGCGGTGAAGCTGCCCAGGGCTTGGTTGATGTCTATCCCGGCAGGCTAGACGGCGAGCCTATTTTACTCTCAACGGGCAGGGTAAAACGACATTTAGGCGTTGAGTTTAGTCTTGACCAGATAGTAAGAGCCCTGTCCTCTCTGGGTTTTGATTGTGAGCCGGCCGCCTCAGCCTCAGAGGTGTGGGTTACGGCTCCTTATTGGCGAAGTGATATCCATCAGGCGGTTGACCTTATTGAGGAGGTAGCCCGTATTACCGGCTATGATAAGATACCGGCGACAATGCTCAGTCAGCCACTACCCAGACAGAACCCGGAGCCTATCATCAGCCTTAAGCAGAAAGTGAGGCACAGCCTTATTGGTTATGGCTTTCAGGAGGTAATCACCTATTCATTAACCAGCTTGGAAATGCTAAATAAGCTGCTACCTGAACCTCATCCTCTTGAACCTGTGCCGCTTCGGGTGGCTAACCCGATGACTGCTGAGCAGGAGTATCTTCGCCCTAACCTGCGGGCTAACCTTCTGGCCGCCCTTTCGGCAAATAGGCGGCATGAGGACGGCGGGATTAGGCTTTTTGAGCTGGGCAAGGTATATCTACCCCGACCGAAGGACTTGCCCGATGAGCCTGAGGTGCTATGTGGCGTACTGAGTGGCTCTGGACTTGAGGGGTCATGGCGGGGTGGAGACGATTCGTTTGACTTCTACGATACTAAGGGAGTGGTCGAAGGCTTACTTAGCCAGTTAGGCACAGATGCCAGCTTTGAGAAAAGTAGAGATGAAAGCTTACACCCGGTCAAGCAGACGGCTATAGTTATCGCCGGTAACAAATTAGGCATTGTCGGTGAACTGCACCCTAAAGTATCGCCGGCTTTTGAGATTCCCGGAGCTGTCTATCTTTTTGAAATCGACCTGACGGCGCTGTTACCCTTTACCCTCGGGCATGAAATATTCCAGCCCATATTGCGATTCCCGGCTATAGTTAGAGATATAGCTCTGGTAGTTGACGCCGGAATAACCCATCAGCGGGTAAAGGATATTATTAGTAGCTTTCCGTTGGTGAGTCAGGTTAGTATATTTGATGTCTACACCGGCGACCAGGTTCCACCGGGCAAGAAATCCCTTGCCTATCGGATTGCCTTCCAGTCGCCATCTCATACCTTAACTGATGAAGAGGTCAATAAGGTCCAGCAGCAAATCCTGAGTAAGCTATCCCGTGAGATTGGCGCTACCCTACGTGGCTGATAGCTTTTGCGTATTCTGCACTCCGTTTACCAAAGTCCTATTGCGTAACCAATTTGCCCATATTGTGTAGAGAAAGTTTAAAGGGGTAAACCCCCTCAAATAAAGTTAAGAGATTGTTTGGTAACCTGTCCCCCTGCCCCCTTCCCTTAATAAAAGATTGTTTAACAACCCCTCACCCTTTATCCCTCTCCCCTTCATAAGGGGAGAGGGAAGAGAAATTCTTAAAGGGGCTTCGCCCCTTTTAATCCCTTTGCT
>DAOWJS010000069.1 GCA_030640255.1 Dehalococcoidales bacterium | reverse complement strand
TCAGGGTCAGTCACTCTCGTGCCCGATATGGCATCAATGCCATAGTCGAAGAGAATTGGTGATAAGGGAGCAGTGTCTCCAAGCACAACGACATAAGACTTAGGATTGCACAGCTTGAGTAAGTGTTCGATAGTATGGTTGGTAAAAGCAGTCCCGGTAATGCCAACGATATCTGCTTGTGGAATGAGGTTTTCTGCCTCAGCTTCGGTAAAGTCACCTTCCCGCGGATTCTTCTCAATTACCCACAGCTCCTTTGCTATCGCACGAAGTTTAGGTGTAAAAGGAAAGTGTCCCACAATAACTACTCTCTTATCCTTTCCCTTTTCAGCAATGAGGTCAGCGGCGTTGAGGTTATCACAACACTCCTCGTCAATTTCAAGAAGTGAATTGATGGCTGCCATACCAATAGCTGCCTCAAGTATGCCCTCCGAGTAAGCCATTCGGACTAGTTCCAGTGCGCTTTTCCTCAGCAGGTAACCCGGCTCCTTTACTGAGGGTTGTTCCTGTCGCAGAGCATCTCGGGGAAGTGTTGCCGCCAGACCACAGTTGCGGGTCAGCACGCCGGTATGAAAAAGCCCCTGGCGTATATCCCTTACTTTGCCCTCTAGATTCAGCACTGAAATTAAATCATCAAGAATCTTCATCACTAGTCCAAACGCTCCTTTATCATTGAACCTAGATAGAATTTTTTCACCAGTTACGTCCTTCTCTGCGGCGTCTCCCTCGGCCATCTCTGCCCCAGCCTAGCCCTGGAGGCTGAAGGGGTAAAATGCCTGGTGTGTTACAGGTAGGGCAGAACTGAGGTGGAGCGTTTATCATGACCTCAAATGGCACATCCCATTCGTGACCCCTGTTGCACCTGAAGCGCTGCAATGTCATCTGAAAATTACCCCCCTCAATCCTTATTGCCTTACCGTTAAGCAGAGCGTCAGCCATTTTCTGCCGCGCCGAACTCAACACGCGAGCAAAGGTAGTCCGGGAGACATTCATCCTTTGGGCACATTCCTCCTGCTCCAGCCCCTCCAGGTCTTTAAGACGAATTGCCTCTGCCTCCTCAACGGTGAGACGCACTTCCTGCAAATGAGTCACAGGTACCCCAGTGGGCTTGAAGTAAGTAACCTGTGGTATAAAGTCTACTCGCCGCGACAGCGGTTGCCTGCCCATGGTATCTTTGAATCTCCGTCACTGCGTATTATTGCGGGCTTCTGTGCTGAGGTTTATGCCCATATGACCATAACTATTATAATCCGCTGTACTCTGAGTTGTCAAGTCCATGGAGTTAGCGACACCGATGCTTTTAGTCACTTGACAAAAACTAGTTGCTAGTTTATATTATTGAAAATAGAAAAAGTAAAGGCTGGGAACGAGACTAGTAGGCCCCCAGCGAGGCTCAGAGAGCCGGGGAAGGTGTGAGCCGGTGCTAGCGCAGGGGTTGAATGGATTCGGGAGCTACTAACTGAAAGGGACTTTCCCAAGTAGGTTTTGACGGAGAGGGCACCGTTACTAAAGCCCAGGGTATCGCTTTAAAATAGTGAAGCCGTACCTGGAAGAGATGGTTGCCTAAGTTGCTGGCAATCAAGTAGGGTGGCACCGTGAAGGATTAACCTCTCGCCTCTATGGCGAGAGGTTTTTAATTGTTAGATGGGAGTTAGGCTCCAATGTATTATCCAACATTAGAAGAAGTTAAGAAGCATAAGGGGGATGGTAATCTAGTACCTATTTACCGGGAGATTGTCGCTGACCTGGAGACGCCGGTGTCTGTCTTCTTGAAGGTTAACCGTGGCGGCTATTCTTTTCTTCTGGAAAGCGTCGAGGGTGGTCAGCAGCTGGCTCGTTACAGCTTCATTGGCACCGAGCCCTACCGGATATTGACCACCAAGGCAGAGGATAAGACCGACCCACTTCATCTCATTGCCGAAGAACTGAATAAGTATAAGATAGTGTCAGTTAGCGACCTCCCCCGGTTCTGTGGTGGTGCCGTGGGCTATCTGGCTTACGAAACGGTAACTCGCTTTGAGGAGTTACCATCACCTGACGCCGACCCCTTAGGCTTACCTGAATCGCTATTTATGTTCGTGGATACCATGCTTGTCTTTGACCATGTTACCCACAAGATTAAGGTTTTGAGCCATGTTCATCTTGATGGAAACATAGAGGCAGCCTATCAAGAAGCGGTGGACAGGATTGATAGTCTGGTGGACAGGTTGCATCAGCCACTTAATCCGAGTCAGCACAAGAGGGCTGGCACTCGTCCGGTTAGAAACTACAAGCTGGCTTCAAACTTCTCTAAGGAAGAGTTCGAAGCCAGCGTTCTTAAGATAAAGCAGTATATTACTGATGGCGAAGCTATTCAGGTGGTGCTATCCCAGCGCCTGACCCAACCGACTGATGTCGCTCCTTTTGAAATCTATCGAGCCCTGCGCACTATCAATCCCTCCCCTTATATGTTCTTTCTCGATTTTACCGACTTTCATATTATTGGGGCTTCCCCTGAGATTCTGGTCAGGGTAGAGGATGGTATGGTAATGACTCGTCCTCTGGCGGGGACCAGGCGGCGGGGGAAAAGTCCAGTTGAGGATGCCATGTTGGAGCAGGAACTCCGTAGTGACGAAAAGGAATGCGCTGAGCATATTATGCTGGTGGATTTGGGGCGCAATGACATCGGGCGCGTTAGCGAGCCAGGCAGTGTTGAGGTTAGTGACCTGATGGATGTGGAGCGTTACTCTTATGTTATGCACTTGGTTACCCATGTGCAGGGTAAGCTGCGGCGTGACCTGACCGCCTTTGATGCGCTGCGGGCTTGCTTCCCGGCAGGAACTGTATCCGGTGCGCCTAAAATCAGGGCGATGGAAATAATCGCTGAGCTTGAGCCGGAGAAAAGAGGGCTCTATGCTGGGGCGGCCGGCTACTTCTCTTTCTCGGGCAATATGGACATGGCCATAGCCATAAGAACTATGGTGGTAAAGAATGGTATTGCCTACACGCAGGCAGGATGTGGCATCGTCTACGATAGCGTGCCTGAGCGCGAACATAAAGAGACTATGAATAAGGCCCGAGCGCTGCTTAAAGCTATTAGCCAGGCTGAGAGCGCAGGCTTAATACCTGAGGGAAGCCATGCTGTTACTAATCGATAACTACGATAGTTTTACCTATAACCTATTTCAGTATTTGAGTGAGCTAGGTGAGGAAGTAGTGGTGGTACGTAATGATAAGGCCACCCTTGAGGAAATTGCCAAGACAAAGCCTCAGCGGATAGTCATCTCGTCCGGCCCGTCCACTCCGCTACAGGCTGGTATCTCTAATGATGTCATCCGATATTTCGGTTCCAGGTTACCGATACTCGGCGTCTGTCTGGGGCACCAGTGTATCGGTTACAGCTATGGTGGCTTAATCGGGCAGGCTAAGAAGATAATGCATGGCAAGTCGTCTCTAATATACCATAACCGCCAGGGGGTGCTGACTGGACTACCCAATCCCTTCCCTGCCATTCGCTACCATTCACTGGTAGTGCAGCGTGAGAAACTCCCCGACTGCCTTGAAGTAACGGCGTGGACGGATGATGACACCATTATGGGGCTACGGCATCGCCAATACCCGGTAGAGGGCATCCAGTTTCACCCCGAATCGTTTATGACTCAAGTAGGGAAGGACCTGCTTAAGAATTTTCTCACGGAAGGGAGACCAAACCATGATTAGGGAGGCTATCGCTTTAATAGTATCGGGGCGTTCACTAACTATGGAGGAAGCTGCCTCGGTTATGGAGGAGATAATGCAGGGTGAGGTCACCCCGGCTCAGATTGGCGCCTTCGTTACCGCACTCAGGCTCAAGGGGGAAACGGTTGATGAAATCGTTGGGCTAGCCAAGACAATGAGAGCTAAGACTATTCCGGTGACCATTGCTGAGCCGGTAGTGGATACCTGCGGCACCGGTGGTGATGGTTTGCACACCTTTAATATCTCTACGGCGGCTGCCTTTGTCGCTACTGGAGCCGGGCTCAAGGTGGCTAAACACGGCAACCGTGCCATGAGTAGCCAGTGTGGCAGTGCCGATGTGCTGGAGGCCTTAGGCGTCAGGATTGACCTTAATGCCGAGCAGGTGCAGAGATGCCTGAAGGAAGTGGGGATAGGCTTCATGTTCGCTCCATCATTCCATCCGGCTATGAAATATGCTGCGGCTCCCCGGCGTGAGATTGGCATTCGCACCGTGTTTAATATTCTCGGTCCGCTTACTAACCCGGCTGATGCCAAGGCTCAGGTGCTGGGTGTAGCCGATGAGTTACTGGTGGAGAAGCTGGCGTTAGTACTGCAAAGGCTGGGCAGTCATCATGCCCTGCTCGTCCACGGCGAGGATGGCTTAGATGAAATCACCATTACCGGGAAAACCCGGGTGTGTGAACTCAAAGACAACCATATTAACCACTATTTCCTCAGTCCTGAAGACTTTGGTTTACCTCGGGCTAGTCTGAGCAGCTTGAAGGGTGGCAGTGTCAATGAAAATGCTGCCTTGCTGCGTAGCATCCTGGCTGGTGCCCCCGTTCCCCAGCGAGATGTGGTGCTGCTAAACGCCGCCGCCGGGCTACTGGTTGGAGACAGGGTGGAAACGCTCGAGCCGGGGGTAGCCTTAGCCAAGGAAGTAATAGACAGCGGTCAGGCCCTGGCGAAACTGGAACAGCTAATCGAGTTCAGCCAGAGTCTGACCTAGGGAGCATTTAATGATTCTAGACAAGATAGTGACCGATAATCGGCTGGAACTTGAAACTAGAAAACGCATCATCCCTTGGGCAGAACTGCAAAGGATAGCACTGGCCCAGCCACTGCCTCTTGACTTCGCTTCAGCTCTGTGCGGCGACAGCATTCAGCTCATCGCTGAGGTCAAAAAGGCGTCGCCATCCCGGGGCGTTATTTGTCCTAGCTTCAACCCGGTGGAGGTAGCCCAGACCTATGCTAGTAATGGCGCTTCAGCTATATCGGTGCTGACTGAGACCAGATACTTCCAGGGCAGTCTCAACCACCTGAAGGACATCAGTAACGCACTGGGAAATAAGCGGCTGCCCCTGCTCAGGAAGGACTTCATTTATGACCCCTATCAGGTCTATGAATCGCGGGCTTACGGTGCTGATAGCCTGCTGCTCATCGTGGCTATCTTGACGCCTGAGAAGCTGGCGGCGCTATTGGGACTAAGTCATGAATTGAAAATGAGCTGTCTGGTGGAGGTGCATAATGAAGCTGAGCTGGAAATCGCCCTGAGGAGCGGAGCTAGGATTATCGGCATTAATAATCGGGACCTGAAGACCTTTACCGTGGACCTTACCACCACCGAGCGTCTGCGGGCGCTTATCCCGCCAGATAGAATCGTGGTTAGCGAAAGTGGCATAAAGGACCGTAACGATATGAAAAAGCTGAAAAGGTGGGGTGTTGACGCTGTTCTCATTGGTGAGTTGCTAATGTCGGCACCAAACATCGCCGCCAAGATGAAGGAGCTACTTTGACCAAGGTAAAGATTTGCGGGCTAACTGAGACAGAGCCGGCTTTGGTGGCTGGTAAAGCTGGTGCTGATTTCCTGGGGCTGGTCTTTGCCCCCAGCCGGCGTCAGGTCTCTCCCCAAAAAGCATTGCCGATAGTTGAGGCGGTTCATAGTTTGAAACCCCGCCCGGCAGTAGTTGGCGTTTTTGTCAATTTGACGGCTCGGAAAGTTAACCAGATTGCCGACTACTGCCAATTGGACTGGGTTCAGCTCAGTGGCGACGAAAGCTGGCACTACTGTCGGGAAATCGAGCGCCCCGTAATCAAGGTTATTCATGTAGCCGCCGGTAAGAAAATTGAGCAAATCCTGACTGAGATAGAGGCGGGCTCCCGGTTACGCTTACCACATGACCTTATCAGCCTTCTTGACTCCAAAGTCAGGGATGCTTATGGTGGCACGGGGCAAACATTTAACTGGCAATTGGCCCAGGAGGTATCAGCCAGATTCCCGGTGATTATCGCTGGGGGTCTTACCCCAACCAATGTCGGTCAATTGGTCAAGGAGGTCAAGCCTTGGGGAGTTGACGTCTCCACCGGTGTAGAGGTCAATGGTCAAAAAGATGCCTCAAAAATCATTGACTTCATCAAGGCGGTGAGGAACGCCGAAAGGGAGTTAAGTTAACCTTTTGAGACCTAGAAGGAGGTGGCTATTGCTGTCTGATAATAGAGGATACTTTGGCGACTACGGGGGACGGTTTGTTCCTGAGACCCTGGTGCCTGCCTTGGAGGAGCTGACCGCAGCCTATGAGGGGACAAAGGCTGACGCCACCTTCTGGACTGAGTTTGAATCACTGTCTGGCGACTATTCAGGAAGACCAACGCCACTTTACCTGGCGGAAAGGCTAAGCAGGCATTGCGGTGGTGCCCGGATTTTGCTTAAAAGGGAAGACCTGGCTCATACCGGGGCTCATAAGATTAATAATGCCTTGGGACAGGGACTTCTTGCCCGGAGAATGGGCAAACGCAGAATCATCGCCGAAACCGGAGCTGGACAACACGGAGTGGCTACGGCTGCCGTATGTGCCATGCTGGGGCTGGAGTGCATCATCTATATGGGTGAAGAGGATATGCGCCGCCAGTCACTCAATGTCTTTCGGATGAAGCTAATGGGCGCCGAGGTAAGGTCGGTTTCTGGCGGCAGCCGAACGCTAAAGGACGCTATCAACGAGGCAATCAGAGACTGGGTAACCAATGTTACAGATACCCACTATCTTCTCGGCTCTACAGTTGGTCCCCACCCCTATCCGTTGATGGTGCGCGATTTTCAGTCAGTAATCGGGAAGGAAACAAGGCAGCAGATTATGGCTGAATTGGGTCGCTTGCCTGACTATATAATCGCCTGTGTCGGCGGGGGTAGCAACGCCATAGGCATTTTCTATCCCTTTTTGCCCGACAGGGATGTCAGGCTTATCGGGGTAGAAGCAGCGGGGAGGGGGCTCAAGACCGAGGAGCACGCAGCTCCACTGGTTGCGGGAAGGGTAGGGGTGCTCCACGGGGCAAAGTCCTATGTTCTCCAGGATAATGCCGGTCAGATTCGTGAGACCCACAGCATCTCCGCTGGGCTTGACTATCCGGGTGTAGGCCCCGAACACAGTTACCTCAAAGACATCGGTCGTGTTACCTATGTCGCCGTAAGCGATGAGGAAGCACTTGAGGGCTTTCAGTTGCTGTGCAAAACCGAGGGCATTATTCCGGCACTGGAACCGGCTCATGCCATATTCCACGCCGCCAAGATGGCAAGCTCGTTGAATAAGGAGCAGATTATCGTGGTCAACCTGAGTGGTCGCGGCGATAAGGACATGGACATAGTTGCTGAAGCACTGGGGGTGAAGTCTTGAGTCGCATTGGTCCTGTTTTTAGCCAGCCAGAGCACAAGGCTCTTATCGCCTATATTACTGTAGGCTATCCTAGTCTTGAAGCCACCTTGAAGGCAGTTCCCCTTCTTGCCCGCAGTGGGTGTGACATAGTGGAGCTGGGGATACCCTTCTCTGACCCCCTGGCTGATGGGGCTACCATACAAAAAGCGAGCTTCTCTGCTTTACAGAATGGGGTTACTCCTCAGCTTTGCCTTGAGGTAGCCAAGCAGTTGCGTCAGGAGGTCGATATACCGCTGGTGTTTATGACTTACTTGAATCCGGTCTTTAGTTACGGACTTGAAGAATTCTGCGCCGCCTGTGCTAAGGGTGGTGTTGATGGCTTAATCATCCCCGACTTACTCCCAGATGAAGGCTCGGAACTGGAGGCTATCACCCAGAAGCGAGACCTTGACCTCATTTACCTCCTGGCTCCCTCCAGTACTGGAGAGCGCATCAGGCTGGTAGCTCAGAGGTCACGGGGGTTTATATATTTGGTTTCGGTAACCGGGATTACCGGGGTTAGAGACAGACTACCGGCGAATTTAGAGGCGTTTGTATCCAGAGTGAGGAAAGTAGCCACCCAACCACTCTGTGTTGGTTTCGGAATATCCGTCCCGGAGCAGGCAAGACAAGTGGCTCAGGTAGCTGACGGTGTTATTGTGGGCAGTCGGATAATTCAGCTTATGGAAGCTGAGAATAACCTCAAATCGGTTGGCAATTTTATCAAAGAGTTAAGGCGTGCTCTGGATGAGCCAAATAGGATTTAGATTTACTAACCAGAAACTTTCATTCGTCTACGCTTGATTTCTCGTGCCTGTGGCGTTACCAATATATCTCTACAATTTGCACATGTTGCATCGGCTCCCAGCGCCTTTTCGCATCTTGCTGATGTGCTAGGTAGTAGTCATACGTGAAACCCGTAGCTTCACTTAGGTCGATTCGACCATATACTTTACCTATTTTTACATAACCGACCGTATCGTAATCCCCCGATTCCTGCTTACCGGTGCAATCTATGTAAACTAGCCCCTTATCAGTTGTCTGGAAGGCAGTTACCGCATGGCCACCTCCTTCGTAAAACCCTATTTCTACGAAAGCGGCTCTTATACCCTCTTTCCGGGCATTATCTCTGAGGGCTAGAGCAAAACCAGTGCAATCATATTCGCCTGACCTATAAATCCCCCTATCCGTTTTGTCCCTTTCTAAGAACTCTTTCAGCTCTGCCCAGGTGGGGTTCTTGGGTTCAGAAGCGGCGGTAAGCTCAACATAATGCTTTTCTAGCTCTTCATAATCGAGCCTTACCAATTCAAGCTCCTCAGCCAAGGCCGTGTTTTCTGCTTGCAAAGATTCATGTTCAGCCGTTGACACACATCCAGTTAACCAAGTTACGCCCAACAAGACGGTTATTATACCTACTACTAACCAAGTTAAATGCTTTTCCTTCATTTCTTCGCCCTCCTTTTCTATTACTCAATGCTTGTTTGCGCTTTTTACTTAGTCCTCATTTTCGAGGTTGTCATCAATACCCCAAATGGGTGATGAACCCCTGTCCGTGCCGTTATACTTAAGCTCAGGCTGGTTACACGCCTTGAGCCCAGATTCCAATTAGTCAGCGAGTTCCGCCAGCTGTTCCAACACCGCCTTCAGAGCCTCCAGTTCTTTTCCATAGCCAGCCCAATCACCGGCTTTGAGGTACTGCTGAGCCTGGTCATAGTGCCGCTGAGCCTCCTCAATTAGGTTGGCTATGTCAGCGGCTACCGGCTCCTCCGGTTCTACTGGAGTTGGCGGTTTAACCACGGGTTCAGTTGGTGGCTCCTCAGCACCAAAGATAGCCGCAAGACTTCCCTTCAAGGTGGGTTCCATAGCTATCTGCTCACCGACAACCACAATAACTCGTTTCAACTGTGGAAGCCCACCAGTCTCGGCCTGTAGGAAGACCGGCTCCACATACAGGTTGGATTCACCTAAAGGAATCAGCAGCAGGTTGCCCCGGATAACTCGCGAACCGCCGCGACCCCACAGGGCGAGCTGCTCGGTGATGACGGTATCCTGCCCGATTCGGTTCTCTATCTGGCTGGGACCATACACCAGCCGCTCCTTGGGGAAAAGGTAGGCAAGCAGCTTGCCGTAGTTTTCTCCATCAGAGCGGGCAGCCAGCCAGCCAATGGTATTATTCTTGTTCACCGGGGTAAAGGGCAACATGAGCAGGAACTCCTCCTTCTCCTCATCGGGCAGGCGCATAATGATATAGTAGGGCTCCATAGGCTGTTCTTTGCCGAAATAGAGCTCTTTGGGCACCGCCCACAGGTCTTCCTTGTTGTAGAATACCCGGGCATCACGCATGTGGTAGGTTTGGTATACCGAGGCCTGGATATTAAACATGTCCTCAGGATAACGGAGGTGGACTCGCAAGGACTCGGGCATCTGCTCCGGGGGAACAAAGAGTTGAGGGAAGATGGCCTGGTAGGTCTG
>DAOWJS010000008.1 GCA_030640255.1 Dehalococcoidales bacterium | reverse complement strand
CTTGTCCCAAGACACTGCAATGGACAAACCGAACCCACGAATATTGTTCCATCCGCCCTCCACCTCTGTCGACCAACGCTGGGTTTCTAAATCAAAGAATATTTCCTTCTTCATTATTCTGGATTATAGGTTATTGGCGACAAGAGGTCAAAGAAATATGCCATAGGGAGTTTAAGAGGGGCGAAGCCCCTCTTTTACCTACACTCCCCCCTTCCCTTATTAAGGGAAAGGGGACAAAGGGGATGGGGTTAAACAATCTTATATTTTAGCTTTGAACCTTGCCTTTAGCGATGGTTACCAAATTAGTGAAGGCTTCCGGCTCCCTAACTGCCATATCGGCGAGCAGCTTACGGTTGATTTCAACCCCTGACTTCTTTAAGCCATCCATAAACTGACTATAGGTGAGACCCTGAGCTCGAGCCGCAGCGCTAACCCGCAAAATCCACAGGCGCCTCATATCACCCTTTCGCTCCCGACGGTGAGCATAAGCATAGCTCAGCGACTTTAGCATAGACTCGTGAGCTCGGCGATAAAGGGAGTGTTTAGTTGCTCTATGCCCTTTGGTCAGGGCTAGCACCTTTTTATGTCGGCGATGTGCGGTTACACCTCTCTTTACTCGTGGCAAAAGATTCCTCCCACTTATTTTACCCCGTAGGGTAACAGCCTTTTTATCCGGGCTTTATCAACCGAGCTTACCGGTATTGTCTCATCATAAAGGCGTTTAGTCGACTTCGGTTTTCGACGGCGCAGGTGGCTTTTCCCACCCTTAGTCCGCATAAGTTTGCCGCTACCGGTAATATGGAAGCGGCTCTGTGCCCCTTTATGAGTTTTAATCTTCGGCATGCTGAGATTTCTTTACCTCTTCTTCTATTTTAGTTTTCTGGGTAGCTGCCGGCGCCAGGACTACGTTCATTCTTCTCCCTTCCATCATTGGTTGCCTCTCAACAGAAGCTACCCCTTTTAGTGATTCAGTCATCCTCTGCAATAACCTCCTGCCAAACTCAAGGTGTGTGATTTCACGCCCTCTAAACATCACGGTTACCTTAACCTTATCCCCACCATCCAGCAGTTTTCTAACCGACCTGGCTTTAGCCTCAAAATCATGGTTGTCAATCTTAGGTCGTAACCTGACCTCCCTCAGCAGTGAAACCTTCTGTTTTTTCCTAAGCTCACGCTCTTTCTTAGCCTGCTCATATTTATACTTCCCGTAGTCAAGAAGTCGGCACACTGGCGGCACCGCTGTAGCTGCTACTTCTACCAGGTCAAGATTGTGCTTACTGGCTACCTCCCGTGCTTGGTATAGGAGCATAATCCCTAACTGCTCCCCCTTCTCCCCCACCAGACGAACCTCTTTGGTTCTAATGCGCTCATTAACACGCAATGGCTTAACTATATCCCTATTTACCTCCTTCAAGCTTCAATATCTTATAGGCAGAAACTATAGCACATTCCCTTATGCTAATCAAACTATGGAGATTGTTTATCAACCTCACTGCCACCCTAATTCCTTTACCCTGTCTGTAATAGCCGTCCTGAGCATTTCTTTGAAGCTGTCAAACGATTGGGAAGTCAATTGCTCCCGGCTACGCAGACGGACGGAAACAGTAGAAGCGGTTACCTCTCTATCACCTACCACCAGCATGTATGGAACCTTATCCAGTTGCGCCTGCCGAATTTTGCGATTTACTGTCTCTGACCGGGCATCAACCTCCACACGCACGCCTTCGCTTTTAAGTTCAGCCTCCAGCTTATAGGCATAGTCAAGGTGGCGGTCAGCCACTGGAATCACCTTTACCTGAAGTGGCGCCAGCCACACCGGGAAGGCACCCCGGTAGTGTTCAATAAGCGAGGCCAGGAAACGCTCCATACTACCCAGCACGGTGCGGTGTACCATCACCACCGAATGCTCCTGACTATCCTCACCAATATAGGTAACATTGAACCTCTGGGGAAGGTTAAAATCAACCTGAATAGTCGGCCCCTGCCAGCCTTCAAATTTAATGTCTATCTTAGGCCCGTAAAATACACCCTCTCCCGGGTCTATATCATAGTCAACCCCAAGGCGAATCATAGCCTGGCTTAAGGTCTCGGTGGCTTTATCCCAGTCTTCTATAGTGCCGGCATATTTATCAGGTCGGGTAGAAAGTAACACCTTGTAATCGGAGAAACCAAAGGTATCTATCATAAATCGAGCTAAATCTAATACCCCTACTACTTCGTCTTCCAGCTGTTCAAAGCGGCAGAAAATATGAGCATCATCCTGGGTAAAGCCCCTGACCCGGGACAGACCATGTAACACCCCAGAACGCTCATAACGGTAAACGGTGCCCAGCTCGGCGTAGCGCAGTGGTAATTCACGGTAACTGTGCTGCCTGGTTTTATAAATCAGGATATGACCCAGGCAATTCATTGGCTTAATGATATACTCCTGCCCTTCTACCTCCATCGGGCTATACAAGTAATCTCGGTAAAATTCCCAGTGACCGCTGGTTCTCCATAAGTCCAGTTTGGCAATATGAGGGGTGTAAACGATATCATAGCCACGCTTAATATGCTCATCCTTCCAGAAATCCTCAATAACCCGGCGAACTACCGCCCCCTTGGGGTGCCAGTGAACCAGCCCGGGACCAGCCTCCTCGTGAATACTGAACAGGTCAAGCTCCCTGCCTAACTTCCTGTGGTCACGCCTGGCGGCTTCATCAAGCTTCTTCAGGTGCTCAGCTAAAGCCTCCTTGGTATCAAAAGCGACGCCATATATTCGCTGTAACATAGGGCGGTGCTCATCACCCCGCCAGTAGGCTCCAGCAATGCTGAGCAGCTTGAACGCTCCTATCTCCCCGGTAGAACTCACATGAGGTCCGCGACACAAGTCAACAAACAAACCCTGCCGATACAAGCTAACCTTTTCGTCTGGAATTTCATCAATTAACTCCAGCTTATAGGGCTGGGCGGCAAACAATCGTCGCGCCTCTTCCTTAGTTGCTTCGTCTCTAACAAAAGGCACATTAGAAGCAATTATTTCCGCCATCTTAGCCTCAATAAGCGGTAAATCATCAGGGGTCAATGAGCGGGGTAGGTCAAAGTCATAATAAAAGCCATTTTCAATAGCTGGTCCAATGCCAAACTTGGCCTCAGGGAAGATAGACTGAACCGCCTCAGCCATAACGTGAGCTGCCGAATGCCGCATTACCTCCAGCTTATTATCTTCGTCTATTTGTTGCTCTTCACCAAGAACCATTGTTGAAATTCTCGCAATCTACTAAATGAAAACCTCCCACCCTCTTTGGGGCAAGAGGCTTTAACCACCTCTACTACTCAGCCCTAATAAAATCTATAAATCTGCTTACCAACAATATTCTAACTATGACGAGCATCATGATAAAAGATGCCACCCATTACTCGCCAACCTTATTATACCAATCACCAGCTATAAGTGCAATCACCCTAGGTTATTTATCAACCTCACCCCCTTGATCCCCCTCTCCTTAATAAGGAGAGGGGGAAATTGGTTGCGTAAGAGAGGCGAAGCCTCTCTTTAACTCTCCTTACTCTGGAGGGTAATAGTGAGGGAGTTTTAGAGGGGCAACGCCCCTCTAAAGGAATCGTTTTCCCCTTCCCCTTATTAAGGGGAAGGGGATAAAGGGGATAGGGTTAATAAACAATCTCATAATAAATCTTTGGAGTGATAGGGGAAAGCAAATCTACTTGGTTAGCTCGGCTAATATGCTTTCATCCATAGAAAAGCTCTGCTTAGCAGTAGGGAAGCTACCGGCTTTTACCTCATTATAATACTCAGCAATAGCACTTGACATAATGTCAGTAAGCTTGGCATATTGCTTGG
>DAOWJS010000028.1 GCA_030640255.1 Dehalococcoidales bacterium | reverse complement strand
GATACAACTTGAGTAATGGCGCTAGCTTCTATTTCTCTCATTTTTATTTGGTAACCCCATCCCCTTTATCCCCTTCCCCCTTGATAAGGGGAAGGGGAATTAGTTATATAAGAGAGGCGAAGCCTCTCTTTAACTCTCCTTACTCTGGAGCAATAATGGGAGAGTTTTAGAGGGGCGTAGCCCCTCTAAAGAAATTATCTCCCCTTCCCCTTGATAAGGGGAAGGGGATACAGGGGATAGGGTTAAACAATCTCTTAGATTGCCAAGATGAGCCTCAAGGCACTATAATACTTCAGATATTCGTATGATAAAAAAGGTCTTCCCTATCCTGGCTCTATCCATTTTCTCGTCTATGCTAGGGGTTGGGATAGTCGCTCCACTGTTGCCTCTTTACGCCGAGAACCTGGGAGCCACTGGAATCTGGATAGGTATAATCTTTGCCGGCTTCTCTATTTCTCGAACTATATTTATGCCTATTACCGGCTGGCTCTCCGACCGCTGGGGACGAAAGCTGCTTCTCAGCATTGGGCTGTTTAGCTACTCAATTATTTCACTAGGCTATATATGGGCAGATAGTGTCTCCCAGCTAACCTTAGTCCGCTTAATTAACGGGGCTACCGCCGGTATGATTATACCCATTGCCCAGGCTTATGTTGGTGACATCTCTCCCGAGGGTGAAGAGGGAACCTGGATGGGCTACTTCAATGCTGCCTTTTTCGCTGGTTTTGGCTTCGGTCCTTTGATAGGTGGAATCCTAACTGACCACTTTGGGATGAATGTTGCCTTCTCCACTATGGGTGGCCTTAATCTGCTGGCATTTTTAGTAGTGGCTCTTTTCCTTCCCGAAGCTAGACAGAGGAAAATGGCAGCCAGCCTTCATCCATCCTTTAGCGAAATGTGCACCAGTGGCATGATAAAGGGTCTCTTTAGTTTCCGGCTGGCTTCATCTCTGGGCAGGGGGATTTTCGCCACCTTCCTGCCTATCTTCGCCGGCATATATATTGGCTTAAGTCCAACTCTCATCGGGGTGCTGCTGGCAGTTAATATCTTGCTGATGTCACTATTTCAGCTTTACGGTGGTCATATTGCCGACAGGTTCAATAGAAGAACTCTGATAGTCATTGGCGGCCTTACCAACCTCGCCTTCCTGGCTCTGATTCCCCTGGGAAGCAACTTCTGGCAACTATTAGGGATATGCGCTCTCGGTAGCCTTGGGGGAGCCGTTGCTTTGCCCGCCGCCTCAGCCCTAGCCATAGAGGAGGGCAAAAGGTTTGGCATGGGCTCAACCATGGCCATGTTTAATATGGCATTCAGCATAGGCATGGCTATAGGACCACTGCTGAGCGGGGTATTAGCCGATGTGGCAAATATTAACTCAGTATTTTACTTTGGCGCCAGTATGTCGCTGGTAGGAGCCGGCCTATTTATCTGGTTTACCAGATGATACCACCGAGCGCTTCTCTAAAAGGAACGGTGTTGCCTCTGTCTGAAGAATAAGCCGGCTATAAGGCCAAAAACCAGACCGCCAAGGTGAGCCTGCCAGGCTACTTGGGGGAGAAAGGAGATTATGAAGAAACCGCCGATGACCGCTACCCAGAGGGGAAGAGGGGCTGGGATGGGAAATACAAAGACCCTCAACCTGGGCACCATTACCGCCAGCGTTCCTCCCAGAGCAAAGATGGCTCCTGAGGCACCGACAGCTATAGCTAGGGGCGAAGGAGGCAGAAGCAGGTAACAGATATTTCCCAGTATCCCCCCCAAAAAGTAAACGATGAGAAAGCTTCTCCCTCCAATCAATCTAGACAGAAAGCTCCCGAAGAAATAGAGGGTTATCATGTTGGCGATAATATGCCCGATACCAGCATGGATAAAAAGGTTGGTAACTATAGTCCATGGCATATCGTGAAAGGCAGCCGGCTGTAATCCAAGAAGGAAGATAAGCCTATAATCTATGAGCGTAGCTATAAATAGCAGAAAGTTTATAGTTATCAATACCCACACGGGGGTTAAATTGAAGCCTCGGTAGCTTTTATACATTACTTTGCCAACATCAATATGGGGATAAGCGAAACCTAACCCTTATCCCAAGGGATATATATTTTCCTCTCACATAATAACTCTGGAGCCATAGCCGTGGCAAGGCAGACTCCGTTATTGCTCCAGAATCATTCCTACCCCGCACTCTATGCATTGTTTGGGAAACAGGCGCCTTATTTCTGTCTTATATAGTGTGCAGTGGCAAGGACCTATCAGGGATAGGTCATTTAATCTCTCAAAATCACGGAAGGCGTGGAAACCACCGACAACCCCGTAAACCTTTCCAAATCTTGAAGCCGCGTCTATAATTTCCCCAAGTCCGGGATGGGAGCATCCTACTACGATAAGAATCCCCCGGCTCGTTTTGAGAGCTAAAGACTGCTCCATACCTCCAAGCTCACCAGTAGAGAAAACACCTTCAGCAATCTGGAGGGAATCGGTAACTACGGTTACTTTTCTGCCCGGGATAGTCTCCCCAAAGGATGTTGGAACATAGACCTCGGCCTCCTTATTTATCTGCAACACACCATCAAGACCTCCAGTATGGTCGCCGTGAGCGTGCGAAATTACGATTATCCCTATGCGTCTCGGGTCAATTCCCAACTCCTTCATATTATGTAACAATGTGGCACTGTCAGCTCCGGTATCAAACAGGATTGGTGGCACATTTTCTGTTTCTATCAGAGATGAAAAGCCCCACCCCGCCTTTAGCCCCTTCGTCCTGGTTTCATTGTCATATACAATGGTAAGCTTCATTGGTTTGTCTCCCTTCTATCTCCTCTATGACCAATGATAGATAAATCGTATATCAAAATCACCGCCCCATCAATAATCCAGATATTGGGTTGCCCCAAAACTTTGCCAAGCAATTGAGCAATATGCTAAAATGCCACGAATAGAAAATTACGCCTAATGGTTTATGGTTTCCTACCGGTTCAAAAAACAGCCGCCAGTAAGTATGGTTAACAGCTGTCAGGCTGGGCGCGGTAGCCATTGTTTCATTCATCACCACCTATATAATCCTACCGCATAAGAAGCACAATAGGCAAAATTAAATCAAGAGGGGTTTAATTATGAACTCTGTAGCCAGCAAAACTAGCGATGTATTGGTAATGACAACCGAGGGCGAAGAGTTTCTTGAGGAGGTCTGTTCTATTCCAGGTGGTGAGAGTGTGCGGTGGTGCATCCAATGTGGTATGTGTTCAGCATCGTGTCCTAATGTGGCTCAAATGGACAATTCACCCCGAAGAACAATTGCTTTGATCCATGCCGGGAGACGCTACGATGTCTTGAAGAGCAATACTATGTGGGTTTGTGCCTCTTGCTATCTTTGCACTGTACGCTGCCCCAAGGAGGTTAAGATAACCGAGCTTATGCACGCCCTGGAACGCTTATCCACCTACTATGGGCTAACCACCAAGAGAACGACGACCGCCACTATGTACCGGGCTTTCATTGACTCTATAAAGAGTAACGGACGTGTCCATGAGCTGGGAATGATGATGAAGTATTATCTAACGACAGTATTGACCGGAAAGACAAATCCATTTTCTCTGGTTAAGATGCTTCCACTGGCATTAAACCTGATGTTACACCGACGCATGACTATTAAGCCGACAAGGATAAAAGGAGCTGAGCAAATTAAAACCATTGTGGAGAGAGCCAAGGCTTTAGGAGGTGTTAAATGAAGTATTACTCCTACTTTCCCGGCTGCTCTTCATCTGAAGGAACAGCAGTAGCCTACGGTCTGTCGACACAGGCTATCTGTGGTCCCCTGGAGATGGAGCTAGTTGAACTGGAAGACTGGAACTGCTGTGGGACAACACCCTACAGCTCAACCGATGAGCTTGCCTCAGTCGCCGTGGCAACTCGTAACCTGGCTCTGGCTGAGAAGACAGGACTAGACTTGGTGACGCCATGCAGCGCTTGCTATACCTCGTTAAATAGAGCTAATTCTCAACTCAGGCAATACCCTGACCTAAGGGATAAGGTAAATGATTGCTTGACCAGTGTCGGCTTAGAGTATAAGGGAACAGTCAGAGTGCGGCACCTATTTGAGGTCATCTACAATGATATCGGGCTTAAGGTCATTGAGTCTAAGGTGGTTAACCCCCTTAGTGAGTTGAAAGTAGCTGCTTACTACGGCTGTCAACTAGTTCGTCCCGAGCCTGGATTCGATAATAAGTATAACCCGCAGTCGCTAGATGAATTTATCGTGAGCCTGGGAGCAGAGTCCACCCCCTTCCCCTTAAAAGACCGTTGTTGTGGGAGTTCCCTGGTCATACCTGAAGTGGATATAGCGCTGGGTTTAATTCATAAATTGCTTGAAAGTGCTGCCAGTGGTGGTGCCAAGTGTATGGTTACTGTCTGTCCCCTGTGTCAGACTAACCTTGATGCTTACCAGGCTATGGCAAGTAGGAAATTTGGAACTAGATATAACCTGCCTATTCTGTTCTTTACCCAATTGTTAGGCTTGGCGCTAGGGGTCGAGCCCAAAGCATTGGCTTTGGATAAGAACATTATATCCACCGAAAGGGTTCTGGCACGATTTACATCTAAATCAGCTGAACGGGCACCAGCTACAAGCAAATCAGCGATAGAGCGTGAAAGCAGTCTAAGAACCAAGGCTTTACTCAAAGGGAGGGAGTGACATATGGCTAATGCAAATGAGAGGAGAATTGGAGTCTATATTTGTCACTGTGGCAGTAATATCGCCGGGACGGTCGATGTAGAAGCAGTTACTGAATTTGCTCAAGGATTGCCTTCTGTAGTAGTGGCCCGCCATAACAAGTACACGTGTTCTGACCCAGGACAGGATATTATTAGAGAGGATATTAAGAATCTGGGGCTCAACCGGGTGGTGGTGGCTTCCTGCTCCCCGCGAATGCATGAGTTAACCTTCCGACGAGTCTGTGAGAGCGCGGGGCTGAATCGCTACCTCTTTGAGATGGCTAATATTCGCGAGCACTGCTCCTGGGTAACCGAAGACCACGACCAAGCTACCGAGAAAGCCAAGGCGTTGGTAAGCGCTGCGGTAAGGCGTGTTTACTATCAAGAACCCTTGGAGAGCAGAGAGGTTTCCATCAACCCCAACACCTTGGTATTAGGAGGGGGCATTGCTGGCATTCAGGCGGCTCTGGAGATTGCCGATTCTAAACACACCGTCTATCTGGTGGAAAGGGAGCCCAGCATTGGCGGGCATATGAGCCAGCTAGATAAGACCTTCCCCACTCTGGATTGCTCGGCTTGTATTCTTACTCCAAAGATGAGCCAGGTAGGGTCACATCCCTATATTGAGCTAATGAGCTATAGTGAAATAGAGGAGGTTGCCGGCTATATCGGCAACTTCACGGTTAAAATCAGAAAGAAGCCCAGATATATAGATGTTGACAAATGCACCGGTTGCGCCGAGTGTGAACAGGCGTGTCCCGTTGAAGTGCCTAATGAGTATGACCTCAAATTAAGCCAGAGGAAGGCGATATATAGACCTTTCCCTCAGGCTGTCCCCAATAAGTTCGTTATTGATAAACGAGGCTATCCACCATGTCGGGTTGCCTGTCCTGCTGGGGTCAATGCCCAAGGCTATATAGCCCTTATCTCCCGGGGCAAGTTCAAGGAAGCGCTTGAAGTACTGAGGCGAACTATGCCCTTTGCCGGGGTCTGTGGGCGGGTTTGCGTACATCCCTGCGAGAAAGAGTGTGAAAGAGGCAAGGTTGATGAGCCGGTATCCATTCGCTCTCTAAAACGCTTCATGGCTGACTACGAGATGAGAGTAGGCAGAGAAAAGGCGACTCCCGTGGAAAAGACAAAGAAAGACAATGTAGCCATTATCGGCTCCGGACCGGCAGGCTTGGCTTGTGCCTACGACCTGGTTAGACAGGGATACCCGGTTACTGTATTTGAAGCCGCCCCCCAAGCCGGTGGTCTATTACGCTATGGTATCCCGGAACACCGGTTACCCAAGAAGATATTGGATAATGAAATCAGCTATATAGAAGAGCTTGGAGTAGAGATAAAAACAAATACCCCGGTGAAAGACCTGGAGGATATCTTCAATCAAGGCTATAAAGCGATATTCCTCGGTACCGGCGCCGGGATAAGCCAGAAGATGGGTATTCCCAATGAAGACGCCAAGGGAGTAATCCACGCCCTCAACTTCCTGAAGCGGGTAAGTTCAGGGAGAACGGTTGACCTTGGTGACCGAGTGGCAGTTATCGGTGGTGGCAATGCCGCCATAGATGCCGCCAAAGTAGCCCACCGCCTGGGAGCCAAAGAGGTCTCGCTTGTCTACCGCCGTTCCCGAGCCGAAATGCCAGCCGAGAAGAGCGAGATTGATGAAGCCGAGCAGGAAGGAATTAAGCTCAATATCCTGATGGCACCGGTTAAAGTCCTGACCCAAGATGACCGAGTAACCGGTATCCAATGTATCCGGATGGAGCTAGGTGAACCTGATGCCAGTGGTCGCCGACGTCCGATACCAATTAAAGGCTCGGAATTCAATATGGATGTTGATACGGTAATCATTGCCATTGGTCAAGCGGTGGATAAGACAATGCTGCCCAAGGAGCTTGAATATACCAGCTGGGGAACCCTCTCCGTTGACCCGGCTACCTTGCAAACCAATATTGAAGGTGTTTTTGCTGGCGGTGATGTGGTTTCTGGTCCGTCTGATGTTATTGCCTCGGTGGCGACCGGAAAGGAAGCCGCTATCTCCATCGACCTCTACCTTAGCGGGGGAGACCTAAAAGAGGGAAGACCAGCCCCCTTGGAAAGGGTAAAAGAGGTATCAAAGGAGGGGGTGGAGATAAAGGCAAGGGCAGCCATGCCAATGCTTGAACCAGAGAAACGCCACGGTTTTGCCGAGGTTGAGCTAGGCTTTGACGAAAAAACGGCTATTGAAGAAGCCAAACGCTGTTTGAACTGTGGTGTGTGCTCAGAGTGCATGGAATGCATTAAGGCCTGCCAAGCGGAGGCAATTAATTTCCAGATGGAGGAGGAGATTGTCGAGGTAGATGTTGGTAACATAATCATAGCCACTGGTTACGACAGTTTTGACCCCACTCCAATTTACCAGTATGGCTATGGACGCCTGGATAACGTTGTTACCAGTCTTGAGTTTGAGCGGCTCATTAACGCCTCAGGACCTACCGACGGTCATGTGCTATTGAAGGACGGCTCAGAGCCGAAGACAGTGGGCATTATCCACTGTGTAGGCAGCCGTGACAAGAATTATCACGAATATTGCTCCCAAGTGTGCTGTATGTACTCCATGAAATTCAGCCACTTGATAAGAGAGCATGTTCCCGGAGCTAAAGTCTATGAATTCTATATTGACCTCAGGGCAGCGGGCAAGGCTTACGAGGAGTTTTATAACCGAGTTCTGGATGAAGGAACTAACTTTATTCGGGGTCGTCCCAGCGATATTATTCCGCAGGATGGTAAACTGATTGTCCAGGTTGAAGATACTTTAGCCAATATCCAGCGCCAAGTCCCGGTGGATATGGTGATACTGAGCACAGGTCTTGAACCAAGAGCGGATGTAGAGGAAGTTGCCCGGCTGTTCTCCTTGAGCCGAAGCGCCGATGGCTTCTTCCTAGAGAGACACCCCAAGCTTGACCCGGTGGCAACAATGACTGACGGTATCTTCGTTGCCGGTTGCTGCCAGTCGCCTAAGGATATTCCGGCCACGGTGGCTCAGGCGTCGGCAGCCGCTGCCCGAGTTCTAGCCATGATTAGCGCCGGCACCATAGAGATTGAAGCTGCCATCGCTCATATCAATGAAGAGCTTTGCTCCGGTTGCAGAGTCTGTGAGAGTCTGTGCCCCTACCGGGCTATCTCCTTTGACGAGGAGAAAAAGGTGTGTTGGGTTAATGAAGCTCTGTGTAAGGGCTGCGGAGTCTGTGTGGCCGCTTGCCCCAGTGGGGCTAATACTGGCAAGCACTTCACCAGTGAAGAAATCATGGCTGAGATTGAGGGTATATTAGTATGACGTAGGCTCAGTCAGTTGGTAAATGTCTGGGAATAAGATGGAGCTAATTTGTCAGCCCTGGACATGATATTCAGCTGACTTGCATAAGGAGAATAATTACCCCGGCACACAACATTAGAATAGCTACCCCAAGCAATATATACAGGATAAAAAGGCGTTGTCCACCTCCCCCTTCCCTCACCGGTGTCTCTTTAGCTACCTCCCTTTTAGGAGCCGCCTCCTTTTTAGGGATAGCCTCAAGAGGGAGACCGCTATACTCTGACCACTGTTTATAAAGCTTGTCTTTGCTTCTCGTCGGCCAAAATCCCATCTCATCACCACCAGGTTATCTTGGTTACCATTATGTCATAGAATAGCGGTGCTTGACAATACCCCATTTCATCAACCTAGGTATAATATGCCCAAATTTACTCTGTTACATCAACCCACAGGAGAAGTGATTGGCAAACCTCGGTCTGTCCCTGTTTATACAATAAAAACTCCACCTTTTGCTTCTCACCCACCGTCCCAAGCACGAAGCTCACCTCCCCTTCCCACTCCTCTTCATGGCTAAGTACCACCGGACCCATATCGGTGTTTTTCACTCCATTTACCATTACCTCTACCCGATAGCTCATTGTCACATGCTCACGGTTGACAATGCCCACGTTCGCCTTCCCTTCTTCCCCAACCACCAGCTCTTCAGGGTAGTCTCCAACCTTCCCTTCTATTCCCAGAATATAAAACTCGGTGAACCTCTCCACCCTGGGGGCAGCTATGGCATAACCTAGAGTTCCCAGCGCCCCCAGTATGACGACAACCATTACTACCGATAATACCTTGTCCCACGTGCTCCCACCCCAACCCGGCAGGCTAAATCTAAGTTCGATGTCAAACCTTTCCCCCTCCGACAATCTCTTTCTTCTCACCCAAGCAACGATGGACACAACAAATATGAAAGAGGCAATGGAATACAGCATAGACTCCAGCGTTATCCCCCACGGGGTATAATTGAGAATCAGCCCGATAAGCGGCACCACAGCAAGGCTCACCCCGAAACTGAGGGCTACCCTCTCAATGCTATCTATCCCCTCCTGCTTAGGGAAAAGCACTAGCCCGAGCGTATAACCGGAGAAGAAAAGCACCAACGGAAGTCCGAGAACAATACGCAAAATACTGGACGGCGAAACGATAATCAATACTATCAGCAGAATAACCAGCAGGTTCAGTGGCAAAAGCCCGTTCCCTATCTTAATTCTCAATGGCACACCTCAGCGTCTAGTTATAAGCCCGTTGGAATAAGAGAATACCATAGGCAAAATAAGAATCGCAACCGCTGGGAAACGAAAAGGGCAAGTCAGAGAAAGGATAAGCGCAGAGGAACGCCGTGCCACTTTCCCCGCAAACGAAATAATGGGCGATACTGGACGATAGACAGAACTTTTAGCCTCGGATTCAAATTACTCATGCAGTAATCTGACGAATTCCTCCCTGCTCAGCCCGGCATCCCTAATTAGAGACCTCAATAAGCCTCGCCCCAGCTCTTTATGTCTAGGCACTGACAATCTTCACCCCAAAGGGTGTAGCAAGATCATATGGCTACCTTCGGTATGGTCCCAAACATAGCCAATCTTGTGCACCGCTTTAACGAAGTCGTCTCCCGATATTAGCGGGAGGCGAGTCACTAGACAGCTACCTCCACTTGTTCTACATCGGTTACAGGGATCGGTTCCCCATGCTTACGCATACTAGCTATATAACCACGGATAGCTTCTGTGATGTTGACAATGGCTTCCTCTCTGGTTCTCCCTTGGGAGTGACATCCAGGAAGCGCAGGACAACTGGCTACGATATATCCGTCCTCGTCTTGCTCAAGAGTAATAGCAAACTTCATTATACCCACTCCATCGGTATGCCTGAACCCGATAAATCCTCTACCATTACTTGGTGGAGTTCTTTCTCAGACACCCAGTATTCATCCTCTCTAAAGTCAGTGAAAAAGCGCCCAATCGCCTCGGCAATACTAGCTTTTAGGAGAGCGCGCCTGCGTGAGAGTTCAGCTTCAATCAAGACATTAGGAGACTAAAACTCCTCACTGTCGTTAGGACTTAGCCTCCCACCGCATGTATCACAAATGAATGGCAGTCTAAATCTTAACATTATCTCCCAAGCTAACTTCTGCTACACTTTTGCAAGTGGTGGGCGATACTGGATTTGAACCAGTGACCTCTGCGATGTCAACGCAGCGCTCTAACCAACTGAGCTAACCGCCCACCAATACCATAATTCTACTAGGTGTCTTTCTTGTAGTCAAGCCGCTAAACCTGATATTGCTCGTCAACCCACTTAATATGGTTCAAGCTATAAGTTTAGCAGCCCCTTTTCCAGTTTTCCGTCTATTATCAATAGAAGATGATGGACGCGAATCATTAAGGGATGCGCCAATTCACCCATTTATCTTTGTCCACTTCTCCATTGTAGGCTTGTTTAGGAGCTACTCCCCGGGTTATTGCTGCTGCGGCAATAGCCTTGGTTACATCACCAGCTATGAAAGGAATGGTCCCCATCATTAGGAGCTGGGAGAGGGCGACAGCTTCCCCTTTAACCAGGCTTAGCCAGAAGTGCAGTTGTATCAGACCAGGTATATGAATCAGGATAAAATTGGCAAAGAGCATAAGCCCAAGCATGCTAAAAAAGCTTCTTGACCTAATATACTTATCAGTAAAATAACCCAAAAACAAAGCGGCTAAGATGAAGCCGATAATATATCCCCCGGTGGGACCGGCAAGGTAACCCAGGCCGCTGTTCAAGCTAGCAAACCAGGGAAGTCCCGCAGCACCGAGCCCGGCATAGATAGCCAGACTTGTGCCTCCCCACCACCGGCCGAGAAGCACGCCAGCAAGGAGCGCAGCAAAGGTTTGACCAGTTATTGGCACCGGGCTCCACGGAAGATAAAATCTAACTTGAGCCATAAGCCCGACGAGACAAGCCACACCCAATGCCAAAACTAATTTCCTCGGTATGCTAAGTTCGTATCGCCATTTAAAGGCATCATATTTGGCTCGATTGATTGTTGTAACTATCTCCAAATTTATTCCCCTCTATCCTTCCAAACTCTTATTTAAATTCTTAGACGAAGTGAAAATTTACATTCCAGTCACCCCCCTATCTAACTAGGTGAGGAACTAAACAGATACTTACCTAACCCCTAAGTTTCATATACCCACTATCTTGTTGGCTTATGACTACCTATAATAGCAATCTCTATGTTCTTACCACAGTAGGGACAGGTTACATTAAGAGCAATAGGTTGTTTCATTACTCGTTCAACAACAGCGGTAACCACCGAGTCGATGTTATCTAAACGCTGGTCTAACATGTCCAAATGCCTTTTAATCTGTTCAATATCCAGCGTTGGTTCCTGACCGACCACATTAGGTTCGTTTTCCTGAGCCAAGACTTCACCCTCCAGGCGATTATAATTGGATTAATTATAGGTGACAGGTAATGGTATGTCAAAGGTCAAATATTGAGATTGTTTATTAACCTCACCCCCTTAGATTTCTATTAGGTAACCCTATCCCCTTTATCCTTGCCAAAGCAGGCAAGGACTTTATCCCCTTCCCCTTGATAAGGGGAAGGGGAGCTTATATAAGGGAGGCTTCGCCTCCCTTTGACCCTCCTTTAAAGGAGAGGGGGAAGGAGTAAAACAGAGGGGCGTTAGCCCCGCTTAGACTTCCTATATATTTCAAAGAAGAGATTTTAGAGAGGGGCGAAGCCCCTCTCTTACCTACACTCCCCCTCTTATTAAGAGTTTTTAGCAAAGGGGATTAAAAGGGGCGAAGCCCCTTTGAGAATTTCTCTTCCCTCTCCCCTTCATAAGGGGAGAGGGATAAAGGGTGAGGGGTTGTTTAACAATCTTTTATTAAGGGAAGGGGGTCAGGGGGATAGGTTGCTAAACGACCTCTAAATATTGATTTACTTAGACTAGTTGACGTATACTAACGTAAGGACAACCGAAAAACCTTACCCCAATTAAAGGTAAAGGAGGTACCCAAATGCCTGAGGAGGTAATCGGAAAGGTCAACGACTTCTTTGCCCGACCGGTGGTAGCCGGTATTGAGCTAACAGGGACGATAAAACTGGGGGATAAAATCCATATTAAAGGTCACACCACCGATATGGAACTCACTGTTGACTCAATGCAGATTAATAATGTAGACGTTAAAGAGGCTAAAACCGGGGATAATGTTGGTATCAAAGTCAGCGACCGGGTAAGAAGAGGAGATACCGTCTATAAGGTTATTGACTGAAGAAAATATCCAGAAATTCCCTAAAATTTAAGCCGCCAAGCTGCTTATGACTACTCTCGGCTGGGAATTATTCTCATATCTAATAATTAGCTTATACCCTTAATTAGGTTAGCCATTTCAATAGCCTTCACCGCAGCCTTAAAGCCTTCATTTCCTTCCTTAGTTCCTGCCCGCTCAATAGCTTGTTCCAGGATATCAGCAGTGATTACGCCATAAATAACTGGCAGTCCGGTATCCAAACCCACCTTAGCAATACCCTTAGTGACCTCAGCGGCAATGTATTCAAAGTGAGGTGTGGCGCCGCGAATTACCGCTCCAAGGCAGATAACGGCGTCGAACCGATTAGTCTGAGCTAATTTCTTGGCTATCAGTGGAATTTCAAATGAGCCTGGTACCCAGGCGATTTCTATATCATTCTGGTTAACACCGTGACGGAGCAAAGCATCCTGTGTCCCTTCAAGTAACTTTTTGGTAATAAACTCGTTAAAACGAGAAATAACCAGCCCAAACTTCAGCCCCTTTCCCAGTAGCATACCTTCAAATGGCTTGTTCATTACTTCCTCCTACCTTTTTATATTTACCCTAACTATTCAGTAACCTTTTTTATTTCTAAAAGATGACCTAATTTTTCTTGTTTTGCCTCCAAGTAGTCACGGTTATACGGGGTAGGAGTGGTGATTATGGGTATCGTCTCCACCACCTTCAGCCCGTAACCTTCCAAACCTATCACCTTTTTCGGATTGTTGGTGAGCAATCGAATCTCGTGTAAACCCAGATCAGCCAGGATTTGAGCACCTATACCATAATCCCGCAGGTCAGGAGCAAATCCTAAGCGCAGATTAGCCTCCACGGTGTCCAATCCCTGGTCTTGAAGAGCATAGGCACGAATCTTATTATGAAAACCAATACCTCGTCCCTCCTGTCTCATATACAGGAAAACACCTCGCCCTTCATCAGCAATGGCTTGCATGGCTAGAGCAATCTGCTCACCACAATCACAGCGAAGGCTACCAAATACATCACCGGTAACACATTCACTGTGGACTCGGACTAACACCGGCTCCTCAGCGGATACATCACCCATTACTAAGGCTAATTGTTCATCAGGGTCTATATCACTTTTATAGGCAAGAGCCGTAAACCGACCGTATTTGGTTGGTAACTTAGCCTTAGCCACCTGGTGCACCAGCTTCTCATGGCGGCAGCGATAAGCAATGAGGTCGGTCACACTTATAATCTTAATCCCATACTTCTCGGCCATTACTCCAAGCTGAGGTAGCCGTGCCATAGAGCCATCCTCATTCATAACCTCACAGATAACGCCGGCAGGATAGAGACCAGCCAGCTTGGCTAAATCAACTACCGCCTCGGTATGTCCCGCCCGCACCAAGACACCACCCTCCCTGGCTCGTAGCGGAAACACATGCCCGGGTCGAACTAAATCCTCGGCTCTAGTAGCCGGGTCAATTACCGTTTTTATGGTGTGGGCTCTATCCGCTGCCGAAATACCGGTGCTTACCCCGTGTTTAGCTTCAACAGAGACGGTAAAGGCGGTGCAAAACTTGGTGGAATTATCCGGCACCATTAAAGGAATCACCAGTTCGTCTAATCGCTTGCCGATTATAGGCAAGCACACTAGTCCCCTGGCCTTCAGTGTCATGAAGTTAATAGCCTCAGGGGTAACCTTCTCGGCAGCTAGTGCCAAGTCACCTTCGTTCTCTCTATCCTCATCATCAACTATAATAACAAACTTGCCTGCCTTTAAGTCCTCAATAGCCTCAGGAATGGTTGACAGCCCCATGCTTATTCCTCCCTCCATGGAAAACAGAATGAATTTAGGGATGGGCGAAACCCAATTGATAATCCGTTCACTTTAGGGTTTTCTCTACTATCCTTCCAAGGCAATAATCATATAGAGCAACTAATGTGGCGGCTTCATCCAATCCCTTAATATAGTTACTTAATTTTGTATCTCCTAGGTCACTGGCTCTGTTCTTTAGCTCTACCAGCCAGTCAACCTCATCTTCAAATGCGAAGCGGGGAGTAATCCCAGCTTTCTTCCAAGCTGGCCACAGAAGCACATCGACGAACTCGGCATAAGCCAATGCTTCCGCACGCTTTTCCTCTGAGACCTCTTTGTCGGTCTGTAAGGACTGAATTTGTGCTTCTGCTTCGGTCAAATCACCTTCCAATGATTGAATTTGGGTCTGAGCTACAGCAAGGTCGCTAGTTACCCTGTCATACTCTTCCTGAGATACTCCAGCAGCGCAGGAAGGCAACAGGAAGAGCATCAGAATTAATACCATACCTATCAAAAAAGTTCTCTTCACTAGAACCTCCTTAAATAGTTCGATGTTAGTTTCGCACATTTCTATAAATTAAGGGTTTATTTATCAACCTCACCTCCTTACTTCCCCTCTTCTTCAAGGGAGAAGGGACGTATAGGTTTTGAAGGGGTTTCACCCCTTCAAACTTCCCTGATAAATGACCTCACTAATTAACTTACTAAAAAGCCGTGCTCCTGCAAAAAATCAACCGTTATCCCCGTGTGATAAGCCGAGCTAAGTTGTTCCACATATTTGGCAATGATATCTACCTCCAGATTAACCAGGTCGCCTACCTGCCGATTACCCAAAGTAGTATGTTCCCGAGTATAGTCAACAACTGAAACCTGAAATGTACTGGTATCTTTAACCACCACGGTCAGGCTAACCCCATCAACAGCAATAAAACCCTTCTCCACTATATAACGCATCACTTCAGGAGGAGCTTCAAACCTGATGAGCGCTGCCTCACCATCGGGTATAATAGAGGTTACCCTTCCGGTATCATCTATATGACCCTGAACTAAATGTCCACCTAACTCCCCCCCCAGAGATAGGGGTCGCTCCAGATTAACCCCGTCCCCTATCCTTAATAGACCAAGGTTAGTCCGCTCTAATGTTTCCGGCATTATGTCAACAGAAAACGAATTAGTATTAAAATTGGTTACGGTCAGGCACACCCCGTTAACGGCTATACTTCCCCCCAACTCCATCCCCTTGAGAACCCGGTTAGCAGTAATAACCAGCTTGCCGGGTGGTGCCGAAGTAACTCTACCCACCTCTTCTACAATACCGGTAAACATTCTCACCCCTTAACATACCCGCTGACCATCAAGTCTTCACCAAACTTCTCAAGTCTAACCCGCTTTAATCTAAATGAGTCTACCACTTTATTAACCCCGTTACCACCAACCGCTGTTTTGGCTTCCCTGCCGCCGATGATGATAGGGGCAATAAAAGCGATAGCCTTATCTACCAACCCAAGGTCAAACAGGGAACCGAGAAGAATCCCACCCCCCTCCACCAACACACTGGTAATTCCCCGCTCACCTAATGCCTTTAGCAACCTTTCCAAATCAACCAGCCTGCCGGCTGAGGGCAATTCTAATAGCTCAGCACCAACCTGAGCAAAAGCTGCTCTCTCCTCCGGGGTTGCCAGCCTGCCCAGTGCCACCAGCGTCTTACCTGGCTCACTAAACACCCTAGCCGTCAATGGCGTGCGACCTTTACCATCCACAATTACCCTGAGCGGTTGCTTTCTGGCGGTTCCCCCTTTACCACTACACCTAGAGGTAAGACGAGGGTCATCAATAAGCACCGTATTCACTCCCGCCATAACCGCATCCGAGGTATAACGCAGGTTATGAACATACTTCCTTGCCTCCTCACCACTAATCCACTTAGAATCACCGCTCTTAGTGGCAATCTTCCCGTCCAGAGATACGGCAAACTTTGCCGTAACCAGGGGCATACCGGTAGTAATGAACTTAGCATAGGCCTCGTTAATCTCTCTGGCTTCCGCCTCATGCTCGCCCACATATATCTTAACGCCTTCCCTCTCCATCTCATCTTTCCCTCGCCCGGAAACCAGGGGATTCGGGTCAAGCATAGCCAAATGAACCTCAGCGATGCCAGCAACAATGATGGCTTGACTACAGGGCGGAGTGCGACCATAGTGACAGCACGGCTCCAAAGTAACATACATCACGCCCCCGCGGGCTTTTTCCCCGGCCTGCTTCAAGGCTAATACCTCAGCATGCGGTGAGCCTGGCGGTTGGGTATAGCCCTGCCCCACCACTACCTCATTCTTAACCACTACCGCCCCTACCGCCGGATTAGGGCTAACCTGCCCTAGGGCTAATTTAGCTAAGGAAAGCGCCGGCTCCATATAGTCCATACCGTTGCCATTCTAGCATCTCCTTCCAAAAAAGTGCAACATAAGTAGATAAAACCACCAAGAGATAAATTACAGGCTACTATAGCATTGGTAAATTATTCTTTAACCATCGGGGATAATAAAAATAGGGCAGGTATTAGGATAATTAAACCTCCAAAATACCTGCCCTATTTAATGGCTACTCAGCGCTATGGCTATTCAGCCGGCAGGGCATAGGTAACAGTTACTGTCTGGGTTACTATTTCCTCACCCAGTGTGGCGACAACTGTAATAGTGTTTTCGCCTTCAGTAAGCTCAACCTCGCCAGAGAATATACCATCCTCAGCCACAGTTACTGCCACCTCATTGATTGTCACCTCGGCCTCAACATCAGACACACTACCCCCTACCGTTACCGGAGTCACGGTAAGCTCTGCTCCCTCAGTGGGTGAAGTTACCTCCAGAGTTAGAGGGATAGTAGGGACACAGGCTACTATTGCCACGCATAATAAAGGAATAATAGCCATCACTCCTAATACCTTAAATATCCTGCGCATAGTTACCTCCTGCCTTTTTTACGAGTATCTCCCATCAGTCCTATGCCTAACTACCTACTCCATCACATCACCTGCCTTTCTAAATAATACAAAGAGCATCTGTCTCACTTTACCTTCCTGGTTCTCTTTCTAAGCTTGCCTTCTTCTAACACGATAACAAAATTGGGAATAATTTTAACACAAAACAACACATTAATCAATCCTCGGATACCCCTTTGAACTTTCCGAAAAGGTAAAGCCTCCAGTACACTCTACTATTATAACGGAAAAACGACGCTTCAGTTAGCACATACATATTACTACATTTAATCCTGCAAATCTTCTATATAAAATGCTTACGCCAATCAGAAAGCCAAACTGGAAGAATAGAGCCAGATAGGTTATAATTTGATGCCAAGCCTAGAAAGAAAGTAGCTTTGATAAATGAGAACCTTTTTCCGTGAGATTTTAGGTACCATCGCCCTGACTATCGTAATCTTCATTCTGTTACAAATCACGTTCCAGACTTTTATCGTAGTCGGCTCTAGTATGGAGCCTAACTTTGAGGAGGAACAACGACTATTAATAATCAAAACCGTTTATCACTTCCACGGACCGGAAAGGGGTGACGTGATTGTATTCCGCCCCGTCGGCAGCCATCAAGCCGACTATATCAAGCGTATCATTGCCTTGCCCGGCGACACGGTAGAGGTGAAAACGGGGGTAGTATATGTTAATGACTCACCACTGGACGAACCCTATATTAAAGACCCTCCCGCTTATACCCTACCCCGGAGAGAGATTCCCGACAACAACTACTTTGTCCTTGGCGATAATCGCAATAATAGTAATGATTCCCACAACGGCTGGACAGTACCCCGCCAAAACATAATTGGTAAAGTCTGGTTATCAATCTGGCCGCCAAGCCAATGGGGGCTGGGGGCTAACTACCCCTTACACGAGCAACTAGTTAGCCCTACTGAATAAATTAGCTTCTACCAAACTCCTTTTTCAGCTGTCCCGAGCTGAGACGAACCATGGTTGGTCGGCCATGGGGACAGGTATGGGGAAGGGCTACCTGCTCCAGTTGCCGTATAAGTTGGCGCATTTCGTCATTAGTTAATGTCTGCCCAGCCCTTACCGCACTGTGGCAGGCGATGGAGATAGCTACCTTTTCCCCCCAGTCATCCTTATCCTCCCCAGATAAGGAATCCAGTAACTCCCTCAGCATTCCCACCCAATCTTGGTCATAAAGCAGAACTGGCACCGCCCTGACGAGATAGGTTCTATCACCAAAAGGCTCAATGGTGAAACCGAATTCGGCTAGATTTTCATAGTGTGATTTTAGAACTTCCTCCTGCTGGGGATTAACCTCAAAGGTTACCGGTTCAAGTAGCCCTTGAACTTCTACCTCTTGCCGTGACCGCTGCAATTTTATCTTTTCAAAAAGGACGCGCTCATGGGCGGCATGCTGGTCGATAAGATACAACCCATCGGGACCCTCGGCTATAATATAGCTACTCAAGAGCTGACCCAGTATTCGTAGTGCCGGCAGTGAAACGGTAGGTGTCTGAGAAGCTACCGGCGCCGCACCAGTAAGGCTATCACCACCTACGGCTGAGAGCCACGATACTTGTCGTGGCGGTGATGGTGAGGTATAGGTGGTAGCTACCTCCTCAATCTTAGGCACCGGCACCAGTTCAATTAAAACCTGTCGGACTGCCCTCTGGACAGCGGTAAAAACTATGTGCTCGTTACTGAACTTCACCTCTATTTTGGTGGGGTGAATATTAATATCCACCTCCTCAGGAGGTAGTGAAATATTGATGATAGCCACCGGATGTTTCCCCAGCATCAAAAGCCCGTGATAAGCCTCCTCCACTGCCCGAGCCACCAGTCGGCTGTTTATCCAGCGGCGATTGACAAAGAGGCTGAGGTAACCCCGATGGGAACGGCTTATTGCCGGCGAGCCTACCATACCGGTTACCAGGGGTGATGCCATTGCTGCCCCGCCCTGCCACCCCCTATTCTTAATCTCCAGCATATTCTGGGCTACCTCTAAGCCATGAACTTGAGTCACACTATCTATTAGCCGACCACTACCTGCCGTGGTTAGCGCCATCCTGCCCTCAATAAACAAGGTAAATTTGACCTCGGGGAAGGCAAGGGCATACTGACTTATCACCTGGGCAATATGGCTATTTTCCGTAGCTGGCGACTTAAGGAACTTTAACCTTGCCGGCAGCTTGCGGAATAGACCCCGCACCGTAATCGTCGTCCCCGGGGAGCGTCCCCGGCTTCCCCGACCAACGGCAACGCCGTCCTTAAGGCTAAGGTAAGTGCCTGCCGTCTCGCCGGCAGCACAGGTAACCATGTCTACCTCAGCCACGGTGGCGATACTGGGTAACGCCTCCCCCCGAAAGCCGAGGCTGGAAATAGACTCCAAATCCTCTAAGCTGCCTACCTTGCTGGTAGCATAACGGGCAAAGGCAAGCTCTACCTCCCCCGGGGGAATGCCCACCCCGTTATCCATCACCCTAATTAAGCTTACCCCACCACCCCTGACCTCAATGGAAATCTGGGATGAGCCGGCATCCAGCGAGTTCTCCACCAGCTCCTTCACCACCGAGGCCGGCCGCTCCACCACCTCCCCGGCGGCAATCCGGGATACTACCTTGGGGTCTAAAACTCTGATAGGCATAATAGTTAATTATACACGCTTCCGTGTAAAATGTCAATAGTTATTGAGGAATGTTTTATCTACCTCACCCCCTTTATCCCCCTCTCCTTCAAAGGAGAGGGGGAAGGATGGGTTTTGAAGGGGCTTCGCCCCTTCAATCTACCCTTGATTACTCCACCTTCTCCAGATTGGCATAGCTGAGAAGGAGCCTTTTTACTCCGACGCCGGCGAAAGCAATCACTACCTCCTCATCATCCTTTACCGGCTGGCAGCTCACCACCACCCCGTCGCCGAACTCAGCATGGCGGATGTGGTCGCCCGCCTTTAACTCCGTAACTGCCAAGCTGGGGGCAGAAGCCCTATTCCAGGAGTACATCGCCGTAGCCGCCAGGCTATCTTCCCCCTCCCACAAAGCACCCCCGGTTATCAAATGCGACGGAATATCGCTTAAGAAGCGGGAGGGTCTATTTACGGTGCTGCTTCCCATCAGGCTGCGGCGGAAGGCACGGATTAGATACACCCTCTGCTTGGCTCGGGTTACCCCGACATAGCACAACCGCCGCTCCTCCTCCATCTGCCCTGGGTCGTCAAACGACTTAAAATGGGGCAGGATACCGTCTTCCATACCAACAATGAACACTACCGGGAACTCCAGACCCTTAGCCTGATGCAGGGTAATCAGGGTTACCGCATCCACACTTTCATCAAGCCCATCAACATCGGATACCAGGGTTACCCCTTCCAGAAAGGCGGCTAAACCATCCCGCGGCGTCAAATCACGATACTGCCCGGCTACAGTGCGCAGCTCAAGGATATTCTCCCAGCGCTCCTCTCCATCCAGTCCACCCAGTATATATTCCTTATAGCCAGAGCTTTCAATAACCAAGTCCAGTAAATCAACCAGGTTTAGCTCCCGACTGCGGGCAATAAGCCCCTCCATCAAGTTTACAAAGCCAGCCATTGCCCGACTGATACGAGAGCTAAAGGGAGGCGACGGTTTATCGGTTGGCTCAGCGATAAGCTGTAACGCCCTATACTCGGGGACACCCGCCGACCTTGCCCGGTTAGATAGCTGGCTCAGACTACGCTGCCCGATGCCACGCTGGGGGACATTGATTATCCTCAGCAGGCTAACCGAATCATAAGAGTTCTGGATAAGCCGGAGATAGGCAATAATATCCTTAATCTCTCGCCTCTCATAGAAGCGGGTGCCCGCCACCAGCTTATAGGGCACCCCATAGCGAACAAAAGCCTCCTCCAGAGCTCGGGACTGGGCATTGGTGCGATACATTACCGCACAGTCGCCACGATTAACCTCCCCCCGACCTACCAGGCGCTCTACCTCACTAACCACAAACTGGGCTTCTTCCTGCTCGGTATAGGTCTCCACCACCGTAGTTAGCTCACCCGGCTCATTATCTGTCCACAGTTCCTTGGGTTTGCGCTGCTGATTGGCGGAGATGATGTAGGATGCCGTTTCCAGAATCAGCTTGGTCGAGCGATAGTTCTGCTCCAGCAACACCAATTTAGCCTCAGGGTAATCCTTCTCAAAGTTAAGGATATTACGCAAATCGGCAAACCGCCACGAGTAGATTGACTGGTCGGGGTCGCCAACCACACAGATATTGCGATACTTGCCCGCCAGTTGCTTTACTAGCTCATATTGGGTCAGGTTGGTGTCCTGAAACTCGTCTACCAGGAGATGGAGGTATCTTTCTTGATACCGAGACAAAATCTCGGGGCTTTGCTTAAATAGCTGCACCGCTTTCATTAACAGGTCGTCAAAATCAAGGGCACTGCTTGCCGTTAGCAGCTGCTGGTAGCGTTCATAGACCCTCCCCGCTACCTCCTCAAAATAGCTACGGCTACTCTCAAGATAGTCTTGAGGGGTTAACAAGCGACTCTTAGCTGAGGTAATAGCTGACCGTATCGCCCGAGGGGCATACTGCTTGGGGTCAAGCCCTGCTTCCTGAATACTGCGCTTGAGCAGGCTGAGCTGGTCCTCTTCGTCATAGATGACAAACCGGGGGTCAATACCTATCGCCTTGCCCTCCCGGCGCAGGATACGGGCGCAAATGGCGTGAAAGGTGCCCAGGGTTAAATCTCTTACCGAGCCGCTGACCAGCCGGTGAAGCCTTGTCTCCATTTCCCGGGCGGCTTTATTGGTGAAGGTAACCGCCATAATTCGGCGAGGGCTAACCCGGCAAACCTTGACCAGGTAAGCCACCCGATGGGCAATAACCCTGGTTTTACCACTGCCCGGGCCGGCTAGAATTAGCACCGGACCACCGATTGCCTCTACGGCTTCCCTCTGCGCCGGATTAAGCTCAGCCAGAATATCCATTGATAACTCATTATAACAGCTAGCGCAGAGAGTTCAAAGAGACCGAATTTCTCGACTCGGAGAGCAGTAACCAAGCCGTATCCCTTGACAGAGACTATCCTCGTGTCTACTATAGATTATTATCAGAGTAGCAACGGAGGTAGCAAAAGATGAAAAACTTTTTTCTTAGGTATGTAGCCCCGGCCCTAGTTTTGCTCACCCTTATTGGAGTCGGTGCCTGTGCAGCACCAGCACCGACACCAACTCCAAGTCCAGCACCGGTAGCGGAGTTTGAGGTAATATCTCTGGATATTAAGCCGCCGGAAGTCATTGCTGGTGAAATAGCTAGCATCACCGCGGTAGTGGAAAATACTGGTGGTAGTGAAGGCACCCATGCAGTGATACTAACTGTAGATGGAACCACCGTAGAGACTAAAGAGGTTACACTAGCACCAGGAGTGTCAAAAACGGTGACCTTTACTTTTATTAAGGATGTTGCCGGTATTTACAAAGTCGAGATTGCAGAATTAAGTGCGATCCTCACAGTAACGTTGCCCTCCGGTACCATCGTGGAACAGGAGCTGGTCTATAGTGATGATGAAATTGAAATCCATGATATAACCTATATGAGCGATGGCCTAAAAGTAAAGGGGTACCTGGCTCAGCCAAAAGCACCTGGAACATATCCAGCTATTATTTGGAATCGAGGCGGCAATCGTGAATTTGGCCTGCTACAGTCGTCCTCTCTCATCCCTTATGCACAAAATGGCTATGTAGCTATTGGTTCTCAATATAGAGGCAACGGAGGCGGTGAAGGTCGCGAAGAATTTGGTGGAGTCGATGTCAACGATGTTCTTAACCTTATCCCGCTCCTAAAAAGTATGCCCAATGTAGACACCGATAGGATTGGCATGGTTGGCTTTTCCCGTGGTGGCATGATGACCTACATTACCCTTAAGGAGCAGACTCTCAGGGGAACAAATGATATAAAGGCAGCTTGCACTGTTGGCGGTCTTGCCGACCTATTTATGGGCGCCGAAGAACGACCAGATATGGTGAGTGGAGTATACACTCCACTAATCGGCGGTAGCCCTAGCCAAGTACCAGATAAATATGAGGCGCGTTCTGCCACTTATTGGGCAGACAAAATCAATGTCCCCCTCCTCATTCAGCATGGGGAGGCCGACTGGAGAGTTTCGGTAGAACAGCCCAGAAAGCTGGCAAAGGAGCTTGACAAATACGGTAAGGTCTATAAGCTGATTACCTATCCCGGTGACGACCATGGTTTGTCAGGACACAACGGGGGGTTAGACGAAATATTTGCCTGGTTGAGTCAATACCTCAAGTAGCCTCGCTATGATAGATGTAGAGGGGTTAGTTATGAGCCCCTTTGTCACTAGTGAATTGGCCTCCTCTGATTAGCTAAGCCCAGCCCTTGATATACCGCCTGAAAGTTGAAGTACTGCACCATAATTTCACTAAGCCTGGGTAACTTACTCTCCTGGTTAAATCTCACCTTGCCCAGGGCATCCTCAATATCCGCCACCGTGTCCACAACATTCCCCTTGGTTAAAATAATGGGAACCTTCGTACTTTCGGCGTTATAGAGGACAGTCGGGATTGGTGCCGTATCGCCAGTGATAACCAGACACCTGGTTGAGGTTTCCAGAGCTGCCAGTTGCATATCAGGGCGTTCACCCCTGACTATTACCGCCTTATCAGCTTGGCGACCAAAGTATTCGGGACCCGGGTCAACGGTCATGGCGCCAAGCATAATGTTTTCCACCAGTTCGCCTGATTTCTCAGCCGAGTTCAATATTTCTCCATGAATATGCTCAGCCAGTTCACCCACGGTTAGCGTAAATAGGGCTCTATCTTCAGGAAACACCCCTAAAATACTTACCCCTGCCTTAGACACCTCACCAGAAACATGTTCTAATTGACTTCTGGGCACCTTATTCACTACTGCCCCCAGTAAATATTCCCCCCATTCCTCACCGCTAGTAATAAGCCTTGCCGTAGGCAACCTATCAGAATAGCCTTCCACAATAATCACCCTGGCATCCAGGGCTTCTACTACCTTGAAATAAGCCGGGCTCGGCTTACCCATACCCTCAATAATAACTACATCTTTACCCTGAGAAACCCTGGCATAGGCTTCCTTAATACTACTGGTCAGATTATCCTTATCGCTAATAACCGGACAAAGAGCGTCCACCGGCTCCTCCAAAGCCAAAATATGCTTCATAAATACCGCATCGCTGTCAACACCTTCTGGTGATAGACTCGCCGTAGCAGCGATGAGCGGTTTTAAGAAACCTACTTTTTTACCATTATCCAGTAAATATTTACCCAGACCAGCACCAACCGCAGTCTTACCCACCGCCTTCTCCACAGAAGTTACATATAAGGCAACCAAGCTACACCTCCGGCTACAGTTTGGAAAATCTGAACATACCGGTTTATTATAACCCCTAATATCTCATTGGTAAAGGGAACTTCGCGAAAGATTGTTTAACTACCTTGGATAAATAACCCGCCTTGAAAATGTTGCCATAATCAGATTAAAGTGGTATAATTATTGTTTAGGAATTAAAAAGCGAGGATAAATTGGACCTTTAAGCTAGTCCCGAGAGGCTGGTAAGGGAAAGTAAGAGAGTTAAGCAGCAAGACCTCTTGCCAGCCAAGGGCAGGAGGTTATTTTTATGTCTAAAAAAATCATAATGACCCCGGGGGATATTAGGCGAACTCTGGCTCGCATTGCCCACGAAATCATAGAGCGAAATAAGACCGTTGAGCAACTAATACTAGTTGGTGTGCATACTCGGGGCGTGCCTTTGGCTAAGAGGTTAGCCGCCAATATAGAAAACATTGAGGGGTCAAAGGTATCTGTTGGCGCCCTGGACATCAGACCCTATAGAGATGACCTTGCCTCATTAAATCAGCAACCTATCGTCCACAGCACCGACATTCCAATCAGTGTTGATGGCAAATCCATAGTGTTAGTTGATGATGTCCTGTATACCGGACGCAGCATCCGTGCTGCCATGGATGCCCTTATCGACTTAGGGCGACCAAAGTCAATTCAATTAGCGGTGCTTATCGACCGAGGGCACCGTGAGATGCCCATTCGCGCTGATTATGTAGGCAAGAATATGCCCAGCTCCAGGCATGAGGAGATTCAGGTTCATCTGGAGGAAACTGACGGCATAGATAGGGTAGCCATTATAAATGCCGTCAAAGAGCGACCTCCCGCCGGCGAACCATCTGGGAAGGTAGGTTATGGGGAGAGGTGATACTATGAGTTTAGCCAATAGAAGTCTGGTGACCATTGATGACCTATCCAATGAGGAAATCGAGGCGGTGTTCTCACTGGCCGACGAAATGTCGGAGGCAATGGATAAACAGTCCAGAGTATGCCAGGGTAAGCTCATGGCAAGCCTGTTCTTTGAGCCCAGCACCAGGACACGGCTGTCGTTTGAGGCGGCAATACATAGACTGGGGGGCAATGTCATCAGCGCCGTTGACGTCGGTGCCACCTCCCTAGCCAAAGGCGAAAGCATTGCCGATATGGCCAAGGTAGTGGGGAGCTATGCTGATATTATTGTCATCAGGCACCCGTGGGAAGGAGCCGCCAAGGTAGTTGCCGACTACGCTGGCGTCCCGGTGATAAACGCTGGCGATGGCAGTCACGAACATCCCACTCAGACCTTGTGCGACCTCTACACCCTGAAGAAGGAAAGAAAAACCATCAAAGGTCTGAGGATTGCCCTGTGCGGGGACTTGAAATACGGACGAACCATTCATTCTCTGATCTACGCGCTGGCCCGGTTTAACGTGGCCAGAATATATTTCTGTCCCGGACGAGGGCTGGAAATGCCCTCACATGTATTGAGAAAACTGACCCAAGAATACGGTGGTACCTTATATGAACATCCGGTCGCTAAACCACTGGCGCTAGGGCAAAGGGTGGATGCGATATACGTAACGCCAAGTGATTCGCATCAACTGGCACTTATGCCCGATATTGAGATTAACATTGATATCAGTGAGGGTGCTCTTTATGTCACCAGGCTGCAAAAAGAAAGGGTAAAGGATACCAACCAAGGAGTCGTTTCAACCGAGGGCTACCCAGTGATAAGCGCTGACCTTCTTAAAGGCAAGGAGTTCAAGCACACCATAGTCATGCACCCCTTGCCTCGCCTTGACGAGCTTGCTTGCGAGATAGATGCTGACTCCAGAAGTATGTACTTCAAGCAGGCAGCCCGGGGAGTCCCCATCAGAATGGCTCTGATAGCCCTCTTACTCGGGGCTAAGAAGATGGATATTTCTAAGCCGGAAGCCCCGGCGGCTCAGAAAATAGCCTATCCGGTGTATAAACGCGATTCTGGAATCAGGTGCTCTAATCCAAGATGTGTGTCAATACAGGAAACCGAGACCAAGTATATTAAGCCTGAGTTCAAAATAGTGGACCTTGAGCCGTTGACGCTGAGGTGCATCTACTGCGAACACGAGGCTAAACCTCAATATATCGCCAGCTCAGATTGGCACCAAGGGCTGCTGGCGAGTAAGAAATACCACAGCGCTGACAGCCACCTGACTCGTAAGATAAAACCACAGAATCTAATTATCTTTGACTCGGAAAGTGAAGCTCAAGCCCGAGGATTTAAGCCCAGCAGCTATGCTACTAGGAAGGGAGAATGAATATCAAAGCAGTTTCCTTGCTTATCCATGGCGGTCGCATAATCGACCCCAGCCAGGGGCTCGATGAAATCGGTAGTTTGCTCATCAGCAACGGCAAAATCTCATGGCTGGGCAGAGGGGAAATAACCCCACCCCACCCCGAGTATGAAGTCCTTAATGCCCAGGGACTGATAGTCTGCCCCGGGTTTGTTGACCTTCACTGTCACCTGAGGCAGCCGGGGTTTGAAGAGAAGGAAACCATTGCCACCGGCACTCAAGCCGCAGCCAGAGGCGGCTTTACCACTATCTGCTGTATGGCTAATACCAACCCACCCCTGGACAATCAAGCTGCCATAAATTATGTCAAATCAACGGCAGCCACCGAAGGCGTGGTTCGCGTTCTGCCTATAGGCTGTATTTCTAAAGAAAGAAAGGGAGCGGAGCTAGCTGAACTAGACGAACTGGCTTCAGCCGGGGTGATTGCCTTTAGTGATGATGGTGAACCAGCTCTGAATTCACGCCTTATGCGCCAGGCACTGGACTGTAGCCGCGACCTGGACCTGCCGATTACTGACCACTGTGAGGATACTGCCCTCACCGAGGGCGGAGTGATGAATGAGGGCGTAACCTCAGCCAGATTAGGGCTTCGTGGCATACCTAATGCCGCTGAAGATATTATAGTTGCCCGTGACCTGGCTCTGGCTCAACTCACCGGAGGTCGGCTACACATTGCCCATGTTACCACTGAAGGCTCGGTTGAGCTTATTCGTCGTGCCAAAGAAAAAGGCATCCGGGTTACTGCCGAGGTCACCCCACACCACCTGACCCTCACCGAGGATAGGGTAATAGGCTATGATACCAACGCTAAGGTAAATCCACCGCTAAGAACCGGAAGAGACGTCCAAGCATTAATTCAAGGGCTCAAAGAGAATGTAATTGACATTATTGCTACCGACCACGCCCCTCACACTGAGGCCGATAAACGGTGTGAGTTTGCCCTGGCCCCCTTTGGCATCAGTGGATTTGAGACCGCCTTGGGCAGCCTGATGAGTTTAGTGCACGATGGACAGCTAACTCTGACTACCCTCATCGCCAAGCTCACTTATGAACCATCAAAGATTATTGGTGATAAATATGAAAAACTGGGCACACTAGCTATTGGTGCTTCAGCCGATATTACCATCTTTGACCCTGGGAGGGAATGGGTGGTAGATACCAAGACCTTTGCCTCAAAGGGCAAGAATACCCCTTGGGCTGGCTCAGTGCTTAAAGGGATGGTAATGGCAACCATAGCCCGGGGAAAGCTAGTTTATAAGGATGACTCAATTAAAGTTGAGGCGAAGGGGAAATATTAAAGGAGAGGCAAAGCCTCTATAAGGAATTTATTTTCTGAGGGGAAGCTTGGAGGGGCGAAGCTCCCCCGAAACCCATACCTCCCCTCTCCTTTGAAGAAGAAAATAGTGAAGGGGGGTTTAAGAGGGGCAAAGCCCCTCTTCAGAGAAAATCTTCCCCCGTTAACGGGGAAGCTCGAAGGGGAGTCAGAGAGGGGCACCGCCCCTCTCACACAACCAATTTCCCCCTCCCTTAACAAGGGAGGGGGACAAAAGGGGGAGGGTCACCAAATCAAGTGACTAAAGGGGATAGGGTTACCTAATAAAAACCTAAGGGGGTGAGGTAGATAAAGCCTAATATGACTAAAAAAGCAATACTAGTCTTAGCCGATGGCTCAGTTTATGAAGGTTATGCCTTTGGGACTGAGGCTGATGCCTGTGGTGAGGTGGTTTTCAACACCAGTATGTTCGGGTATCAGGAAACGCTAACCGACCCCTCCTACGCCGGACAGATTGTGGTTCCCACCTACCCCCTTATCGGCAATTACGGCATAAATGAGCAGGATTTTGAGTCGGACAAAGTCCAGGTTAGAGGCTTTGTGGTCAGGGAGGAGTGCTACCAACCCAACCACTACCTGAGCACCGGCACCCTCCATGAATACCTAGTCGAAAATGGCATACCGGGAATAAGTGGCGTGGATACCCGGGCTATCACCCGCAAACTCCGCTCGGCCGGGGTAATGATGGGCATTATTACCAGCGATAAAACTCCCCAGCAGGCTATGGAGCAACTGCTGAAAGTACCCGGCTATGGCTCCACCGATTTCGTCAAGCAGGTTACCACCAACGCCCCCTATCAATGGGAACCAGAACCGGGCCAGGCAGCCTCACCGCCATGTAAAATAGTCGTCCTGGACTGCGGCTTGAAATACAGCATACTGCGCATGATGTGTGGTCACGGCTGCCGGGTAACTGCGGTGCCCTGCACCATGACTGCCGATGAAATCTTGAACCTGAAGCCCGACGGTATTCTCCTCTCCCCGGGTCCGGGTAACCCCGAAGTGCTGGATTACATAGTAGATACGATTAAGAAACTTGTCGGTAAAAAGCCAATAATGGGCATCTGTATGGGACACCTTATTCTGGGCAGGGTATTCGGTGCCAAGACCTTCAAGCTGAAGTTTGGTCATCGCGGCGGTAACCACCCCGTCCGCGACCTGAGTGATGGGCGAATCCATATCACCGCTCAGAACCACGGCTACGCCGTTGACCCCGATACCTTGAAAGATGGTCTAGAGGTAAGCCATATCAACCTGAATGACGGTACGGTGGAAGGCTTGCGTCACAAGGAGCTACCCATCTTCTCCATCCAGTACCACTCCGAAGCCTCCCCCGGCCCCCTGGACAATACCTACCTCTTTGAAAAGTTTCTGGAGATGGTGAGGGGAGGGAAATGAATACAGGGAGTTTTAGGGGGCTTCGCCCCTGTTTAGTGGTAACCCCATCCCCTTTATCCCCTTCCCCTTGGGGATTGGGTAAGGGGAAGGGGAAGATGTAAAAAGAGAGGCTTCGCCTCTCTAAAACTCTCCTGATGGGTAAGGAGATGGTTAAAAAGGGAGGTTGAACCTCTCTATAACCCACCTGAGTGGAGGGAGATAGACAAAATTGAATAAGGGGAGTCCGAGAGGGTTGAACCCTTAGTATTTAGGAGAACCTAAAGGTACGGAACAAAATACGGGGAGTCCGAGAGGATAATCCTCCCAAGCTTGAATGTGGGGAGAGCCTGAGAGGGACGAAACATCTAGATATGATTAAGGGGAGTCCGAGTGAGGCAGAACTTAATACGGGGAGTCTGAGAGGGGCGAAGCCCCTCTCCACACCCAACCTCCCCCTCTCCTTTGAAGGAGAGGGGGACAAAGGGGGTGAGGTAGAACAAGATGAAGGTAAGGAGGTGAAGTAATGATTAAACTAAGAAATAACATCCAGATTTCAAATCCTATTGAGAAAATTGAATATTACTGGAACAGGGAAAGCGGAGCCCGATATTATGACAGTATGAGACTACCTACAAACAGCTTCTTAAACAAGGCACAAATACTTATGGCTATAGATGCCAGTAATAGTCTTGGTGCTAGAATTCCTTATTATGATGAATCACTTGTAATTAAACCGCTCCTTGAAAAAATAAATAAGATAAACTCCTGTCTCTCTAAAATTCCTTACAACACAAAAATCTCTGACGATTTTGAAAAGATACCGTGGGGTAAAATTGGTGAATTAATACAAGCATTCGACACAAAATATTTGAGTCTTGCTAGAAAGACAAAAATACTGCACAAGAAATTACCAAATGTAATACCAATTCTTGATAGTATATTGGAAATAGATTACTGCAAAGCCATCATAATAGACCAGAAATGGACTAGCGAGTCTGATTGGGCTATCAAGTGTATTTCCGAACTAAAAAAAGATATAGATGCAAACAAAGATGAATTAACTAAGATACAGCAGATTATTTCAACTAAATATGAATATATGTATGACGTTTCCCTTCTTCGCTTATTAGATATTCTCATCTGGTCGCATTTCTTTTATAAGGAGCACACATCTTGACCAAGAAACCATCTAAAGTATTAATTATTGGGTCGGGGCCGATTGTTATCGGGCAGGCGGCGGAGTTTGACTACGCCGGCACCCAGGCGTGCAAGGCGATGCGGGAGGAGGGGGTAACCTCGGTGCTGGTCAACTCCAACCCGGCAACCATTATGACCGATGAGGGTATCGCCGACATTATCTATATTGAGCCGCTCACCGTGGAAATGGTCGCCCGCATTATTGAGCGGGAGCGTCCCGATGGGCTACTGCCCACCCTCGGTGGTCAGACCGGGCTTAATCTAGCGGTGGACTTAGCCGATGCCGGCGTTTTAGACAAATATAATATGAAAAGCCTGGGAACACCGATACAAACCATAAGAATGGCGGAAGACCGCGAGTTATTCAAGCAGATGCTAATCAATATCGGCGAGCCGGTGCCGAAGAGCGCCACCGTAACCAGCTTAAAAGAAGCCGCCAAGGTAGCCAAGGACTTAGGTCTGCCCCTGATAATCCGCCCCGCTTACACCCTGGGGGGGACTGGGGGCGGGGTAGCCAATACCTGGGAGGAGCTGGACCATGCGGCAACCGTAGGATTGGCAGCCAGTCCCATTCACCAGATACTGCTGGAAGAATCGGTAATTGGCTGGAAAGAGATTGAGTATGAGATAATGCGCGACGGGGCCGATAACTGCATCACCGTTTGCAATATGGAGAATATTGACCCGATGGGGGTTCATACCGGCGACAGCATCGTGGTGGCTCCCAGCCAGACTCTGACTAATAAAGAGCACCAGATGTTGCGGACAGCCAGCCTCAAGATTATTCGTGCCCTGGGAGTTGAAGGCGGCTGTAATATCCAGTTCGCCCTCGACCCTAACAGCAATGATTATTATGTGATTGAAGTAAACCCCAGGGTCAGCCGAAGCTCCGCCCTAGCCAGTAAGGCTACCGGGTATCCCATTGCCCGCGTGGCGGCGAAGATAGCCGTCGGCAAAAGGCTGGATGAAATCCCCAACCAGATAACCGGGAAAACCATGGCTGCCTTCGAGCCAGCACTGGACTACCTGGTGGTCAAGATTCCTCGCTGGCCGTTTGATAAGTTTGCCTCCGGTGACCGGGTTATCGGCACCCAGATGAAAGCCACCGGCGAGGTAATGGCTATTGACCGCTGTTTTGAAGCCGCTCTGCAGAAGGCGATTCGCTCCCTTGAGTTTAGCAACCGGTCGCTACTGTGGGAAGACCGCACCTGGGAGATGGGAACAGATATCAATGCCTACCTTCTGGAACCTAACGACCTGAGATTATGGGCGCTAATGGCCGCCCTGAGAAGAGGGCTCACTGCCCAAGAGCTATCCAACCACACCAAGATTGACCTGTGGTTTATGGATAAGCTCCAGAACATTGTTAATATGGAAAAGAGGCTCCTGTCTAAGCCGCTGACCCCAGAGCTTCTACGGCGGGCAAAACGGCTCGGCTTCTCTGACGAGCAGATTGGAACCCTGGCTGATAGACTCACCGAGCAGGTAAGGGAGTTGCGGCACAAGTGGCAAATCCGTCCCGTTTACAAGATGGTGGATACCTGTGCTGCTGAGTTTGACGCCGGCACCCCTTACTTCTACAGCACCTACGACCAGGAGAATGAGGCTGAGCCTCTTGAAGGAAACAAGGCGATAGTCATCGGTAGCGGACCTATCCGCATTGGGCAGGGTATTGAATTTGACTACTGTAGCGTTCATTCTTCCTGGGCACTGCAGGAGTCTGGCTTCAAGAGTATAATGGTCAACTCCAACCCGGAAACGGTGTCCACCGATTTTGATACCAGTGACCGCCTCTACTTTGAACCCCTGGATGAGGAAAGCCTGCGTGACATCCTGGAAAATGAAAGCGGGCAACCGGACAATGCCCCCTCGCCGTCTATAGTCCAATTTGGAGGTCAGACGGCGATAAACCTGGCTGAGCCCCTATTTCGCAGCGGGATGCCTCTCCTCGGCTCCAGCGCTGAGGCTATTGACCTGGCTGAGGACAGGCGCCGATTTGAGAACTTCCTCAACGAGCTGGGCATTCCTCAACCACCGGGAGCCGGGGTAACCTCGGTAGATGAAGCCCTCAAGGTAGCTCAGCTTATCGGTTATCCAGTATTGGTTCGCCCCAGCTATGTCCTCGGCGGCAGAGCTATGGAAATAGTTCACAATGCCGGCGAGCTAGTCCGCTATATGAAGCTAGCCATAGAACTGGATACCAAGCACCCGGTGCTTATTGACAAATACCTGCAAGGAAAAGAGGTAGAGGTTGACGCCATAGGTGACGGGGAGAGTGTTCTCATTCCCGGGATAATGGAGCATATTGAACGGGCAGGAGTCCACAGTGGAGACTCTATGGCCGTCTATCCCGGGATAAATCTAACCGAGCCAGAGGTAGAAACTATTGTTGACTATACTATCAGGATGGGACTGGCACTCAAAATTAAAGGCTTGATGAACATCCAGTTCGTCATTATGCCTCATCCAGAATCAGTACCTCCCGGTTCTGAGCCTTCGGTCTATGTATTAGAGGTTAACCCCAGGGCCAGCCGCACCGTCCCCTTTCTCTCCAAGGTTACCGGTATACCTATGGTAAAAGTGGCCACCAAGGTTATGCTGGGTAAAAGCCTCAAGGAGCAGGGCTACCACACCGGACTGTGGCCCAAGCAAGAACTGGTAGCCATTAAAGCCCCGGTTTTCTCTATGTCAAAACTACTTGGCGTTGATACCTACCTTGGTCCGGAAATGAAGTCCACCGGAGAGGTAATGGGGATTGATTACACCTTTGATGCTGCCTTAGCCAAGGCACTTCTAGCTGCGGGACTAATGCTACTGCCTCAAGGTGCCATACTTTTCAGTATTGCTGACCGAGATAAGCCCGAAGCGCTACCTATAATCAGAAGGTTCGCCTCAATAGGCTACAAACTCTATGCCACCGAAGGCACAGCAGCTATGATTGAGGCGGCGGGACTCCCGGTAAAAATGATTAGCAAAAAATTGAGCGAGGGGCATCCCAATGTTATTGACATCATTAATGATGGAACAGTAAACGGCGTCGTCAATACCGTTACCGGAGATCGTGTCCCGCTAAGAGATGGTTTCCAAATCCGTCGGTCGGCTGCCGAGAGGCGTGTTTCCTGCTTTACCTCCCTGGATACGGCTCGAGCTGCGGTAGAGGCACTTGCCAACGGAAGCCAAATTTATAGCGCTCAACCCCTGCCCGACTACCGGGGAAAGGAGCCAGCTTGAAGCAAGCTGTGGCTCCCATTATTTCTACTAGTGAAGTTATGCCCGGGGTTTATCTTATCTGGCTGGAATCCCCCCCGATAGCCTCAACAGCAGGTCCGGGACAATTTGTTATGGTACGCTGCGGCGAAGGCTCTGAATGCCTCCTGCGCCGCCCGCTGAGTATCCACCAGCTATCCAACCAAAATAAACTAGCTCTCCTCTTCACGGTAGTCGGCAAAGGCACACGCTGGCTATCTCAACGCCAAGTCGGTAATAAAATAGACCTGCTGGGACCGCTAGGTAACGGCTTTTCTATTTACCCTGACGCTCACAACCTGTTACTGGTAGCTGGTGGCATTGGTATTGCGCCATTATGCATTCTATCCCAGGAAGCGCTGAACCAAGCATGCTCAGTAACCCTACTCATAGGCGCCTCCACTGCCTCCCAGCTTTACCCCACCCTCCTTTTACCGCCTAAAATAAAGCTCATTACGGTTACTGAGGATGGAACCGCCG